>NZ_JBTVPY010000026.1:0-92962 GCF_054720805.1 Pseudomonas sp. MT3
CTCATTATGAGGCTTGGAGGTGTCTACGAAACTAGGGGCGATTCATAGTATCGAATGCATGTTGGGACTTTCCCGGAGAGAAAGATTTTAATTCCAACTTGAAAGTAGTCGATAGCAACACTGCGGCTTATGAGAAGTATTACCCCCAGCCTGCAATACAGTTTGAGTGTAGAGAGAAAGCTCCGGAAGGATTTGCGATGCCTTGGGGGGACAGTCTCGATTTTCAAGCAGAAATCTATCGCTTACAGGGAGACAGAGATCGTGGAAGACGTAAGGAATTTTATGAAAAGGCGATAGCAATCAACGGCTGCTATAAGGCGAAAAGGCGGATTGGTTATAATTGAATATGTGAAAAGAGCTTAGTGCGCAACCTGTGGCCGCACTGTCATTTCAATCCCGAGAGCATTCATCACGGCCAGTAGCGTCTTCAGCGTCGGGTTGCCGTGTTCGCTGAAGGAACGATAGAGCTGCTCGCGAGACAGGCCGGTTTCCCGCGCCAGTTCCGTCATGCCTTTGGCGCGAGCGACGACTCCCATGGCTTTGGCAATGTAGGAGGCATCGCCGGTTTCCAGCGCGTCACTCATGAACTCGGCAATGGCTTCGGGGTTGGTGAGGTACTGCGCGGGATCGAATTCGGTGAACGTCTCAGTCATGTTGTGCTCTCCACGCCGCCAGCATTTTCTGCGCAGCTTCGATGTCACGACCCTGGCTGCCCTTGTCGCCTCCGCAGAGGAGTATCAGCAGAGTGCTGCCCTGCTGATGGAAATAGACGCGGTAGCCTGGTCCATGGTGTATCCGAAGCTCGCTGACGCCCTGGCCGACCGGTGCGACGTCGCCTGGCAGGCCTTCCAGCAGGCGGTTTATCCGGGCGACGATGCGGGCCCTGCCCCTATTGTCCTTCAGGTTCTGCAGCCAGGTTCGAAACTTGGCGGACTCGATTTTCTTCATATCGACTGTAGTCTATAAATTACAGAAAGGGCAATCCCTGTCGGTATGAGCGCTGGTGAAATCGCACTGCTTGCCTTGGACGGGCTTATGGGGCGCCGGACGTGGTGAGAGTGGAAAGTAACCTCGATGCGCTCGGTCCGAGTTGGGTCGCCCGCAGTTTCCGAATCGCCTTACCGATGTCCTAGACTGGCCCCTTCCCTTCACAGGAGAGCCGCCATGACCACCGCCACTCCCTTCCTCATGTTCCAGGGCGGCGTCGCGCAGACGGCGCTGGATTTGTATCTCGCTACTTTTCCCAACTCCCGCGTGGTGCACGTGGAGCGCTATGGCGCCGGTGAGCCTGGCCCGGAGGGGACGATCAAGGTGGCGCGGTTCGAGGTGTGCGGGCAGGCGTTCCTGTGTTCGGACAGCCCGGTGAGGCATGACTTCGATTTCACGCCGTCCAGTTCGATCTTCGTGGAGTTCGAGTCGGGCGATGTGTTGGAGCGCGTCTTCGCTGTGCTGGCGGAGGGTGGGCGGGTTTATATGCCGCTGGGAGACTACGGTTTCAGTCGGTGCTTTGGCTGGGTGAGCGACAGGTTCGGGGTGTCCTGGCAGCTCAGCTTGCCGTTGGGGGCATGAGGCGGGGTTCTGCAGTCGCGGCAGGGGCGGTGGATGCGGGCGGTTCCTACGAAGGCATCGCGTGCCGGAGTCGCGCGAGCAGGCTTGCTCCTACAAGCGCCTGAAACAC
Source organism: Pseudomonas sp. MT3 (assembly GCF_054720805.1). NCBI lineage: Bacteria > Pseudomonadati > Pseudomonadota > Gammaproteobacteria > Pseudomonadales > Pseudomonadaceae > Pseudomonas > Pseudomonas sp. MT3. The sequence goes on from NZ_JBTVPY010000026.1 coordinate 1,679, forward strand.
AAAAAGGAGGCCAGCGGGCTTCCCTTTTGTGTTTCAGGCGACGGGCCTCAGAGCACCCGCACGCTGGCGAAGGTGGATTCGCCCTGGGCCTGGCTGAGGGCGGAGATGGCCGAGGAGTTGGGCATGAGGGCGAGGTCCTGCGGGATGGGCATGACCATGACCGGCTGGCCGATGGGCTGGCCCTGGCGTTCGTCGCGCGGGGGGATGCCGAAGTATTCGCGGTAGCACTTGGAGAAGTGCGGGGTGGAGACGAAGCCGCAGACCGAGGCGACTTCGATGATCGACATGGAGGTCTGCTTGAGCAGCTGGCGCGCGCGGATCAGGCGCAGCTTCAGGTAGTAGCGTGACGGCGAGCAGTGCAGGTACTTCTGGAACAGGCGTTCGAGCTGGCGGCGCGAGACGTTGACGTAGACGGCCAGTTCGTCGAGGTCGATGGGCTCCTCGAGGTTGGCCTCCATCAGCGCGACGATTTCCTGCAGCTTGGGCTGGTTGGTGCCGAGCATGTGCTTGAGCGGTACGCGCTGGTGGTCCTGTTCGTTGCGGATGCGCTCGTAGATGAACATCTCGGAGATCGCCGCCGACAGTTCGCGGCCATGCTCGCGGCCGATCAGGTGCAGCATCATGTCCATCGGCGCGGTGCCGCCGGAGGAGGTGAAGCGGTTGCGGTCGATGGAGAACAGGCGGGTGCTCATGGCCACGCGGGGGAAGGCTTCCTGCATGGCGGCCAGGCATTCCCAGTGCACCGAGCAGTCGTAGCCGTCGAGCAGGCCGGCGCGGGCCAGGGCCCAACTGCCGGTGCACACGGCGCCAAGCCGGCGGCCGTGGCGGGCCTGGGCCTGGAGGAAGGTGACGTGTTCGCGGGTGACGCTGCGCTGGATGCCGACGCCGCCGACCACGATCAGCGTATCCATCTGCGGGGCGCTGTCGCAGGCGGCGTCGGGGGTGATCTGCAGGCCGTCGCTGGCCCAGACCTGACGACCGTCGAGGCTGAGGGTGTGCCAGCGGTAGAGTTCGCGCCCGGAAAGCTGGTTGGCCATGCGCAGCGGTTCCACCGCCGAGGCCAGGGAGATCAGGGTGAAGTTGTCCAGCAGCAGGAAGCCGATGGACTGCGGAGCTCGGTTTTGCGGCGGAACTCCGGGGTTGAACGCGTTCATTCGATCACCTCACGCTAGTCACAGTCGCCTCTAGGGAGGCGTTTCTTATGCTTGTTGTTCTGTTGGGGAAGTCCGCCGTGGGCGGTTCCCTGGCTGTTCCTCTGCCTATAGCAAGGCAAATGCCATGCCTAGGTTGATTGAGCGTTCAATAAAAAAAGAAAACGGCAGGGATATGCCGTTTTTGAGGGATCGGAATGCGACCCGTCACAGGTCGCAAATGCGCATGGGGAAAGGGCTGGGGATTTTGGTAGCACTCCCCGGTCAGCCTGCCGATGGGACGATGCGCGAAACGGTAACGCTGCTCGGCGGTTCGGTACGAACGTGCCGCTGCGCCAGAATGAGGCGTCGTGGCGGCGGCGTGGTCGATTTCGGGCTCAGCATTCGATGCTGCTGACGGCCAGGCCGCCGCGCGAGGTTTCCTTGTACTTGTCGTGCATGTCGGCGCCGGTGTCGCGCATGGTACGGATCACCTGGTCGAGGCTGATGAAGTGCTGGCCGTCGCCACGCAGGGCCATTTGTGCGGCGTTGATGGCTTTCACCGCGGCGATGGCGTTGCGTTCGATGCAGGGCACCTGGACGAGGCCGCCGACGGGGTCGCAGGTCAGGCCGAGGTTGTGTTCCAGGCCGATCTCGGCGGCGTTCTCCACTTGCTCGGGGCTGGCGCCGAGGACTTCGGCGAGACCCGCCGCGGCCATCGCGCAGGCGGAGCCGACTTCGCCCTGGCAGCCGACTTCGGCGCCGGAGATGGAGGCGTTTTTCTTGCACAGGATGCCGACGGCGGCGGCGGCCAGGAAGTAGTCGGTGATGTCGCTTTCGCGGGCGTCGGGGTTGAAGCGCATGTAGTAGTGCAGCACTGCCGGGATGATCCCCGCCGCGCCGTTGGTGGGGGCGGTGACCATGCGTCCACCAGCGGCGTTTTCCTCGTTCACCGCCAGGGCGAAGAGGTTGACCCATTCCATCGCGCTCAAGGTGGAACCGATGACGTTGGGCTTGCCGATTTCCTGCAGGTTGCGGTGCAGGCGCGCGGCGCGGCGTTGGACGTTGAGACCGCCGGGGAGGGTGCCTTCCTGGCTGAGGCCGCTGTTCACGCAGTCGCGCATGGCCTGCCAGAGGGTCTTGAGGCCCTCGCGGATGTCGGTTTCGCTGCGCCACATGCGTTCGTTGGCCATCATCAGCTCGGATACGCGCAGGCCGTGGCGTCGGCAGAGCATGAGCAGTTCGGCGGCGCTGGAGAAGTCGTAGGGCAGGACGGTGTTGTCGGTGTCGAGGCTGCCGGAGGCGGCCTGCTCCTCGTCGACGACGAAGCCACCGCCGATGGAGTAGTAGGTGTCGCCGTGCAGCTCGCCGTCGTGACCGAAGGCGGTCAGGCGCATGGCGTTGGGATGGTAGGGCAGGCTTTCGTCGAGCAGGCGCATGTCGCGCACCCAGTCGAAGCGGATTGCCCGGCTGCCGGCCAGCAGCAGCTCGCCGGAGGCGCGCAGGGCGGCCATGCGCGGTTCGATCTGGCGTGGGTCGATGCGGTCGGGCCATTCGCCCATCAGGCCCATGATCACCGCGCGGTCGGTGCCGTGGCCGATGCCGGTGGCGGACAGCGAGCCGTACAGGCGTACTTCCACGCGCGTGGTACGTTCGAGCATCTGCCGTTCGCGCAGGGCGCCGACGAACAGCGCGGCGGCGCGCATGGGGCCGACGGTGTGCGAGCTGGAGGGGCCGATACCGATCTTGAACAGGTCGAACACACTGATTGCCATGCCGGACTCCGAGCGGGCTGCGCTTCCTGCGGGGGTGGGGGCGTGGGCACGTCCCTGTGCCCGCGTTGCGTGCTCATCATCGGTCCAAGCGGTCGCGCGGCCCCTTCCGGCACCGACTTGGTCATATCCAAAAGCGCCGTAGCCGCTCCCTTGCAGGACGCGGCGGCTGCAACATCGGCGCGGGAATCCGGCTTGCCCCATGATCCGGCACCGACGACGGCAACCAACGGATCCGCAAGCTGATCGATGACCGGAGGTTCGACCTGGACGGCTTCAAGCGGATGGCGTCCAGCGAGGCCGACATGCCGGCTTGTGCCAGGCGCGCCGAGGCGCTGAAACCGCCGATTGGGGAACCTCACCCGATGAATGGGCGTCTTCAGGTAAGGTACCTGGACGGTGGCGATGCCTGTTTCGAGCCGAATCATGGCGGCGCCACGGTCTTCGCCAGCGTCCGAACAGGCTATCTTCAGGAGTGCCCGAATGTCGCGCGGCTGCTGAAGAACCTGAAATTCGACCTGGCGCTGGAGAAGCAACGGATGGATACGCTGCTCAACGAGCGGCGCAATCCACGCCAGGCCGCCAAGGCTTGGCTACAGGCCAATCCACAGGTGCGAGGCACCTGGTTGCAGGGGTGTACCGTGTGTTTCCTGTGTTGCGCCGGTGGGGTCGAAGTCAGTCGCGATGGACTGATCGCGACCCCCGCAGGTCGCCTGCGCCGGGCCCTGCGATTGGATGCGACATGCCTGGTGCTGATTGCGACTTCGCCTGCACTGGTTGCGACGCACCCGGTATGCGGCGAATTTTTCCTGTTCCATGATCGATACGAAATGACAACAAAAGGGCCTGCAAGCCTGGCCCCACCCATAAAACGAGAGACCGCCGCGCCCTTTGCGGGAAGCGCCGGCGCCCCACCCCGCAGAGGAGTACGCTCATGAAAGGTTGCAAGTCTTTGCTGCTGGCTGTGTCCGTTTGCGCGCCGCTGGCGGTTCAGGCCGCTGAACCTGAGTCGTGCGGCACGGTTCGCTTCTCCGACGTCGGCTGGACCGACATCACCGTGACTACCGCCACTACCCGCCAGGTGCTCGAATCGCTTGGCTACACCACCAAGATGAACATGCTGTCCGTGCCGGTGACCTACAAGTCGCTGGCGAACAATGACCTCGACGTGTTCCTCGGCAACTGGATGCCGAGCATGGCCAACGACATCAAGCCTTACGCCGATGCGGGCACGGTGGAAACCGTGCGGGCCAACCTCGAAGGCGCCAAGTACACCCTCGCCGTTTCCCAGGCCGCGTATGACGGTGGCCTGAAGACCTTCGCCGACATCAGCAAGTACGCCGACAAGCTGGGCAACAAGATCTACGGCATCGAGCCGGGCAACGACGGCAACCGCCTGGTGCAGGGGATGCTCGACAAGAACCAGTTCAACCTGGGCAAGTTCAAGCTGGTGGAGTCCAGCGAGGCCGGCATGCTCTCGCAGGTCGGGCGCGCCGATCGCCGCAATCAGTGGATCGTGTTCCTGGGGTGGGAGCCGCATCCGATGAACACCCGCTTCAAGATGAAGTACCTCGAAGGCGGCGATGACGTGTTCGGCCCCAACTACGGCGGCGCGACCATCTACACCAACGTGCGCAAGGGCTATGCCCAGGAATGCCCGAACGTCGGCAAGCTGCTGGCCAACCTGAGCTTCACCCTGGACATGGAAAACAAACTCATGGACGCCGTGCTCAACGGGGGCAAGAAGCCCGAAGAGGCGGCAAAAGCCTGGTTGAAGGACCATCCGGAACTGCTCGACGCCTGGCTTGCCGGCGTGACCACCCGTGACGGCAAACCGGCCTTGGCGGCAGCCAAGGTGGCATTCGCGAAATAAGTGCCGAAATCATTGCCGTTGGCCGATTCCTCAAGCTTCTGATGGGCCCGCATTATGTTTCTGACTGACCACAAGCTACCGCTGGGCGAGCATATCGCCGCCTTCGTCGACTGGCTCACGCAACATGGCGCGTCGGTGTTCGACAAGATTTCCGACACCCTCGAGTTCCTTATCCACGGCGTCACCAACAGCCTGCTCTGGTTCAACCCGCTGGCGCTGATCGCGCTGATGGTCTTCCTGGTGTTCTACATCCAGCGCAGCTGGGGCCTGGCGGTCTTCGCCCTGGCCTCGCTGCTGCTGATCCTCAACCTGGGGTACTGGCAGGAGACCATGGAGACCCTGGCGCAGGTGATCTTCGCCACGGTGGTGTGTATCGCCATCGGGGTGCCGCTGGGCATCCTGGCGGCGCACAAGCCCTGGTTCTACACCGCGCTCAGGCCGCTGTTGGACCTGATGCAGACGGTGCCCACCTTCGTCTACCTGATCCCCACCCTGACCCTGTTCGGCCTGGGTGTGGTTCCGGGCCTGATCTCCACGGTGATCTTCGCCATCGCCGCGCCCATCCGCCTGACCTGCCTGGGCATCCAGGATGTGCCCGCGGAGCTGATGGACGCCGGCAAGGCCTTCGGCTGCTCGCGCTGGCAACTGCTGACGCGCATCGAGCTGCCGCACGCCATGCCGAGCATCGGCGCGGGGATCACGCAATGCATCATGTTGTCGCTGTCGATGGTGGTTATCGCCGCGCTGGTGGGTGCTGACGGCCTCGGCAAGCCGGTGGTCAACGCGCTCAACACGGCGGACATTTCCCTCGGCTTCGAGGCCGGTCTGGCCATCGTCCTGCTCGCCATCCTGCTCGATCGGGTGTGCAAGCAACGTTCGCTGCGGGGGAGGTAAGCACTATGTCGGCGATTCGATTCGAACATGTGGATGTGATTTTCGGCACCCATACCAAGGAAGCGCTCAAGCTGCTGGACAAGGGTCTGGGCCGCGAGGAGATCCTCAAGCGCACCGGCCAGGTGCTGGGTGTCGAGGATGCCTGCCTGGACGTCAATCGCGGCGAGATCTGCGTGCTGATGGGCCTGTCGGGCTCGGGCAAGTCCAGCCTGCTGCGCTGCATCAATGGCCTCAACCGGGTCAGCCGCGGCAAGCTGCTGATCGAGCACGAAGGCCAGCAGGTGGACATCGCCAACTGCTCGCCGGCCACCCTCAAGACCATGCGCACCAAGCGCATCGCCATGGTGTTCCAGAAGTTCGCGCTGATGCCCTGGTTGACCGTCGCCGAGAACATCGGCTTCGGCCTGGAAATGCAGGGCCGCCCGGCCAACGAGCGGAAGAAGGTGATCGACGAGAAACTGGAGCTGGTCGGCCTGTCGCAATGGCGCGACAAGCGCCCGGATTCGCTCTCCGGCGGCATGCAGCAGCGCGTCGGCCTGGCCCGCGCGCTGGCGATGGATGGCGACATCCTGTTGATGGACGAGCCCTTCTCCGCGCTGGACCCGCTGATCCGCCAGCAGTTGCAGGATGAACTGCTGGTGCTGCAACGCCAGCTGCACAAGACCATAGTCTTCGTCAGCCACGACCTCGACGAGGCGCTGAAGATCGGTACGCGCATCGCGATCATGAAGGACGGCCGCATCATCCAGCACGGCAAGCCCGAGGAAATCGTGCTCAGCCCGGCGGACGACTATGTGCGTACCTTCGTCGCCCACACCAACCCGCTCAACGTGCTGTGCGGCTCCAGCCTGATGCGCGGCCTGGACCAGTGCCGCCGCCAGGCCGACGAGGTGTGCTTCGACCAGGGCCGCGACTGCTGGCTCGGCCTGACCGAGGGCAACCAGATCAAGGCCGTGCGCCAGGGCAGCAACATCATCGACCTGCAGCAATGGCGCCCGGGCGACCCGGTGGAGAAGCTCAAGCACGAGCCGACCCTGGTCGACGTCAGCATCCGCATGCGCGATGCCTTGCAGATCCGCTACCAGACCGGCCACAAGCTGGTGCTGCAGGAACAGAACCGCGTGGTGGGCGTGCTCGGCGACAGCGAGCTGTACCACGCGCTGCTGGGCAAGAACCTGGGCTGATTGCTTGCCCGAATGAAAAACGCCGGCTCCCTGCGAGGGGAGCCGGCGTTTTTGTTGGGGCTGGAGCCTTGGTTTTTGTAGGAGCGAGCTTGCTCGCGAACGCATTTTCCCGGCTGCTCAGGTGCTGGGCGGTTCGCGAGCAAGCTCGCTCCTACAAGTCAGGTCAGGTTCCGCGCCGAGCCGGATCGCTTTTGTAGGATGGGTGGAGCGCAGCGATACCCGTGTTGATGGCGGGAGGAATCGATGGGTATCGCTTCGCTCCACGCCATCCTACGGTTCAAACAACCCGGCACGCTGATCAGTGCTTGAGCTCTGCCAAGCCCTTGAGCAGCGCGTCGTGGAAGCGCTTCGGGTCCTGGATCTGCGGCGCGTGGCCCAGGTCGTCGAATTCCACCAGGGTGGCGTTGGGGATCGCCTTGGCGGTCTGCTTGCCCAGCTCGGCGTAGTTGCCCAGCTTGGCTTTCAGCTCGGCCGGGGCCAGGTCCTTGCCGATGGCTGTGTTGTCCTTGGTGCCGATCAGCAGCAGGGTCGGCATCTTCAGCTGGCCGAATTCGTAGACCACCGGCTGGGTGAAGATCATGTCGTAGAGCAGTGCCGAGTTCCACGCCACGCGCTCGTGGCCGGCACCGTTGAACAGGCCGGCGAGCATGATCACCCACTTGTCGTACTCGGGCTTCCACTGGCCGGCGTAGTAGGTCGCCTGCTCGTACTGGCGGATGCCTTCGGCGCTGGTCTTCAGCTCACGCTCGTACCACTGGTCCGGGGTGCGGTAGGGCACGCCGAGGGCCTTCCAGTCTTCCAGGCCGATGGGGTTGACCATCGCCAGTTGCTCCACCTGCTGCGGGTACATCAGCGCGTAGCGGGTGGCGAGCATGCCGCCGGTGGAGTGGCCGAGCAGGGTGACCTTGCCGATCTTCAGGTGCTCCAGCAGCGCATGGGTGTTGCTCGCCAACTGCTGGAAGCTGTACTGGTAGCGCTCGGGCTTGGTGGACTTGCAGAAGCCGATCTGGTCCGGCGCGACCACGCGGTAGCCGGCATTGCTCAGCGCGGCGATGGTGCTTTCCCAGGTGCCGGCGCAGAAGTTCTTGCCGTGCAGCAGCACCACGGTGCGGCCGTTGGCCTTCTGCCTGGGTTTCACGTCGATGTAGGCCATGTGCATGTGGTGGCCCTGGGACGCGAAGCTGTAGTGGCCGACCGGATAGGCGTAGTTGAAGCGCTCCAGTTCCGGGCCGTAGGTGGGTTTGGATTCGGCGGCGTGCAGCGGCAGGGCGGCGGCCAGTAGCAGGGCGGGTAGCCAGCGGCGCATCGGGAGCTCTCCGGGTGGTGTGGGCACGGGTCAGACAGCGGGAAAGGCCATAGGTTGGCAGATTTTCCGGGTCGGCGCCGCATTGGCGCTTGGGCTTCTCGTAGGAGCGAGCTTGCTCGCGAATCGCTTTACTCCGTGTCCGCCCGGTTCGCGAGCAAGCTCGCTCCTACAACAGCACAGCTTGTCGGCGAGCCAGGGCCGCAGGATGGGGTAGAGCAGCTTCAGGCCGCGCTGGCACCGCCGGTCAGCCAGTCGATGAACAGCGAGAACAGCTCCGCCTGGGAATTGATTTCGAGCTTTGTGTAGAGGTGCTTGCGGTGCATGCGCACGGTTTCCGGCGAGATGTCCAGCACCCGCGCGCTGGATTTCACCGAGTGGCCGCGCAGCAGCAGGTGGGCGATTTCCCGTTCGCGCTCGGTCAGGAGGTCGGCGCCGAAGTTCATGAAGGCGGCGCGGATGTGCCGGTTCAACGGCGCCTGGGCGACGTGCGCACTACTGTCACCACGCCCGGCGAGCAGCAGGTCGAGGCCGCCGTTGCGCTCGAACTGGCGGATCAGTTCGCGCACCAGCGGCAGCGCGCCGGCCAGCAGGTCCAGTTGGGTGGCGCTGAAACGCGCGCCGCTGTGGCCCTGGTACAGGCACAGGGAGACCTTGCGTTGCTCGCCGAGGTCGACGATGAAGTGGCAGTCCTCGGTGCAGCCGCAGCGCAGGTAGTAGGTCTTGTAGTACTCGCTGGCGAAGAAGTCGTCCGGGGCGATGTCGGCCAGCGGGTAGAAGCCTTCGGTGAGGCCGGCTTCCATCGCCAGGCAGAAGGGGTCGAGCAGGTAGCCGCGGGCGTAGTAGCGGTCGATCAGCGCCTCGTGGTGCGCCGGGGCGATGCCGCGCTGGTACAGCGGCTGCGGCGGCTGGCCGCGCTGCTCCAGGCCGAGCATCAGCGACTCCACCGGCACCAGGCAGCCCAGGGCGTCGGCCAGGCGTTCGACGAAGACGATTTCGCCGACGCTGGCCAGGGCGCGCGCCAGCCCCGCATGCCAGGCATGCAGGGCCGGTGCGTCGGAGGTTTCGCTCAGCGCCTGGGATTCGCTCATGTCCGGCAGTCTAAAGGGCTGCCTGGATGTAGGCAAAATCCTCAGAACCTGTTTCCAATCTGCTGCGCGTCGGCATAACTGCGTTGAAATCGGTTTCGGGATGCTCATTTACTGCGCGTAGACTCCGCTCCCTCAACCGATTTCGCCTTGTTCTGCTCTAGCTCGCGAGATCGTAAACAGGTTTTCGGATCGATCATCAGTGCCCCGCGTAATCACCGCTGCGCTTGAGGTCTTCGGCGGCCTCGAGGATCGACTCACGCAGGGTGTCGACGATCTCGTCGACCTGCTCGCGGGTGATGGTCAGCGGCGGCGACATCACGTTCAGGTGCACGATCGGCCGCACCAGCAGGCCCTTGGCCTGGGCGCGCAGGTGGATCTTCTCGCCGATGTTCAGCTCCTCGGGGAAGAGCACCTTGCTGCGCTTGTCGGCGACGAACTCGACGCAGGCCATCAGCTTCTGGCAACGCACGCTGCCCACCAGCGGGAGGTCGGCCAGTTCCTGCAGGCGCTGCTCCAGGTAGCCACCGACGTCCTTCACGTGCTCCAGCAGATTCTCGCGCTCGATGATCTCGATGTTCTTCAGCGCCGAGACGCAGCTCACCGGGTGCCCGCTGTAGGTGAAGCCGTGGGCGAAGCAGCGGCCCTGGTCGGCCTCGCCGATCACCTGCCAGATGCGCTCGGAGAAGATGCACGCGCCCAGCGGCAGGTAGCCGGAGGTCAGGCCCTTGGCGGTGGTGATGATGTCCGGCTGCATGCCGAACACGTCTTCGGAGGCGAAGAAGGCGCCGAGGCGGCCGAAGGACGTCACCACCTCGTCGGCGACGTAGAGCACATCGTACTTCTGGCAGACCTGCCACATGCGCTGGTGGTAGCCCTTGGGCGGGATGATCACGCCGCCCGAGCCCATGATCGGCTCGGCGAAGAAGGCGGCGACCTTGTCCTGGCCCAGCTCGAGGATCTTGTCTTCGAATTCCTTGACCAGGAATTCGAGGAAGTCGCCCTCGGTCATCCCTTCCGGCGCGCGGTACGGGTTGGGGCAGGAAATGTGGTGGATGACGTCCTTGAGGAAGTCGAACTCGGCCGGGTGGTCGGCGACCTTGCCGCCCAGCGACATGGTGAGGAAGGTCGAGCCGTGGTAGGCGTTGACCCGGCTGATGATGTGCTTCTTCTCATGCTTGCCGCGGCAGTTCTGGTAGTACTGGATCAGGCGGTAGGCGGTGTCCACGGCGGTGGAGCCGCCGGTGGTGAGGAACACATGGTCGAGGTCGCCCGGCGCCAGTTCGGCGAGTTTCTCGCAGAGCTGGATGGCGGTGACGTTGGCCATGTCGCAGAAGGGGTTGGAGTAGGCCAGCTTGCGTACCTGCTCGGCGATGGCATCGGCCATTTCCGCGCGGCCCAGGCCGATGTTCGTGCACCACATGCCGCCCACGGCGTCCAGGTAGCGATTGCCCTGGGTGTCGTAGATGTAGGCGCCCTCGCCGGCGGCGATGTTCAGCGCACCGTTGACCCGGTGATCGTCGAACACGTGGTAGCCGTGCATGTAGTGGGCTTTGTCGGCGGCGACCAGCTGCTCGTCGTTGAACTGGGCGAAGAAGGCTGGGGTTGGGGTGGTCATCTGCTTTACCTCGGTATTCCGGTTATTCGTCCTGGGGAGAGCCTTCTCCCCGTGCCCCGGCGCTCAGGCCGGGGCGGGTGGTTGGCGATCCATCAGGTCCCGGTCTTCACCGCGTTCCAGGTACGGGTGATCAGGCGGGTCGCCTTGGGGGTCTGCACTTTCTGGGTGAACAGCCGGGCGCGGGTCTCGGCGTCGGGGTAGATCGCCGGGTCGTTGCGCACTTCGGCGGCCAGCAGCGGGGTGGCGGCGGCGTTGCTGGAGGCGTAGCGGATGTAGTCGGCGACGCCGGCGGCCACCTTGGGCTGCAGCATGTATTCGATGAACGTGTGGGCGTTGGCCACGTGCGGCGCGTCGGCCGGGATGTAGAAGTCGTCGAACCAGATCAGCGAGCCTTCCTTGGGCACGAAGTAGCCCAGCTTGACCTTGGCCCCGGCTTCGTCGGCGCGGGCCTGGGCGGTGGCGTAGTCGCCGGACCAGGTCATCGCCATGCACTGGTCGCCGTTGGCCAGGCCGTTCAGGTAGCTGGTGGAGTCGAACTTGCGGATGTACGGGCGGATCGATTGCAGCAGGTCCTGGGCGGCCTTCAGGTCCTCGGGCGCGGCGCTGTTGGGGTCGCGCTTGAGGTAGGCCAGGGCCAACGGGATCACGTCGGTGGGCGAATCGATGATGGTCACCCCGCAATCGGCGAATTTCGACACGATCTTCGGATCGAACAGCATCGCCAGCGAGCCGATGGGCGCGTCCGGCATGCGCTGCTTGATCTTGTCGACGTTGTAGGTGATGCCGTTGCTGCCCCAGGTGTAGGGCGCCGAGTACTTCACGCCCGGATCGTAGTGCTCCAGGTGCTCGAGCACCTCCGCATCGAGGTTGTTCCAGCTGGGCAATTTGGACTTGTCCAGCGGCTGGAATACGCCCGCCTTGAGCAGCGGCGGCACCAGGGCGGCGTTGAGCACCACCAGGTCGTAGCCGGAGCGGCCGGGCATCAGCTTGCCCTGCACGGTTTCGTAGGAGTCGAAGGTGTCGTAGACCACCTTGATCCCGGTGGCCTTCTCGAAATCGGCGATGGTGTGCTCGCCGATGTAGTCGGTCCAGTTGTACAGTCGCAGCGTATTGGCGCTACTGCTGTCTTCCCCGTAGCCCAGCGCCGGCAAGGTCGCCAGTGCCGCGCCGAGTACCGCAGCGAGGGTTTTCTGCATGTCAGTCCACCTGTTGTTGTTGTGTTCGCTGATGGGGTCACTCTCGGCCAGCCCCGGTTGGCGGACCATTCCCCGAACGGGTAGGTAGGGTCGGTTACCGTTACAACGCCCACATCGAAACGACGGCAGACCTGGGGCTGGTATCTTGTCGAACAATCGTTCAGATTCTCCCCATCCCCCACCCGGAATCACAGGAATGAACCAGGAAGTCCGCTTTTCCCGACTGGAGCCCGAACAGCGCAAGGCGCTGCTGATCGAGGCCACCCTCGCGTGCCTGAAGCGCCACGGCTTCCAGGGGGCATCGATCCGCAAGATCTGCGCCGAGGCCGGGGTCTCGGTGGGGCTGATCAACCATCACTACTCGGGTAAGGACGAACTGGTGGCCGAGGCCTACCTGACCGTCACCGGGCGGGTGATGCAGCTCCTGCGCGACGCCATCGCCGAGGCGGCGCCGGATGCCCGTGCGCGACTCTCGGCGTTCTTCCGCGCGTCGTTCTCCGCCGAGCTGCTCGACCCGCAGCTGCTGGATGCCTGGCTGGCGTTCTGGGGCGCGGTGAAGACCGCCGAGGAAATCAACAAGGCGCACGACCATTCCTACGGCGAGTACCGTGCGTTGCTGGCGCAGGCGCTGAACGCGCTGGCGAAGGAGCAGGGCTGGGCCGATTTCGACGCCGATCTTGCCGCCATCGCCCTCAGCGCCTTGCTCGATGGGTTGTGGCTGGAGTCCGGTCTGAATCCCAATACCTTCACCCCGGAGCAGGGCGTGCAGATCTGCGAGGCGTGGGTGGATGGCCTGCAACAGGGCGGCCGGCAACGCTTCAGCCGCGCGGCAGCGGGCTGTTGATCGATTGTTCAGCGACCGGTAACCTGCTGCGACCGTAGGACCGGTCCTACAGAGCTCTCTAGACTAATAACAAGAATGCCCCGCCTCCGAGCGGTGGCGTCAGCAGGGTATTGCGATGACTTCCCGTGTACTGATCGTCGACGACGATCCGGTGGTTCGCGAGCTCCTCCAGGCCTACCTCGGCGAGGAAGGCTACGACGTGCTTTGCGCCGGCACCGCCGAACAGGCCGAGGCAAGCCTCGCCGAAGCCGAGCAGGCCGATCAGCCCATCGACCTGGTGATGCTCGACATCCGCCTGCCCGGCAAGGACGGCCTGACCCTGACCCGCGAACTGCGGGTGCGCTCGGAGGTCGGCATCATCCTGATCACCGGGCGCAACGACGACATCGACCGCATCGTCGGCCTGGAATGCGGCGCCGACGACTACGTGATCAAGCCGCTCAACCCGCGCGAACTGGTGTCCCGCGCGAAGAACCTGATCCGCCGCGTGCGCCACGCCCGCCAGGGCTCCGCCGCCCAGCCGGCGCGGCAGAACCACAAGCGTTTCGCCCGCTGGACGCTCGACCCCGACCGCCGCCGCCTGGTCGACCGCGACGGCAGCGAAACCCCGCTGACCCACGGCGAGTTCCAGCTGCTCTGCGTGTTCCTGCGCAACACCGGCCACACCCTGAGCCGCGACCAGCTGATGGACCAGATCCGCAACCGCGAGTGGCTGCCCAACGACCGCTCCATCGACGTGCTGGTCGGTCGCCTGCGCCGCAAGCTGCGCGACGACCCGGCCGAGCCCGAGCTGATCATCACCATTCACGGCGCCGGCTACCTGTTCACCGCCACGCCCGTCGACGCCTGAGCCATGCGCTGGCTGGCCCCGCTGTGCCTGGTGCTGCCGTTGCTGGCAGCGGGCGCCAGCGCCGCGCCGCCGATCCGTTACTGCGACTATCCCGTCTATCCGCCCATTTCCTGGAGCGACGGCCATGAAGTGCGCGGGCTGGCGCCGCAGACCGTACGCAGCGTGCTCGGCGAGCTGGGCTATGAGGTGCAGACCGTGGTGCTGGGCAACTGGAAGCGCTGCCTGCTGGATGCCGCCGAGGGTCGCGTCGACGTGGTGCTCGCCTACCAGACCCCGCAGCGCGACGATGGTCTGCTGTTCTCCCGCGTGCCGGTGTTGCGCGAGGAAGTGGCGATCTTCTACAACCGCCGCAAGCCGGTGCGTTTCGACCAGCTGGGCGACCTCGCCAATTACCGTGGCGGGCTGCTGTTCGGCGAGAGCTACGGGGCGGAGTTCGACCGTTTCGTCGCCGAGCACGGCAACGTCGAATGGGTCTCCGACAGCCGGCAGAACTTCGGTAAGCTGATCCGCCAGCGCATCGACTTCATCGCCCACGAGCGGCGCACCGGCTCGCTGTTCGTCGAGCAGTTGGCCGGCGGCCAGGACATTGCCGCGCTGCCCCGGCCGCTGACCGTGGATTACCTGCGCATCGCCGTCTCCCGCCATTCGCCGCTGGCCGCGCGAATGGAGGAGATCGATGCCGTGCTGAAGAAACGCGTGGACGACGGCAGCGTCGCTCGCTGGCTGCAGCAGAGCGAGCACGACTACCGCGCCATGCTCGCCGGCGACGGGGTGCCGCGTTGAAGCTGCCCGGCGGCCTGGCCCGGCGCCTGCTGCTGCGGGTGCTGCTGTTCAGCCTGTGCTTCACCGTGCTGGCCAGCGCGGTGCAGCTGTACTTCGAATACCGCCGCGAGATGCGCGACATCGACACGCGCCTGGAGCTGATCCGCGTCGGCTACCTGGCCAGCTTCGAGCGCAGCCTGTGGGACCTCAACCAGGAGCAGCTCAACGTGCAGTTGCACGGCCTGGCCGACTTCCCCGACATTGCCCAGGTGCGCCTGCGCAGCGCCGACTTCAACCTGGTGCAGGACGCCGACGACAAGCGTGGGCCGTTCCGCGTCGAGCGCTACGCCCTGGCCTTCCAGCCGCCGGACGGCGAGCGCCGCGAACTGGGCGAGCTGGAAGTCAGCATCGACCTCGGTGCCGTCTACCTGCGCCTGCTCCACGGTGGGCTGGCCAGCCTGTTGTGGATGGGGGTGTTCCTCTGCGGCCTGGCGGTGGCGCTGAGCTGGCTGTTCCACAGCCTGGTCACCCGCCACCTGCGCGTCATGGCCGACTTCGTCCGGGGCCTCACCGGCGGCGATCTGCAGACCGAACTGGCACTGCACAAGGGGCGCAAGGAGGATGAGATCGACACCGTCGCCGACGCGCTCGACGACTTGCGCCGCGCCCTGCGCGCGGAGCTGCGGCGCCGCGAGGCCGATCGCGCCGCATTGCAGAGCAAGCGCGACGAGCTGCAGCAGCGCGTCGAGCGGCGCACCGCCAGCCTGCGCCGCGCCAAGGAGGAAGCGGAGGAGGCCAACCGCGCCAAGAGCCGCTTCCTTGCCACCATGAGCCACGAAATCCGTACGCCGCTCAACGGCATCCTCGGCATGGCCGAGCTGCTGCGTGCCGCGCCTCTGGGCGAGCAGGACCGGCGCCGGCTGCAGGCGCTGTCCACCGCCGGCGAAGGGCTGCTGGCGATCCTCAACGAGGTGCTGCACTTCGCCAAGCTGGAGGACGGCGCCAGCCAGCCGGAGCCGGTGGACTTTTCCCTGCGCCGCCTGCTCGACGACGTGGTGACCCTGCTGGAGCCGCGCGCCGCCGACAGCGGCCTCTGCCTGCGCTTGCGCGTGGATCCGCAAGTGCAGGACCCCTGCCGGGGCGCGGAACAGTTCCTGCGCCAGGTGCTGAGCAACCTGCTGGCCAACGCGGTGAAGTTCACCGAGGAGGGCGAGGTACTGCTGGAGGTGACGCTGCTGGAGCGCGGCGAGGCCGGGCAGCGCCTGCGCTTCGCGGTGATCGACGACGGCATCGGTATCTCCGCCGAGCAGCAGGAAAAGATTTTCCAGCGCTTCACCCAGGCCAGCGACGAAGTGGCACGACGCTACGGCGGCACCGGGCTGGGACTGGCGATCAGCAAGCGCCTGGTGGAGGCGATGGGCGGCGAGATCGGCGTGGAAAGCCTGGAAGGCGAGGGCAGCACCTTCTGGTTCGAGATCGCGCTGATGCCGGGCGTGCTGCCGCAGTCCGAGGTTTCCGCCGGGCTGGCGCCATCGCGAGAGGTGCTGGTGGTGGAAGACGTCGCCCTCAACCGCGAGGTCGCCCAGGCGCTGCTGGAGCGCGACGGCCACCGAGTCCAGCTTGCCGACGACGCGGAACCCGCGCTGGCGCTCACCGCCGCGCGGCGCTTCGACCTGATCCTGCTGGACATGCATCTGCCGGGCATGACCGGTCTCGACCTGTGCCGGGCGATTCGCGCGCAAGCCGGCGGCCTCAACGCCACCACGCCGATCCACGCCTTCACCGCCAGCGTGCAGCCGGGGATGGTCCGCCGCTATTTCGAGGCCGGCATGCAGGGCGTGCTGGGCAAGCCGCTGCGCCTGGACGACCTGCGCCGCGCGCTGGCCGGCGTGTCTGCCGCCCTGCCACTGGCGGCCGTGGATAACGGCCCGCTGGATCGGCGGGTACTGGAAACCCATCGCCGGTTGCTGGGTGAGCACAAGCTGAACGAGTTGCTCGCCAGTCTGTGGACG
The DNA here is from genome assembly GCF_054720805.1 of Pseudomonas sp. MT3. Lineage (NCBI taxonomy): Bacteria > Pseudomonadati > Pseudomonadota > Gammaproteobacteria > Pseudomonadales > Pseudomonadaceae > Pseudomonas > Pseudomonas sp. MT3. The sequence goes on from NZ_JBTVPY010000026.1 coordinate 18,205, forward strand.
TTGCTCGCCGAGCAGTGGCCGCTGTTGCTGGATGCCCTGCACCAGGAGGATGCCGTTGAAGCGGCGAGCTTCGCGCACCGGCTGGCGGGGAGTTGCCGGTCGATGGGGCTGCGCGGGTTGGGGGATTGCCTCGGCGAGCTGGAGGAGGCGGCGCTGGCGGGCTCGGTGCGCGGTGACTGGGCGGAGCGGTTGGAACGGGAGAGGGCGGTGACGTTCGAGCTTCTGCAGGGCGCCCAGGCGCGTTCTCTGTAGGAGCGAGCTTGCTCGCGAACTCCGCCCAACTCCGTCACCGCCGGCCAATCCTGTTCGCGAGCAAGCTCGCTTCTACAAGATCGTCCCCTGAAAGACCCGTCCCATGCGCCCTGCACAAAATCCTTACATCTTTCTACAACTTCGATCCACTCGAACAACGGGGTCTTACATCGCCTTCCAATAATCCGGTGGCATCCGTGCCCGAGCCACGGCCTCTGATTGATTGGAGATAACAATAATGATCCAACGTAGAGTTCCGCTCAGCCGCGCCCGCCGTTCCCTGGAGGTGCGCCATGTCTGAGACCCATCACGCCGGCAGCGGCGAGAAGATCCAGCTCACCCGCGCGCTGAAGAGCCGCCACATCTTCATGCTGTCGCTGGGCGGCGTGATCGGCACCGGCCTGTTCATGGGCTCGGGCGTCACCATTGGCTCCGGCGGCCCGATGGGCGCCATCCTCGCCTACCTGGTCGCGGGCCTCTTGATGTACCTGGTGATGGTCTGCCTGGGCGAGCTGTCGGTGCAGATGCCGGTCTCCGGCTCCTTCCAGGCCCACGCCACGCGCTTCATCGGTCCGGCCACCGGGTTCATGATCGGCTGGGTCTACTGGATGAGCTGGGCCTCCACCGTCGGCCTGGAATTCACCGCCGCCGGCATGCTGATGACCCGCTGGTTCCCCGAGGTGCCGATCTGGCTCTGGTCGGGCTTCTTCGTGGTCGTGCTGTTCTCCCTCAACGCCCTGGCCACCCGCGCCTTCGGCGAGGCCGAGTACTGGTTTTCCGGGATCAAGGTCGCGGCCATCCTGGGCTTCATCGTGGTCGGCGTGCTGGTGATCTTCGGTGCCATTCCGCTCAATAGCGGCGCCGCTGCACCGGGGCTGTCCAACCTGGTCAGCGATGGCCTGTTCCCCAACGGCCTGTCCGCCGTGTTCGCGGTGATGATGACGGTGGTCTACGCCTTCCAGGGCTGCGAGATCATGGGTGTCGCCGCCGGCGAAACCGACCAGCCGGAGAAGAGCATCCCGCGCGCCGTGCGCAACGTGGTGTTCCGCGTGCTGATCTTCTATGTGCTGGCGATCGTCGTGCTGTCCTGCATCGTGCCGTGGAAGCAGGCCGGGCTGATGGAAAGCCCCTTCGTGCAGGTGTTCGACATGGTCGGCATTCCCTACGCCGCCGACCTGATGAACTTCGTGATCCTCACCGCGATTCTCTCGGTGGGTAACTCGGGCCTGTACGCCTCCACCCGCATCCTCTGGGCCATGTCCAAGACCGGCATGGCGCCGCGCGGTCTGTCCAGGCTCAGTGCCCGTGGCGTGCCGCTCTACGCGCTGCTGATCAGCCTGGCGTTCGCCCTGCTCTCGCTGCTCACCAGCATCGTCGCCGCCGACACCCTGTTCATGGTGCTGATGGCGGTGAGCGGGATGTCCGGCACCGTCACCTGGATCGTCATCGCCTACGCCCAGTACCGCTTCCGCCGCGAGCACATGGCCAAGGGCGGCAGCGTGGCCGACCTGAAGTACGCCGCTCCCTTGTTCCCGCTGATTCCGCTGGCGTGCATCGCGATCTGCTGCTCGCTGTTCGTGTTCCTGGCGATGGACCCGACCCAGCGTCCGTCGCTGTACTGGGGCTTCGGCTTCATGGCGGCCTGCTACCTGGCCTACTACGTGCTCAAGCGCAAGCGGCCGCAGGTGGTCAACGAGGCGGCGTTGAGCGTGGGCTGAATGGAGAAGGGCCCCGCCCGCGGCCGGCGCGGGCGGGGCAGTCATGCCTCATTGCAGCGCTGTCAGCAGTCCCTGCAGATAGCGCTGGCCGTCGCCGTCCAGTTCCTGCAACGGCAGGCGTGGTACGCCAACCTCCAGGCCGGCCATGCGCAACCCGGCCTTGATGGTGGTCGGCAGGCCGCGGCGGGTGATGTAGTCCAGCACCGCCAACTGGCGATAGAACGACTCCCGCGCATCCTCCATGCGTCCTTCCTGTACCGCTTCGTACAACGTGCGGTTGTGCTGCGGGATGAGGTTCGGCGCCGCCGTGCACCAGCCTTTCGCCCCGGCCACCAGCGCTTCCAGCGCCAGCGGGTTGCAGCCGTTGTAGAACGCCACCTGGCCGCCCGAGAGCAGGCGCAGGCGGTGCATGCGCTGGATGTCGCCGGTGCTCTCCTTGACCATCGTGACGTTCTCCACTTCATTGACGATCCGCAGGATCAGCTCCACCGGCAGGTCGGTACCGCTGGTGCCGGGGTTGTTGTAGAGCATCACCGGAATACCGATCGCCTCGCCGACCGCGCGGTAGTGGGCGAGGATTTCCTCTTCGTTGAGCTTCCAGTAGGACACCGGCAGCACCATCACCGCGGTGGCGCCGAGGCGTTCGGCAAAACGCGCGCGGCGCACCGTGCGGGCGGTGGTCAGGTCGGACACGCTGACGATGGTGGGGATGCGGCCGGCGATGGTCTTCAGGCTGAACTCCACCACCGCGTCCCATTCCGGGTCGCTGAGGTAGGCGCCTTCGCCGGTACTGCCCAGCGGGGCGATGGCATGCACGCCGCCGGCGAGCAGTCGTTCGATGGAACGGCCGAGCGCCGGCAGGTCGAGCGCGCCGTCGGGGCCGAAGGGAGTGATGGTATAGCCGATGATGCCGTGGAGGGTGGTTGAGGACATGGTTGCACCTGGGGCACTTATGGATAAGTGGCGTTGTAGTTATCGGAGTGGGAGGCCGGTCAGCTCAGGCATTCGCCGTGCTCGCGCAGGCTGCGCCGGGCGTAGTAGCTGAAGGCGGCGCCGTGGCGCTTGGGCGTGGAGATCCAGTCGTGCGCTTCCTTGCCCAACGCCGGCGGAATCGGCTTGATCTCGCCGGCGGCCATCGCCAGCAACTGCATCTTCGCGGCGCGCTCGAACAGCATCGCCACCACGCAGGCTTCCTCGATGCTCGAACCGGTTACCAGCAGGCCGTGGTGGGAGAGCAGGATGGCGCGCTTGTCACCCAGGGCGGCGGAGATGATCTCGCCTTCCTCGTTGCCCACCGGCACGCCCGGCCAGTCCTTGAGGAAGGCGCAGTCGTCGAACAGCGGGCAGAGGTCCATGTGCGACACTGCCAGCGGCACTTCCAGCATCGACAGCGTGGCGGCGTGCAGCGGGTGGGTGTGGATGATGCAGTTGACGTCCGGGCGGGCGCGGTACACCCAGCTGTGGAAGCGGTTGGCCGGGTTGGCCATGCCCTGGCCCTGGAGCACCTTGAGGTCTTCGTCGACCAGCAGCAGGTTGCCTGCGGAAATCTCGTCGAAGCCCAGCCCCAGGCGCTGGGTGTAGTAGGTGTCGGGCTGTTCCGCGCGACAGGTGATCTGCCCGGCCAGGCCGGAGTCGTGGCCGCCGTCGAAGAGAATCCGGCAGGTCAGGGCCAGTTTTTGCCGGGCAGTCCACGTATTATCCGACAGGCTGGCCTGCATCTGTCGTTCGGCGTGCTGGATCAGCTGGTTCTTGGGGAGGTGCATGGTAGTTGCCATGAGAGTCTTCCTCTGTTCGGGGTGGACGCGAGTGGGGCTCGCGGTCATTTCGGTTACGTTGCAATGACACAGATCAAGCTAAATGACACAATTTGTCATTAGCAAGAGAAAAGTTTCCGCACCGACGCCAAGGGGCGTTCTGCATGTCCATGCGATTGAAATTGCTGAGAAAGAAACTGGGGATCACCCTGGAGACGCTGGCCGAGAAGACCGGCATGACCAAGAGCTACCTGTCCAAGGTCGAGCGCGGCCTGAGCACACCGTCGATTGCCACGGCGCTCAAGCTGTCGAAGGCGCTCAATGTCCAGGTGGAAGAACTGTTCGCCGAGGAAAGCGGCTCCGCCGAGGGCTACAGCCTGGTGCGCAGCGGCGAGCGCCAGTCGCTGGCGCGCGACGACGAAGGCCCGACCTATGCGTCGCTGGCCCGGCAGATCGGCGACCGCGCGCTATTGCCGTTCATCGTCTATCCGCCGGCCGACTTCAGCCACTCGGCCTTCAAGGAACACCTGGGCGAGGAGTTCATCTTCGTCCACCGGGGACGGGTGGAGGTGGACTTCATGTCCGAACGTCTGACCCTGGAAACCGGCGACGCGCTGCACTTTAACGCGCAGAAACCGCACCGCCTGCGCTCCCTGGGCGACGAGCAGGCCGAACTGCTGGTCGTGGTGCACAGCCAGGACTGACCCCGCGCGGTGCCCCTTCGCCGCGCCGTCCTCCGCGATTGTTCGAAGTTGTAACAAGCGCTCCCCCGATTGCCCTCCGAACTCCGGCAGCCCCCGCGCCGCGCGGCGTTCCCGCTTGTCCGCAGGCCGTTACAAGCCACCCTTTCGGGTGGATTGCCGTCTTGCTGAACACTTGTTTAGTATTGGCCCAACGCCTCAACACAATCGACTACAAGAACGAGGGCAGCATGACTCAGCCATCCCCGCTCAGCCGGGTCCAGGACGGTATCGCCTGGATCACCCTGAACCGCCCCGAGCAGCGCAACGCGCTCGACGTCCCCACGCTCAGGAGCCTGCTGGCCCTGCTCGACGCCTATGAAGTCGACGAGGCCGTGCGCGTCATCGTGCTCAGCGGCGAAGGCCGCAGCTTCTGCGCCGGTGCCGACCTCGCCGAATGGGCCGAGGCCGAAGCCCGTGGCGAGCTGGAAACCTACGGCTGGACCGAAACCGCTCACGCCCTGATGCGTCGCCTGCACGGCCTGGACAAGCCGACCATCGCCGCCGTCAACGGCACCGCCGTCGGCGCCGGGATGGACCTGACCCTGTGCTGCGACTTCCGCATCGCTGGCGCCTCCGCGCGCTTCAAGGCCGGCTACACCGGCATGGCCTACTGCCCGGACGCCGGCGCCAGCTGGCACCTGCCGCGTCTGATCGGTAGCGAAGCGGCCAAGCGCCTGCTGTTCCTCGACGAGCTGTGGAACGCCGAGCGCGCACTGAATGCCGGCCTGGTCGGCGAAGTGGTCGCCGACGATCAGCTGCAGGCCCAGGTCGGCGAATTCGCCGCGCGCCTGGCTGCCGGCCCGACCTTCGCCTTCGCCCAGACCAAGCGCCTGACGCGCGACGGCGCCGCCCGCACCCTGGCCCAGCAACTGGAGGCCGAACAGGCCGCCGGGCTGCTCTGTGGCCGCAGTGAAGATGCCGCCGAGGCGCTGCGCGCCGTGGCCGAGAAACGCTCCCCCCAATTCAAAGGCCGCTGACGGCTGCAGGTGATGTGATGGATTTCCAACTGACCCAGGAACAGGAAATGCTCGTCGAGGCGGTCAAGGCTTTCGTCGAGAAAGAGCTGCTGCCCTACGAGGAAGAAGTGGACCGCGCCGACGCGGTGTCCCCGGAGCTGGCCGCGCAGATTCGCGGCAAGGCCCTGGCGGCCGGCTTCTACGCCTTCAACATGCCCGAGGAAGTCGGCGGCGGCGGCCTGGACTACCTGTCCCAGGCGCTGGTCGAGCGCGAGCTGTCCAAGGTCTCCTGGGCGCTGCACGTGTTCGTCGCACGGCCCTCGAAGATCCTCATGGCGTGCAAGGGCCAGCAGGTCCAGGACTACCTGCTGCCGGTGGTGCAGGGCGAGAAGATCGACTGCTTCGCCCTCACCGAGCCGGGCGCCGGTTCCGACGCCAACTCGATCAAGACCCGCGCCGTGCGTGACGGCGAGGACTTCGTGATCAACGGCGCCAAGCACTTCATCAGCCACGCCGGCCACGCCGACTTCGCCATCGTCTTCGCGGTGACCGACACCTTCGAGCGCAACGGCAAGAAGCGCAACGCCGTGACCGCCTTCCTGGTGGACAAGGGCACCGCCGGCATGACCGTACGCCGTGGCCCGAAATGCGTGAGCAACAAGGGCTATCACACCTACGAAATCTTCTTCGACGACTGCCGCGTACCGGCTTCCCAGGTCCTCGGCGAAGTCGACAAGGGCTGGGAAGTGGCCAACGCCTGGCTCACCGCCGGCCGCGTGATGGTCGCCGCCAACTGCGTCGGCCAGGCGCAGCGCGCGCTGGACCTGGCGCTGCAATGGTCGGCCGACCGCAAGCAGTTCGGCGCGGCCATCGGCAGCTACCAGGGCATCTCCTTCAAGCTCGCCGACATGGCCACGCAGATTCGCGCCGCCGAGCTGATGACCCTGCACACCGCCTGGAAGATGGATCGCGGCAGCATGACCGACGGCGAGGCCGGCATGGCCAAGCTGTTCGCCAGCGAGGTGCTGGGCAAGGTCGCCGACGAGACCGTGCAGATCTTCGGCGGCATGGGCCTGATGGACGAAGGCCCGGTGGAACGCATCTGGCGCAACGCGCGCATCGAGCGCATCTGGGAAGGCACCTCGGAAATCCAGCGCCACATCATTTCCCGCGAACTGCTGCGTCCGCTGCTGCGTTGAGGCCCGTGCGATGAAACGCGAAAACCTCCAGCGCCTGCTGGCGCCCCGGAACCTGGCCTTCATTGGCGGTCGCAGCATGGCGCGCGCGCTCAAGCGCTGCGCCGAAGGCGGCTTCCCGGGTGCGATGTGGCTGGTCAACCCGCAATACGACGAACTCGAAGGCGTGCCCTGCGTACGCAGTATTGCCGAGCTGCCCGAAGGGCCGGATGCGGTGTTCGTCGCCACCAACCGTGACCTGACCCTGCAGGCCGTCGCCGAACTGGCTGCCAGGGACGCCGGCGGCGCCATCTGCTACGCGTCCGGCTTCGCCGAGACTGGCGCCGAGGGCGAAGCCCTGCAGCGCCGCCTGCTCGCCAGCGCCGGCGATATGGCGTTGCTCGGCCCGAACTGCTACGGCCTGCTCGACTACCTGCACGGCTCCGCGCTGTGGCCGGTGGCCCACGGCGGACACCTGGTGGAGAAGGGCGTGGCGGTGCTGACCCAGAGCGGCAACTTCGCCTACAACCTGTCCATGAGCGACCGCTCGCTGCCCATCGCCTACATGGCCTCGGTGGGCAACCAGGCGCAACTGGGCGTGGCCGAACTGATGGACGTGCTGCTCGACGAGCCGCGCGTCACCGCCCTCGGCCTGCACCTGGAAGGTTTGAAGAACGTCCCCGGCTTCGCCCGCGCGGCCTTCAAGGCGCTGCAGAAAGGCATCCCGGTGATCGCGCTGAAGACCGGCGTTTCCGAGATCGGCGCGGAACTCGCGCTCAGCCACACCAGCTCCCTGGCCGGCTCCGACGCGCTGTACGACGCGCTGTTCGACCGCCTCGGGGTGATCCGCGTCAGTGGCCCGGTGAGCTTTATCGAAACCCTCAAGGCGGCCGCCTGCGGCAACCTGCCGGCCGGTCCGTCGCTGGCCGCGCTGGCCTGCTCCGGCGGCGACGCCGGGCTGATTGCCGACTACGCCGAGCGCAACGGCCTGAGCCTGCCGAAGCTGGTCGATGCGCAGCGCGCCGAACTGGCCGAGGTGCTGCCGGACTACGCCAATATCGCCAACCCGCTGGACTTCACCACCGCCATCTGGGGCGACGGCCCGGCACTGCAGCGCATGCTCGACAGCGCGCTGCAGACCGATGCCGATGCCGCCCTGCTGGTGCTGGATTACCCCGGTGAAGAGACCGGCGAGCGCCCGCAGTGCGACCTGCTGCTGGAGCTGTACTGCGCTGCACTGGAGCGCCACGGCAAGGTCGGCTTCATCGCCTCCGCGCTGCCGGAACTGCTGCCCAAGCATGCCCGCGAACTGCTGCACTCCCACGGCGTCGCCGCGCTGCAAGGTGTGGAAGACGGCCTCGCCGCCTGGGGCCGGATCGCCCATTACCGCCAGTGTCGCGATGCGCTGCTGGCCCGTGGCGAGGCCGCGCTGGTGCCTCTCTGCCCGCAGGCCATCGACGGCGAAGGCCGGCTGCTGGACGAATGGAATTCCAAGCAGGCGCTGAGACCCTTCGGCCTGCCGCTGCCACGCGCCGCGCTGAGCACCCCGACCCAGGCCCGCGAAGCGGCCGCCGACGTCGGCTTCCCGCTGGCGCTGAAAGTGGTCAGTGCGCAGCTGCCGCACAAGACCGAGGCCGGCGGCGTGGCGCTCAACCTGCGCAACGAGGCGGCGCTGGAAGCCGCGCTGTTCGACATGCGCGAGAACATCGCCCGCCACGCGCCGGGTGTGCCCTTCGACCAGGTGCTGCTGGAGCGCATGGCCAACCCGCCGCTGGCCGAGCTGATCGTCGGCATCAAGCGCGAGAACGGCTTCGGCCTGGCGCTGGTGCTGGGCGCCGGCGGCATCCTCGTCGAGCTGCTCAAGGACAGCCGCAGCCTGCTGCTGCCGACCACCGACGCGGCCATCCGCGATGCCCTGCTGAGCCTGCGCAGCGCGCCGCTGCTCACCGGCTTCCGCGGCCGCCCGGCGGTGAAGCTGGACGCCCTGGTGGAAGCCATCCGCGCCGTCGCCGACTACGCCTGCGAGCACGTGGACAGCCTGCTGGAGCTGGACGTGAACCCGCTGCTGGCGGACGCCGAAGGCGCCGTGGCGGTGGATGCGCTGATCCGTACCGCCGAATGATTTCGTCATGCCTGTAGGAGCGAGCTTGCTCGCGAACGAACCCCCGCTGCGGGGTCTGGTTCGCGAGCAAGCTCGCTCCTACAAGGTCCTGCCATAGCCTTGGGGAGCAACCTCATGCAAGAGAACAAGAACCTCACCGGCGGCCAGGCCCTGGTCCGCCTGCTGGCCAACTACGGCGTCGACACCGTGTTCGGCATTCCCGGTGTGCACACCCTGGAGCTCTACCGTGGCCTGCCCGGCAGCGGCATCCGCCACGTGCTGACCCGTCACGAACAGGGCGCCGGCTTCATGGCCGACGGCTATGCGCGCGTCAGCGGCAAGCCGGGCGTGGCCTTCATCATCACCGGCCCCGGCGTGACCAACGCCGCCACCGCCATCGGCCAGGCCTACGCCGACTCGATCCCGATGCTGGTGATTTCCAGCGTCAACCACACCGCCAGCCTGGGCAAGGGCTGGGGCTGCCTGCACGAGACCCAGGACCAGCGCGCCATGACCGCGCCGATCACCGCGTTCTCGGCTGTCGCCTTGAGCCCGGAGGATTTGCCCGAACTGATCGCCCGCGCCTACGCCGTGTTCGACAGCGAGCGTCCGCGCCCGGTGCACATCTCCGTGCCGCTGGACGTGCTCGCCGCGCCCATCGCCCGCGACTGGACCCACGAAGTCGTACGCCGCGCCGGCCGTGGCCGGCCCAGCGCCGATGCGCTCCAGCAGGCTGTGGATAAACTCAAGGCCGCCCAGCGTCCGATGATCATCGCCGGCGGCGGCGCGCTGCACGCCGCCGACGCCCTGGCCGCGCTCAGCGAGCGCCTGGCCGCGCCGCTGTTCACCAGCGTCGCCGGCAAGGGCCTGCTGGCTCCGGAAGCGCCGCTGTCCGCCGGCGCCACCCTGTGCACCCAGGCCGGTTGGGACATGATCGCCGAGGCCGACGTGGTCCTGGCCATCGGCACCGAAATGGCCGACACCGACTTCTGGCGCGACCGCCTGCCGGTCACCGGCGAGGTGATCCGCGTCGACGTCGATTCGCGCAAGTTCAACGACTTCTACCCGAGCGCCGTGGCGCTGCTGGGCGACTCCAAGGCCACCGCCGAAGCGCTGCTCGCCGCGCTGCCGAGTGCTACCCGTGACGCCGCCAAGGCGCAGTCGCGCATCGCCGAGCTGCGTGCGCAGATCGACGGCGGCCACGCGCCGCTGCAACTGATCCACAAGTCGATCCTGGAGCGCATCGCCAAGGCCCTGCCGGACAACGCCTTCATCGCCAGCGACATGACCCAGCTGGCCTACACCGCCAACTACCTGTACCCGAGCAAGGCGCCGCGCGGCTGGCTGCACCCCACCGGCTACGGCACCCTCGGCTACGGCGTGCCTGCCGGCATCGGTGCCAAGTTCGGCGCGCCGGAGCGCCCCGGCCTGGTGCTGGTCGGCGACGGCGGCTTCCTCTACACCGCGCAGGAACTGGCCACCGCCAGCGAGGAGCTGGACAGCCCGCTGGTGGTGCTGCTGTGGAACAACGATGCGCTGGGGCAGATCCGCGACGACATGATCGGCCTGGACATCGAGCCCATCGGCGTCCTGCCGCGCAACCCGGACTTCGCCCTGCTGGGCCGCGCCTACGGCTGCGAGATGCGCGAGCCACAGAGCCTGGACGAACTGGAGCGTGACCTGCGCGCCGGCTTCGCCCATCCGGGCGTGACCCTGATCGAGCTGAAACACGCCTGCGCCAAGTAGGCCCGTTGCACCCGCCGCAGTCCCTGGACTGCGGTGCCTGGAAGGAAGCAAACCATGCGCTACTCCGACTTCACCCAACGCATCGCCGGCGACGGCGCCGCCGCCTGGGACATCCACTACCGCGCCCTGGCGCGCATGGAGCAGGGCGATGACATCCTGCTGCTGTCGGTGGGCGACCCGGATTTCGATACCCCGGTGCCCATCGTGCAGTCGGCCATCGACAGCCTGCTGGCCGGCAACACCCATTACGCCGACGTGCGCGGCAAGCGCTCGCTGCGCGAAGCCATCGCCCGCCGCCACACCCAGCGCAGCGGCCAGGCCGTGACCGCCGATGAAGTGGTGGTGCTGGCCGGCGCCCAGTGCGCGCTGTATGCCGTGGCGCAGTGCGTGCTCAACCCGGGTGACGAGGTGATCGTCGCCGAGCCGATGTACGTCACCTACGAAGCGGTGTTCGGTGCCTGCGGTGCCAAGGTCATCCCGGTGTCGGTGCGTTCCGAGCACGGCTTCCGCGTGCAGGCCGAGGACGTCGCCGCGCTGATCACTCCGCGCACCCGCGCCATCGCCATCAACAGCCCGCACAACCCGTCCGGCGCCAGCCTGCCGCGCGCGACCTGGGAAAAACTTGCGGAGCTGTGCATAACCCATGACCTGTGGATGATTTCCGATGAGGTCTACAGCGAGCTGCTGTTCGACGGCGAGCACATCAGCCCCGCCAGCCTGCCGGGCATGGCCGAGCGCACCGCGACCCTCAACAGCCTGTCGAAATCCCACGCTATGACCGGCTGGCGCGTGGGCTGGGTGGTCGGCCCGCAGGAACTCTGTGCGCACCTGGAAAACCTCGCCCTGTGCATGCTCTACGGCTCGCCGGACTTCATCCAGGACGCCGCCTGCACCGCGCTGGAGGCCAAGCTGCCGGAACTGGAAGCCATGCGCGAGGCCTACCGCCAGCGTCGCGACCTGGTGATCGACTGCCTCGCCGATTGCGTCGGCGTGCGTGCCCTGCGCCCGGACGGCGGCATGTTCGTGATGGTGGATATCCGCGCCACCGGGCTTTCCGCCCAGGATTTCTCCAACCTGCTGCTGGATCGCCACGGCGTCTCCGTGCTGGCCGGCGAAGCCTTCGGCCCCAGCGCCGCCGGGCACATCCGCCTCGGCCTGGTGCTCGGCGCCGAACCACTGCGCGAAGCCTGCCGTCGCATCGCCCTGTGTGCCGCCGAACTGCTGAAGGAAAAACGCTATGCGTGAGCGTACACAGCTCTACATCGACGGCACCTGGGTGGCACCGCAGGGGCAGGGCCTGGCCGAGGTGCAGAACCCGGCCACCGAGGAAACGGTCGGCCGCGTGCCGCTGGGCGGTGAAGGCGACGTGAACCGCGCGGTGGACGCCGCCCGCCGGGCCTTCCCGGCCTGGTCGCAGACCCCTTCCCACGTGCGCGCCGGTTATATCCGCGCGCTCGCCGAGCAACTGAAGAGCCGCGCCGACGAGATGGCCGCGCTGATTACCGCCGAGCTGGGCATGCCCATCCAGTGGTGCCGGATGGTGCAGGTCGACGGACCGATCGAGGGCCTGGAAAGCTACGCCGCGATGGCTGCGCACATGGACGAAGTGCGCGAGGTCGGCAACTCGCTGGTGGTGAAGGAAGCGGTGGGCGTCTGCGCCTTCATCAACCCCTGGAACTACCCGCTGCACCAGTTGATCGGCAAGCTGGCCCCGGCGCTCGCCGCCGGCTGCACCGTGGTGGTCAAGCCGAGCCAGGACACCCCGCTGCATGCCTTCCTGCTGGCCGACATGGTCCACGCCATCGGCCTGCCGGCCGGCGTGTTCAACCTGGTCAGCGGCCCCGGCTCCAAGGTCGGCGAAGCCCTGGCGCGGCATCCGGACGTGGACATGGTGTCCTTCACCGGCTCCACCGGGGCGGGTGTGAAGGTCTCCGAGGCCGCCGCGCCGACGGTCAAGCGCGTGTGCCTGGAGCTGGGCGGCAAGTCGCCGTTCCTGATTACCGCCGATGCCGACCTGGCCGCCGCCGTGCGCCACGGCGTGCAGGACGTGATGATCAACTCCGGACAGACCTGCACCGCGCTGACCCGCATGCTGCTGCCCGCCAGCCGCTACGACGAAGCCGTGGAAATCGCCCGCGCGGAAACCCTGGCGCTGAAGATGGGCGACCCGCTGGACGCCGACAGCTTCCTCGGCCCGATGTGCTCGGCCGGCCAGCGCCGCACCGTGCTGGATTACCTGCGCGTCGGCCTGGAGGAGGGCGCGCAACTGGTCTGCGGCGGCGCCGAGCGCCCGGCGCATCTGGAGCGCGGGCACTATGTGCAGCCAACGATCTTCGCGGGGGTGCACAACCAGATGCGCATTGCTCGCGAGGAAATCTTCGGCCCGGTGCTGTGTCTGATTCCCTACGCCGATGAGGCCGAGGCGATCGCCATCGCCAACGATTCGCCGTTCGGCCTGTCCAGCGCCGTGTGGGCGGGCGACCGCGAAGATGGCCTGCGACTCGCCCGGCAGATGCGCGCCGGCCAATGCTTCGTCAACGGCGGTGCGTTCAACTACCGTGCGCCGTTCGGCGGCTACAAGCAGTCCGGCAACGGCCGCGAATGGGGCGAGCAGGGCTTGCACGAGTTCGTCGAGCTCAAGGCCATCCAGCTTTAAACAGACCCCCTCTCCCACCAGGAGAGGGCTGGGGTGAGGGCAGTTCCGCTCACCGAATTGTCAGGAATCCACATGAACGTACTGATCGTCCACGCCCACAACGAACCGCAATCCTTCAGCACCGCGCTGTACCAGCTCGCCGAGGAAACCCTGCGCGGCCAGGGCCACGAAGTGCAGGTCTCCGACCTCTACGCGATGAACTGGAACCCGGTGGCCAGCGCCGCCGACTTCGGCGCCCGCGCCAACCCCGACTACCTGGTCTACGCCCTGGAGCAGCGCGAAGGCGCCAAGGCCAGGACCATCGCCGCCGACATCCAGGCCGAGCTGGACAAGCTGCTCTGGGCGGACCTGGTGATCTTCAACTTCCCGATCTACTGGTTCTCCGCGCCGGCCATCCTCAAGGGCTGGTTCGACCGCGTGCTGGTCTCGGGCATCTGCTATGGCGGCAAGCGCTTCTACGACCAGGGCGGCCTGGCCGGCAAGAAGGCCCTGGTCAGCGTGACCCTCGGCGGCCGCGACCACATGTTCGGTGATGGCGCCATCCACGGCCCGCTGGAAGACATGCTGCGGCCGATCCTGCGTGGCACCCTGGCCTACACCGGCATGAGCGTGCTGCCGCCCTTCGTCGCCTGGCACGTGCCCTACATCAGCAACGAGGCGCGCGTGGACTTCCTGCGCCAGTATCAGGACCGACTGCAGAACCTGGAGAGCGACCAGCCGCTGGAGTTCGTGCGCCTGGAGCAGTTCGACGAGCGCCTCTATCCGCTGCCGCGCTGATTGGCTTTTCGTAGGAGCGAGCTTGCTCGCGAACGGGATCGCCGGCTGCTCCGACGCTGGGCGGTTCGCGAGCAAGCTCGCTCCTACAATCCGGCTCGACTCCGATGCTATGGCCAAAAACGAAAAGGGCGGCCATCCGCAGATGGCCGCCCCTGGAGAAAAAGTCAGCCGCTGCAGCCAGGTATGCGCGGGGGAGAGGGCCGTCGATTGGTGTATCGACGGCCGTACGATGAGCCTGGTATGCCCACCGTCGCTGCAGCGACTTGGCCGGCACTATACGTGGTAACAATCGGTAAAAAACGACCCTATACTGCGATTCAGTTTTGCGGCGCGGACAACAATTGTCGTCGCCTCCTACAAAGATGGATAAGCAGGGGGAATCATGGACGTACTTCACGCGATGCGGGCCTTCGTCCGGGTGGTGGATGCCGGCAGTTTCACCGCCGCCGCCAACGCCCTGGGGTTATCCACAGCCCAGGTCTCGCGCGTGGTCTCCGACCTCGAAGCCCAGCTCGAAGCACGTCTGTTGCACCGCACCACAAGGCGCCTGGCGCTGACCGAAACCGGCGAGCGCTACCTGCTGCGCTGCCGGGAAATCCTCGCCGATGTCGACGAAGCCCAGGCCGAAGCCAGCGGCGCGCACCTCAATCCGCGCGGCCGCCTGCGCGTGCACTCGCTCACCGGCCTCGGCCAGCAGCACCTGATCCCGCTGATCTCGCGCTACTGCGAGTCCTTCCCCGAGGTCTACATCGAGCTGACCCTGGCCCAGCGCCAGCCGGACATCCTCGAGGAAGGCCAGGACGTGGTGATCACCCGCGACCGCGAGCTACCCGACTCCGAGTTCGTCGCCCAGACCCTGGGCACCATCTACAGCGTGCTCTGCGCCAGCCCCGAGTACCTCAAGCGGCGCGGCACCCCGACCAGCGTCGCCGACCTGCACCAGCACCAGTGCCTGCGCCTGCAGGACCCGACCTTCCCCGAGGGCTGGGCCTTCGAGGAGGGCAACGAGGAAAGCGTGATCCGCCCGCGCGATACCTTCATGGTCAACGTCGCCGAGGCGCTGACCGGCGCCGCCGCCGCCGGCATGGGCATCTGCCTGCTGCCCAGCTACGTCGCCGCGCCCGCCCTGCGCAAGCGTTCGCTGGTGCGGGTGCTGCCCCGGCACAGCCTGCACGTGCGGCAGATCTATGCGCTGTACCCGTCGCGGCGCTTTCTCGATGCGAAGATCCGTACCTGGGTGGAGTTCCTCAAGGCGGAGCTGCCCAGGGTCTTCCAGGACGACGAAGCAGCGCTCAACGATCCCGTCAACTGGGCATAAGGCCATCTCTGACGTTGGGCGCTGGCGTGGCGGATCGTCGCAGCCGCTCTATATCGGTGTTCTCGGACGATCGGCGCGGATTGTTGCTTTTTAGGCAATGCTTTGTTGGTTAGCTAGCTATTTTTCGCCCGACTGTTGCGCCGTAACCTTTCTCCAACCCCGACCAATCGGGTGTTCAGAAAGGATCACCGTCATGTCCCGTTCGTTTTATATTGCTGCCCTGCTGTCCGTTTGCTCGCTGTCCTTCACCCAGCTGAGCTTCGCCGAAGAATCGCGCCTGATGACCGACAAGATGGTCAAGGCCAACGAAGCAGCGATTGCCCAGCAGCAGGCCCAGTCCGCCGAACAGACCGCCAAGGCCACTGCCGACAGCGACGCCGATTCCTGATCGGCCACTTCCCCCGGGAAGCCCGGTGCGTGAGCCGGACTTCTCAATGCCTTGCGCCGCATACGATATGCGGCGTTTTTTTGCCTGCGGAATACGTCTATTACAGAAGTTGTAACAGTCTTTCCTTGGCATTGGCCTGTATTCCTGTCTGATAGGTCAATATACTTGACTCAACAGCGCTTCCTTCGGGGCTGCTGTTCCCGGCCAATGCCGGCAATCTTCCCGACGCCGATATGTGATTGCTCCGAATCGACGTCTGTCTCAAGGCCGCTGTTTTCAGCGGTCTTTTTTTATGCCTGGCAGATATCGGTGGGCCGGGCTGATAGGCTTGGGTATTCCGCGCCAACGGCCGGATTCGACAAGGATGCCGAGATGGCCACCGATAATCCCTTCGCCACACCCCATGCTCCCCTGACTGCTCCCACTGCCGTTGCGACGCCGGCCGGCAGCCAGCCTCTGCTGTTCGTCGCCGCGATGATAGTGGCGGCGGCGCTGGTGTTCTTCGGCAGCAATGCCGTGCAGTGGATCGGCGACCTGGGCAATTACCGCGAGCGCCTGCCGCAGTATCTGCCGACGATGCTGGCCAACTGGCTTGGCGGGCTGCTCTTCTATTCGGCGGCGGTCCTGTTGCTGGTCCATTACCAGCGTGAGCGCCACGGCATTGCGCGATTCCAGCCGCTGGCCGGGCTGTTGGTGGGCTTCGGCGCGGCCTATCTGATCACCACCCTGGTCGTCGGCACGGCGGTGTCCTACCTGAGCGTGTCCTTCTACCAGTGGGCTTTCGAGCAGGACACCCGGACCCTGTGGATGATCCTCTACGGCCAGGCCAGCTCGCTGATCAACCTGACCCTGGGTTGCCTGTTGCCGCTCTGGCTGGTGCTGCGTCTCGCACGCCCGCGCTCCGAGCGGTTGGCGCCGGGACAAACCCTCGCCCTGTCCTCCTGGCAGGTGTCGCTGGGCGTGGCGCTCGGCTTCACCGCGATGACCTACAAGCTGCTCGCCGGGCTCAGCTATGGCGCGCTCTACCTGTACAGCGGCGCGGATGGTTGGCAATCGGTGCTCATGCTGTCGAGCTGCGTATTGCCCTTCGCCATCGTCATGACGGCTGTGCGGACGCGCCTGCCGTCGCAGGTTTCGCGCTTCGCCGCCGGCCGGGTGCTGGCCTGCGCGCTGGTGCTGCTGGCGATGTGGGCGATAGCGATCGTGCTGGTTTCGGTCCTGGTGGCGCTCGCCGCCTACAGCTCGCTGAACGCCAGCAGCCTGCCGCTTTACCTGCTGCCGCCGGCGATCCTGCTGCTGGTGCTGCTCTGGCCGCTGGCACGCTGGTGCGCCGGCTGGTTCTTCGCCGAGCAGCCGGCTCAGTCCTCGCCCAGGTAATCCCCACGGCTCAGCCCGTGGCGCTGCATCTTCTCGTTGAGGGTGCGGCGTGGCAGGCCGAGCAGTTCCATCACCGCCTTGATGTCGCCCTTGCACTGGCCCAGCGCCTGGCGGATGCACTGCGCCTCGTAGGCTTCCATGCGTTCGAACAGGCCGTTGCCGGCGGGCTCGACGGGCGTGTCATCGCGGTCCAGGCCCAGTACGTGGCGTTCGGCGGCGTTGGCCAGTTCGCGCACGTTGCCCGGCCAGTCGTGGGCGAGCAGACGGGCCAGTTCGGTGGCGGAGAGCGGCGCGGCCTCGCGGGCGAATTTCTCGCTGGCCAGTAGCGCGTAGTGTTCGAACAGCAGCGGGATGTCTTCGCGGCGTTCGCGCAGTGGCGGCAGGCGCAGCTCGGCGACGTTCAGGCGGTACACCAGGTCCTCGCGGAAGCGTCCGGCGCGGGCTTCTTCGAGCAGGTCCGGCTTGGTCGCGGCGATCACCCGCAAATCGACCTTGATGCTCTGGTTGGAGCCCAGGCGCTCCAGTTGCTGTTCCTGCAGCACGCGCAGCAGCTTCACCTGCTGGGCCAGCGGCATGCTCTCGATCTCGTCGAGGAACAGGCTGCCGCCGTTGGAATGCTCCAGCTTGCCGATGCGCTTGCCCTGGGCGCCGGTGAAGGCGCCGCTTTCGTGGCCGAACAGCTCGGTTTCGAACAGTTGCTCGGGGATCGCCGCGCAGTTCAGCGCGACGAAGGGCTTGCCGGCGCGCGGACCGAAGTCGTGCAGGCAGCGCGCGACCAGTTCCTTGCCGCTGCCGGTGTCGCCGCGGATCAGCACATTCACCGGCGTGCCGGCCAGCGCCATGATCTGCCGGCGCAGGGACTCCATCGGCCGCGATACGCCGAGCAGGCGCGATTCGATCTGGTCCTTGAGCGCCGCCTGTTCGCGCAACTGGCGGTTCTCCTGCACCAGCCGGCGCTTTTCCAGGGCGCGGCGCAGGCTGTCGAGCAGGCGTTCGGGGGTGAAGGGCTTTTCGATGAAATCGTAGGCGCCCTGGCGCATGGCCTGTACCGCCATCGGCACGTCGCCGTGGCCGGTGACCATGATCACCGGCAGGTCGCGGTCGAGCTGCTGCAGGCGTTCGAGCAGGGCCAGGCCGTCGGTGCCGGGCATGCGCACATCGCTGATGATCACGTCGGGCAGCTCGCGCGCCACGTTTTTCAGGCACTCGTCGGCGCTGCCGCACAGGCGTACGTTGAAGCCGGAGAGTTGCAGC
This sequence comes from Pseudomonas sp. MT3, assembly GCF_054720805.1. Taxonomy (NCBI): domain Bacteria; kingdom Pseudomonadati; phylum Pseudomonadota; class Gammaproteobacteria; order Pseudomonadales; family Pseudomonadaceae; genus Pseudomonas; species Pseudomonas sp. MT3. The sequence continues at coordinate 36,420 of NZ_JBTVPY010000026.1, forward strand.
CATTGCTGCACGGCGTCGCGGATGGCGGCTTCGTCGTCGACGAAGAGGATGGTCTGGCTCATGCTCGGTTTTCTTCGGGGGCGGCGGGCAGGCTCAGGCGGAACAGCGCGCCGCCGGAGGGCTGGTTGGCGGCGCTCAGGCGGCCGCCGAGTTCGTGGACGATGCCGTAGGATACCGCCAGCCCGAGCCCCAGTCCTTCGCCGACCGGCTTGGTGGTGAAGAAGGGGTCGAAGACGCTGGCGAGGTTTTCCTCATCGATGCCGGGACCGTTGTCGGCCACCTCCAGGCACCAGTGGTCGCCCTCGCGGCGCAGGCTCAGGGTGATCTGCGCCTGCTCGGTGTCCGCCAGCGCATCCAGGGCGTTGCGCAGCAGGTTGACCAGCACCTGTTCCAGGCGGATCGCATCGCCCAGTATCCAGGCCGGTTCGTCCAGGCGCTGGAGGATGTCTACCTGCTCATCGCGGATGCGCACGGCGAGCAGGCGTAGCGCCTGATCCAGCACGTGGCCGAGTTCGATGCGCTCGCGCAGGCCGCCGGGGGTCTTGCGGGCGAAGGTCTTCAGGTGGCCGGTGAGCGCGGCCATGCGCTCCAGCAGTTCATCCACCCGCAGCAGCGCGGTGCGGGCGTCGTCCTGGCGGCCGGCGTCGAGCAGCAGGCGCACGCTGGCCAGTTGCATGCGCTGGGCGGTGAGCGGCTGGTTGATCTCGTGGGCCAGCGCGGCGGACATCTGCCCCAGCGCCGCCAGCTTGGCGGCCTGCACCAGGCCGTCCTGGGCGGTGCGCAGGGCGGCGGTGCGCTGTTCGACCAGACGCTCCAGTTCTTCCTGGTTGCGCTGGCGCAGGCGGGCGAGGCGGCGGCGCTGCTGCAGCCAGAGCACCAGGAACACCAGCGCCAGCCAGGCGCCGGCGGCGGCCAACCGCGCGCTGGTGACGTCGGATTGCACGCCGTGGGGATTGCGCAGCAGGTGCAGGGTCCACTCGTCTTCCGGCAGCCCGACCGATTGCCAGAGGTAGTCGCCGCTGATGTCCTGGCCGTCGACGCGGACCATGCGCGCGTGCTCGCCGAGGGTTTCCAGCGTCCGGTGCGGCAGCGCGCTGAGCGGCTGCTTGTGGTACTGGCGGGTGTCGGCCATCTCGGCGCGGGCCACGGCGTCCAGCGGCAGCAGTTCGCGGTAGCGCCAGCGCGGGTGGTTGGCGAGGAACACCACGCCCTTGCTGTCGCTCACCAGCACCACGTCCGGGGTCTGGCTCCACTGCCGCTCCAGGTCGGGGAACTCCAGCTTGACCACGATGGCGCCAAGGAAGCGGCCGTCGTCGTCGCGCAGGGCGTTGGACAGGAAGTAGCCGGGAATCCCGCTGGTCACGCCGACCGCGTAGAAACGTCCGGCGCCCTGGGCGATGGTCTGGCGGAAGTAGGGGCGGAAGCCGTAGTTGTGGCCGACGTAGCTGACCGGCAGGTTCCAGTTGCTGGCGGCCACGGCGAGGCCGGTGTGGTCCAGCAGTTCCAGGGTCGAGGAACGTGCCGCGCCGTTGATTTCCTGCAGCTTGAGGTTGAGCCGGTGCTGCAGTTCGCCGGTCACCGGGCCTTGCAGGGCACGGCGCAGGTCGGGATCGAGGGCGAGCACCGCCGGAATGCTGCGGAAGCGTTCGATCAGCGTGTGCAGGGAGTTGGCGTAGAGGTCGAGCTGTTCGTCGGCCGCCTGCGCCTCGGCGAGCAATGCGCGGTGCCGCGCCTGTTCGCCCGCCCAGTACGCCGACAGCAGCAGGCCGGCCAGCAGGAGCAGGCTGATCAGGGTGAGACGAAGGGGGCGGGGAAGCGGCATGTTCGAAGCAAGTCGAGCTAGGATCGCGACGATAGCATGTTGTCGCACTGGTTCGGCGCCCGGCCGCCTCGTTACACTGCGGGCGTCCTGACGGAGACGCGCCCATGCAGTTGTTGTCCTGGACCCACGAAGGGTCCGCCGGTTTCACCCTGCGCGGTTGGCGCAGCGAGCCCAGCGGCAAGCCGCTGTTGCACTTTCTTCATGGCAACGGCTTTTGCGGCCGTGCCTATGAGCCGCTGCTCGCGCTGCTGGCGAAGGATTTCGACCTCTGGCTGTGCGATGTCCAGGGGCACGGCGATAGCGACCACGGCGGGCGTTTCCACGGTTGGAACCGCAACGCCGAGATGGCGGTGGAAGCCTTCGAGGCCGGACGCGGGCGGTTCGGCGAGGTATCGCACTACGCCTGCGGCCACAGCTTCGGCGGTGTGCTGACCAGCCTGATCCTGGGGCGCCATCCGCAACTGTTCCGCCGCGCCGTGCTGCTCGATCCGGTGCTGTTCACCCCGGCGATGATCGGCGTGATGGCGCTCTCCGAAGTGCTCGGCCTGCACAAGCGCCGCACGATGGTGCAGAAGGCCCGCGCGCGGCGCAGCCAGTGGCCGGACCGCGAGGCGGCGTATGCCGGCCTGCATGGCCGGGGCATCTTCAAGGGCTGGACCGACGCGGCGCTGTGGGCCTATGTCGAGCAGGCGATGAAGACGGTGGACGGCGGCGTCGAGCTGAAATGCCGGCCCAGCCGCGAGGCGGAGATCTTCGCCTCCTTCCCCAAGCGCCTGTGGTCGTCGCTGAACAAGGTGGTGACGCCGACCCAGGTGCTGTTCGGCGAACGCACCTATCCCTTCGTACCCAAGGCCGTGGCGCGCTGGTGCGCGAGCAACCCGGCGGTCAGCGCGCAATGCGTCGATGGCGGGCACTGCTTCATGCAGGAGTTCCCCGATGACAGCGCCGGGCGCGTGTCGCGCTTCCTGCTGGGCCACGAATGAACGACCCGGCCCGCGAGTCCGTCTGGCTGGCGCTGTCCGAGCTCTGGCTGGACACCGAACTGGATGAAGGCGGTCGCGCCGCCATCGCGGGCATCCTGTCGATCAGCGGATTCAGCGTGGACGAGCTGGATGCCATCTATCGCCTGGAAGTGGCACCGGTGGTCTGGTCGAACACCTGGGTGACGGCGGGAGTGTGGGATGGCTTCGATCCGGACTGGCTGTTCGAAGCCTGCCGGCGTAACCAGCAGCGGCGCCATTCGCTCTGGCACCGTGGGCGTTGCCGGTTGCTGCGACGGGCGATGACGGCGGCGGTGGAGAAGGACTGGCGGAAGATCCGCGCGCAGCTCTAGTCGCTGACTTTCTTGTCCTGGTGCGCGCGGCGCCATTCGTCCAGGCGCACGATCTCGGCCTTGGGGCGCGGTGGCGGGGTGTCGTCGAACACCGCGTCGACGATCTCGTCGTCCGCCGGGTTGAAGGTGGCGACCGGTGCAACCGTGGCGCGCGGCTCTGGCTCCATGCGGAAGGGCGCCAGCTCGATGCGGCCCAGGTGCTGGCCGAACATGCGGATGGTGCCGGCGTAACGTTCCTGCCCGGTGGCGGTGAACTCGAAACCGTACTCGCGGGCCAGGCGCAGGTGGTTGCGACCATCCCGGCGCAGGCGAATGCGTTGCAGGGCCACGGCTTCGTCGAGCAGTTCCACGCCCTCGCGCGCGCAGTGCTGCTTGGCCAGGACCAGCGCACGCTCGCGGATGCCGTGGGTGCGCCACCACCAGGCGGCCGCCGCGACAACCAGCATGAAGACGAAAAGATTGCCCAGGTCCACTTCTACTTCCTCGGGGTCGGCGCACCAGCTTACTCACTCCGCCGTCGGGCGGCGAGGGGTGGATGTTCACAGGGTGTGAATTGCGCTCCATACTGCGCCATTACTGTTGCAGGACACCGTTATGCCGCGTACTCCCCACGTTCTCGCCATCCAGTCCCACGTCGTCTTCGGCCACGCCGGCAACAGCGCCGCCGAGTTCCCCATGCGACGCGTCGGGGTGAACGTCTGGCCGCTGAACACCGTGCAGTTCTCCAACCATACCCAGTATGGCCACTGGACCGGCCAGGTGCTGCCGCCGGAGCAGATTCCCGCGCTGGTGGACGGCATCGCCGCGATCGGCGAGCTGGGCAACTGCGACGCGGTGCTCTCGGGCTACCTGGGCAGCGCGGCGCAGGGCCGCTCGATCCTCGAAGTGGTGCGCCGCATCCGCGAGGTCAATCCGCGCGCCGTGTACCTCTGCGACCCGGTGATGGGCCATCCGGAGAAGGGCTGCATCGTTGCCCCGGAAGTCGGCGAATTCCTGCTCCACGAGGCCGCCGCCGTGGCCGATTACCTGTGTCCGAACCAGCTGGAGCTGGACAGCTTCTGCGGCCGCCAGCCGACTTCCCTGGAAGACTGCGCCGAGATGGCCCGTGGCCTGCTGGTGCGCGGTCCGAAGGCGATCCTGGTGAAGCACCTGAACTACCCGGGCAAGCCGGCGGACGCCTTCGAGATGCTGCTGGTGACTCTCGACGAGACCTGGCACCTGCGCCGTCCGCTGCTGGCCTTCCCGCGCCAGCCGGTGGGTGTGGGCGACCTGATCTCCGGGCTGTTCCTCGCTCGCCTGCTGCTGGGCGACGACCTGCGCAGCGCCTTCGAATTCTGCGCGGCGGCCGTGCATGAAGTGCTGCTGGAAACCCAGGCCTGCGGCAGCTACGAGCTGGAACTGGTGCGCGCCCAGGACCGCATCGCCCATCCGCGGGTGAAGTTCGAGGCGGTGAAGCTGGGGTGATTGCGATGCAGCCGTGACGGTTTGTGCCACGGCTGTTCGCGAGCAAGCTCGCTCCTACGAAAAGCGGCTCGGACCTGACCTGTAGGAGCGAGCTTGCTCGCGAACCCGCCCAGGCACGATGACCGGCCTGGGCATCCCTCAGAAGCGTTGTGCCTCAGGTCGACTGCGGCAACTGCTCGTCGCTGACGGTCCCTTCAGTACCCTGACGCTCAACCCGCGCAACCATCCCCCGGGCGATTTCCCGTTCGCCCATGATCACCAGGTTCGCGCCGTTCTGCTCCAGGTAATCCACCTCGGCGTCGAAGTGGGCGCGGGCGATGATCTCCAGGCCCGGGTTGATCGCCCGCGCGTGGCTGGCAATCGTCCCGGCTTCGAAGCCGTTGGGGATGGCGATCAGCAGCCAGCGCGCCGAGGCGATGTTGGCCTGGGCCAGCACCTCGGGATTGGCGGCGTTGCCCACCACCACGCAGAGGCCGTACTCGCGCAGTTCGGCGGCTTTTTCGCGCTTGTCCTCGATCACCACCAGCGGCACCTTGTCCTGGCGCAGGCGCTCGCTGACCAGCGCGCCGACCCGGCCGTGGCCGATGAGGATCGCGTGGTCATGCTCCAGCACCGGTGGTGGCAGGTCGGGGGCCTCCACCTGCACCACGCCCGGCTCGCTTTCGGCCTTCTGCGCCTGGCGCGCCTGCAGGCGGTCGATGGCGATGAACAGCAGTGGGTTGACCAGGATCGACAGGATCGCACCGGCCAGCACCAGGTCGCGGCCCGCCTCCGGCAGTAGCTGCAGGCTGACGCCCAGGCCGACCAGGATGAAGGAGAACTCGCCGATCTGCGCCAGGCTCGCGGCGATGGTCAGCGCGGTGCTGTTGGGATGGCCGAACAGCCGCACGATGATGTATGCCGCCACGGATTTGCCGAACACGATCACCAGGAAGGTGGCCAGCACCGGCAGCGGCTCGTGGATCAGGATGGCCGGGTTGAACAGCATGCCGACGGACACGAAGAACAGCACGGCGAAGGCATCGCGCAGCGGCAGCGAGTTCTCCGCCGCCTCGTGGCTGAGCTCGGACTCGTTGAGGATCATCCCGGCGAAGAAGGCGCCGAGGGCGAAGGACACGCCGAAGATCACCGCCGAGCCGTAGGCGATGCCCAGGGCGATGGCCAGTACGGCCAGGGTGAACAGTTCGCGCGAGCCGGTCTTGGCCACGCGCTCCAGGGCCCAGGGCACGATGCGCCGGCCGCCGAGGATCATCACCGCGACGAAGGCGGCGACCTTGCCCAGAGTCAGCAGGATCGGCAGCAGCACGCTGCCTTCGTTACCGTCGGACGTGCCGCCCAGGGAGCCGGCCAGCGCCGGCAGCAGGACCAGGGTGAGGACCATCGCCAGGTCTTCGACGATCAGCCAGCCGATGGCGATGCGGCCGCGTTTGGTGTCGATCAGCTGGCGCTGTTCCAGCGCGCGCAGCAGCACCACGGTACTGGCTACCGACAGCGCCAGGCCGAACACCAGGCCGGCGCCGAGTTGCCAGTCCATCGTCCAGGCCAGGCCCATGCCGAGCAGCGTGGCGACGCCGATCTGCACCACCGCGCCGGGAATGGCGATGGCTTTGACCGACAGCAGGTCCTTCAGCGAGAAGTGCAGGCCGACGCCGAACATCAGCAGGATCACGCCCAGTTCGGCGATCTCGCCGGACAGCGCCTGGTCGGCGACGTAACCGGGGGTGAAGGGGCCGGCCAGCACGCCGGCGAGCAGGTAGCCCACCAGCGGCGAAATGCGCAGGCGGTTGGCCAGGGCACCAAGGACGAAGGCCAGTACGAAGCCGACGGCGAGGGTGGTGAGCAGGGGGGTGTGATGCATGGTCTGGGCTCCGGGCACGCAGGGAGCAACCTGAACCGGTGGTCGCGGGTTGCTCGAAGGTGGATCACGGGGGCAAACCCGCGTACGAAAACTCTAGGCGCTGGAATGGATTCCTACATTGCTTTCACGCAAGAGTAACTGGTTGACGCAACAGATATTTTTCGCGACACACAGATTTTTTATCAAGAAATGTCGCGGTTATTTGTCATTCGTCATGAATTGCCTTGTAGCGCTGTTCCAGTTCCTGGCGAATTTGCCTACGCTGCTGTGCCTGGGCGAAGCGACGTTTCTCGTCCTTGGTCTGCGGCTCCAGCGGCGGCACGACGATGGGGTTGCGACCGTCGTCCAGCGCCACCATGGTGAAGAAGCAGCTGTTGGTATGACGCACCGACTTTTCGCGGATGTTCTCGGTGACCACCTTCACGCCGATTTCCATCGAGGTGCGCCCGGTGTAGTTCACCGAGGCGAGGAAGGTGACCAGTTCGCCGACGTGGATCGGCTGGCGGAAGATCACCTGGTCCACCGACAGGGTCACCACGTAGTGGCCGGCGTAGCGGCTGGCGCAGGCATAGGCGACTTCGTCGAGGTACTTGAGCAGGGTGCCGCCGTGGACATTGCCGGAGAAGTTGGCCATGTCGGGGGTCATCAGGACGGTCATGCTGAGCTGGTGGTTGCCGGGTTCCATGCTGTTCTCTGTGGCGGATGGAGAAAGGACCCACTCTGGACGCACCGGGGTGGGGCTGGCGACACAGTTTTTTCTATACCGCTCATTGGCCGTGGACGCCAGTGGGGATCGGCAGATGCAAAACGGGCGGCCACTGGCCGCCCGTTGTGTTGGCGCCGGGTCAGCGTCCGGCGGAGAGGCCGAAGTCGATCGCCAGGTCCGCGCCGGTGATGGCTTCGGATTCCGGCTTGCACAGGTACCAGACCAGTTCGGCGACTTCTTCCGGGCGGATGAAGCGCGATGCCTTGCCCTGTGGATAATCCTTCAGCAGGGCGCGCTTGTAGCTGTCCGGGTTGCCCTGGCCGTAGCGCTCGGCCTGGTAGTCGAGCATCGGCGTGGCGATGTCCGCCGGGGAGATGGCGTTGACCCGCACGCCCGCCTCGGCCAGTTCCAGCGCCAGGGTGCGGGTGAGCATGGTCAGCGCCGCCTTGCTCGCACAGTAGGCCGCGGAGCCGCGATAGGCCTGGCGGCCGGAGTCGCTGGAGATGTTGACGATGCAGCCGTGGTTTTCCTTGAGGTACGGCGTCGCCGCCTGGCACATGTAGAAGGCGGCCTTGAGGTTCACACCCATCACCAGGTCGAAGTCGTCCTCGTTGAAGTCTTCCACCGGGCCTTCGCGCCAGACGCCGGCGGCGTTCACCAGGGCGTCGAGGCGGCCGGTGCGGGCGAGGATGTCGGAAACCAGGCTGTGGCAGTTGTCGGCGCGTCGCAGGTCGCCGACGGCGGTGGCGTCCAGCGGTACCTGGGCATTGAGCGCATGCAGGCCGGCCTTGTCCACGTCGGTCGCGGCGATGCGCCAGTGACTTTGGGCGAAACGTTTGGCGATGGCTTTTCCGAGGCCACCGGCGGCGCCGGTGATCAGTACGACAGGAGTGCTCATTGTCTACGGGTTCTCCCTGCCTGAGAGAGGACGGCGGCCGGCAGGCAGTACCGGCGGCGCCGCTTTGACCACGGAAGGCGCATCTGCGCCCCGTGCAATTACAGACCAAGAAAAGACCAGATTCTTCAGTCTGACAGGGTAAATTTTTCGTAAGGCTGTCGTGTGTCAGTGGGGCGTGGCGAACTGTGCGGTTGGCGGAGGTGGGCAACTCCCCCGCGCGCCGGCTGACCTGTAGGAGCGAGCTTGCTCGCGAACAAGCTCTGACGCGCGCACCTTCGCGAGCAAGCTCGCTCCTACAAAAGCCGCTCGGCCGTGCAGGGTTGTCTGCCCATACGCCTGCGATCACGCGTGATGCAGATACCAGCGCCAGTCCTGCTCGCCGACCTCGCCCATGAACTGGCGGTATTCCTCCCACTTGATCGCCAGGAACACCTTGAGGAATTCCTCGCCCAGCGCCTCGCGGGCCCAGGTGGAAGACTCCAGCGCGCGCAGCGCGGTGAGCCAGTCGGTGGGCAGGAACTCGGTGGCCTGCTCGTAGCCGTTGCCGACGATGGGCGCGCCCGGATCGATCTGCTCGCGGATGCCTTCGTGGATCGCGGCGAGGATCGCCGCCGCCGCGAGGTAGGGGTTGGCGTCGGCGCCGCAGATGCGGTGCTCGATGTGCCGGCTCTTGGCCGGGCCACCGGGCACGCGGAACGACACGGTGCGGTTGTTCACGCCCCAGCTCTTGGCCAGCGGCGCGTAGCTGTTGGCCTGGAAGCGGCGGAAGGAGTTGGCGTTGGGGCAGAAGATCGCCAGGGAATCCAGCAGGCGCGCCATCATGCCGCCGATGGAGTGGCGCAGCAGCGGGGTGCCGTGAATGTCTTCGCTGGCATAGAGGTTGTTGCCCTGTTCATCGGCCAGGCTGACATGCAGGTGCATGCCGCTGCCTGCGCGATCGCCGAACGGCTTGGCCATGAAGCAGGCCTGCAGCCCGTGCCTGTTCGCCACACCCTTCACCAGGCGCTTGTAGCGCACGCCTTCGTCGATGGCCTGCATGACGTCGAAGCGATGCTCCAGTGTCAGCTCGACCTGGCCCGGCGCGTACTCGGAGATCGCCGTGCGTACCGGCAATCCTTGGACTTCGCAGGCGGCATAGAGGTCGTCGAGGAACGGCTGCAACTGCTCCAGCTCATACACTCCATAGACCTGCGGCGCCTCCGGGCGGATACCGTTCATCTGCAGCGCCGGCTGCGGGCGGCCGTTGGCGTCGCGCTGCTTGTCCAGCAGGTAGAACTCCAGCTCCACCGCCATCACCGGGTGGAAGCCGTCGGCCTTGAGCCGGTCGACCACGCGGGACAGCGCCTGGCGCGGGTCGGCGGGCGTGGCGGGCAGGCCCTGGGTCGGGTGCATGCTGACCTGCAACTGGCCGGTGGGGCTGGCGCGCCAGGGTTGCAGGGTCAGGCTGCCGGGCAGCGGGTAGGTCCAGCAGTCGGCGTCGACCACTTCCCAGACCAGCCCGGTGCCTTCGACGTCCTCGCCCTGCACGGTCAGCGCGAGGATCGAGCTGGGCAGCGGGCGGCCGTTGTCGTAGATCGCCAGCAGCTCGTCGCGATGCAGCAGCTTGCCGCGCGGGATGCCGTTGGAGTCGATGATGAAGAGTTCGATGCTGCGCACGTCCGGGTGGGCGGCGAGGAAGGCTTCGGCTTCCTGTCGATCGGCGAATTGCATGGTGGTCCTCGGTGGCGCGGTGCGCCGGGTGTTCTTGGCTTTTCGTAGGAGCGAGGGGGACGCCTAGTTCTTGCTCGCGAACGCTCTTCTGCGAGTCCGCTGCTGGGCGGGTTCGCGAGCAAGCTCGCTCCTACAGGGTCAGGTCAGGTGTTGATCAGGCCTCACGCGCCCCGGGAATCGCCAGCAGCTCGCTGATGCCTGCATCGAGGGTCTCGATCAGGCGATCCACGTCGGCGGCGGTGGTGTCCGGGCAGCACAGGGTCATGTTGTGGAACGGCGTGATCAGGATGCCGCGGTTGATCAGATACAGGTGCAGGGCCATCTGCAGCTCGTCGTGGAAGGCCGCTTCGGCCTCGGCGCCGGTGCGCGGGGAGACGGGGCAGAACTGGAACTCGCTGCGCGCGCCCAGCTCGGTCACCGACCACTTCAGGTCGTGCTTGGCGATCAGCGCGCGGAAGCCGTCGGCCAGGCGCCTGGCCAGCGGCAGCATGTGGTCGTAGGCCGCCTGGGTCATCACCTGTTCCAGGTTGGCGCGCATGCAGTGCATGGCCAGGGCGTTGGCCGAGAGGGTGGTACCCATGCCGCTGTGGCCGTGGCCGTGGCTGTCTTCCTGGGCGCTCTGGCGCGAGGCGGCCATGCGTTCGGCCATCTCCGCGCTGCAACCGAAGATGCCGCAGGGCACGCCGCCGGCGATCGGCTTGCCGACCACGAAGAAGTCCGGGTCGAGGTTCCACAGCTTCGTGCAGCCACCGATGTCGGTGGAGATGGTGTGGGTTTCGTCGATGATCAGCAGCGCGCCGTACTGGCGGGTCAGCTCGCGGCACTTCTGCATGAATCCCGGATCGGGCAGGACCATGCCGATGTTGGTCATCGCCGGCTCGCACAGCAGTGCGCAGATGTCGCCCTGGGCCAGCGCGGCCTCCAGCGCCTCGACGTCGTTGAAGGGGATGGAGCGGCTGTGCTGGGTCAGGTCGTAGGCCTGGCCGACCAGGCCGGAGCGGTGCACGGTCTTGCCGTCGCGGTAGCGCACCATCACGTCGTCGACGGTACCGTGGTAGCAGCCGTCGAACACCAGCAGGGTCTTGCGCCTGGTCACCGCGCGGGCCCAGCGCAGCACGTAGCGGTTGGAATCGGTGGCGGTGGCGGTCACCTGCCAGTAGGGCAGGCCGAAGCGCGCGGCGAGCAGTTCGCCGCAGACCACGGCGTCTTCACCCGGCAGCATGGTGGTCAGGCCGCGTGCGCCCTGTTCGGCAAGGGCACGGGCGATCGGCGCCGGCGAGTGGCCGAACATGCTGCCGGTGTCGCCCAGGCAGAAGTCCACGTAGTCATGGCCGTCCACGTCGTAGAAGCGGGCGCCCTGGGCGCGTTCGACGAACAGCGGACAGGGCGTGGACCAGTCGGCCATCCAGTGCATCGGCACACCGGCGTACAGCGACTTGTGCGCACGCTCGGCAAGGGCGACGGACTTGGGATTCTGTTCCAGGAAGCGCTGGCGCTCGCGGGCGGTGAAGAGATCCACGGCCGGTTGGGCGATTCCGCTGGCGGTCATGTTGCACACCTCGTTTGTTTTTTTGCACATCTTCTATTTGTGATCACAAAAAAGTCAATACAGGCAATTTCCAGCCTGATAATCTGCCCTGTAAATAATTCTGTGATCACAAATTGAGGTTATCCACATGGACGAATCCTCCTGGGTCGGACAGGTCGCCCTGGTCAGCGGTGCCGGCGGCGAGTCCGGCATCGGTTTCGCCGTTGCCCGCCGGTTGGCGCTCAACGGTGTGAAACTCCTGCTCAGTGCCAGCAGCGAGCGCGTCCACCAACGGGTGGAAGCGCTGCGCGCCGAGGGCTTCGAGGCGCGGGCGATGCCAGCCGACCTGACCCGCGAGGACGAGGTCCGCGCGCTCGCCGAGTGGGCGCAGGCGCAGTGGGGCCGAGTGGATATCCTGGTGAACAACGCCGGCATGGCTATGCAGGGTAGTCCGGAACCGTTCGCCGAGCTGGCGGACATGGACCTTGCGACCTGGAACCTGTCGCTGGCGCGCAATCTCTCCAGCGCCTTCCTGCTCACCCGCGCGCTGCTGCCGTTGATGCTGGCGCGCGGCTACGGACGCATCGTCAACGTCAGCTCCACCACTGGCACCCGCGGCAGCAATCCGGGCGAGTCCGCCTACAGCGCGGCCAAGGCGGGGATGCTCGGCATGAGTATGGGCCTGGCCCTGGAAGTGGCGCGGCGCGGGGTGACGGTGAACAGCGTGGCACCCGGCTGGATCGCCACCGGCTCCAGCACCGAGGAGGAAAACGCGGCCGGACGGCATACGCCGCTCGGCCGTTCCGGGCGACCGGAGGAGGTGGCGGCCGCCGTCGCCTTCCTCGCGTCTCCCGAAGCCAGCTACATCACCGGCGAAGTGCTGGTGGTGGATGGCGGCAACTGTCTGATCGAAAACAAGGGATACGCACGATGATGCACGACTGCAGCCTGACCTTCGCCCAACTGCCGGCGCCGCCGGCCGGCCGGGAGTGAATCGCGATGGCCGACAACCTTCAGCAACAGCTGTACCAGAACCTGCGCCAGGCCCTGCTGAGCGGGCGCTTCCAGCCCGGCGAGCGGCTGAAGATCCGCGACCTGGCCGAGGAATGGGGCACCAGCCCGATGCCGGTGCGCGCGGCCCTGCAACGGCTGGTGGCCGAGGGGGCGCTGGAGGGTGAGCCGCAGCGCTCGCTGCGGGTGCCGGTGATGACCCGCGAACGCTACCTGCAGATCCTGCAGGTGCGGCAATCGCTGGAGGGACTGGCGGTGGAGGATGCGGCCCGGCGCCTGCGTCCGGCGGACAAGGACGTGCTGCGCGCCTGTGCCGGGCGCATGGAAAGCGCGCTGAACGCCCGCGACGTCCAGGGTTATCTCGATGCCAACAGTCAGTTCCACCTCACGCTCTACAGCGCCTGCGGCAACCCGACCCTGCTGCGCATGATCGAGGCGCTCTGGCTGCAGGTCGGGCCGTTCTTCAACCGCCTGTTCACCGAGGCCGACCTGTCGCTGCGCCTGAACGATTTCCACGAAGACGCCCTGCACGCCCTGGAGCGTGGCGATGGCGCGAGCGCGCGCAAAGCCATCGAGCAGGACCTGGGCTATTGCGGCCAGTACCTGCTCAATCTGCTCGAACTGGAGAGCGGAGGACGACTGGGGGCGCGCTAGGGCCCGCAGCAAAGCGGATGGGATCGGCCAGGAGCATGGGCGCTGCGCTCATCTCTTCGCCGATCGGCGTCTCACCGTGTCGGCACTCAGGGCGTCTTGATGAAGCGGACGTTGTCCTTCTTGATCAGGATGGTTTCGCCATTGAGTTGCTCGAATTCGTAGTAGTCATTGTATTTGTCGTAATCAGAGTGATCCTTCACCAGGATTTCGCTGCCATCCTGCAGCGTCACCACGGCCTTGTCGGCGCATCCGGCGAGGCCGAGCAGCAACAGGCTGGTGAACAGGGCTTTGAACTTCATAGCGTCTCCACAACAAGGCATCGTGCCTGGCCTGGACAGCAAGGGCCGAAGGTACGGTGAGTTGCCAGTGAGACAAGCGAAGTGTCAGGAAATTCCGAAGCTTCGGTTCAGGTGTCGAGCCATACGTCGCGTGCCCAGGTCCACACCGAGTCCCAGGTTTCCTCGGTGAGTTCGCCGTCGGCCCATAGCACCACTTCGCCATCTTCGCCCACCGCATAGTAGTCGTCACCATCGGCGCAGAGCGGTACCAGCTCGCGCGGCAGGCCCATCGACCAGGCTACGGCGGCCACTTCCGGCAGGTAGGTGTGGCTGTGCGGATCGGTCACCGTGACCGGTTCCAGGCGCCCATAAATCACGTCGCTGACCTTCAGCAGAAATTCGCGAAATTCCGACGGAATGCCTATCAGCAGGGCTTCTTCGATCTCCACCAGCAGTTCTTCGTCCGGCAGTTCCAGCGGGACGGGAACCGGTTCGTTGGCTTCACGGAGCAGCTCGATCACATCTTCCACGGGCGAGGCCTCTCTACGTCTGGATAGTGGCGCGCTTTATACAGTAGTAGCCGGCACTTGGCGCAAGACCACCGCCGTGGCGGCGGCCGGACGGGCGGTTCCGTCGCTACAGCCGGGCAAGAGTGCCCTCACCCCAGCGCCCAGAAACGAAAAGGCCCGGCCAGGGCCGGGCTTTTCCAGTGTCATGCGCAGGATCAGTTCTGACGGATGCCCGCCACCAGCCAGGGCTGGTTCTCACCCTGGGCGCGCTCCATGCGCCAGCTTTCGCTGAAGGGCTCGCCCTGGTCGAAGCGCGAGGACTTCGACACGCCGCTGAAGGTCAGGGTGGCGACGGTCTTCTCGGCCTGGTCGTCGACGCCTTCGAGCTGCACGTCGAGGTTGTCGATGTAGGTGGACTGGTAGCCGTCGCCCAGGTCGGCGCGTTCCTGCTTGAGGAATTGCAGCATCTGCGGGGTGACGAACTCGGCGATCTTGTCCATCTCGTTGGCGTCCCAGTGCTGCTGCAGGGACATGAAGTGTTCGCGGGCGGCGCCGACGAAACGGGCTTCGTCGAACCAGCTCGGCGCGTTGATCACCGGACGGGAGTCCACCACCGGGCGCGAGGCGCCACCGAAGATCGACGGCGGAGCGGCGGGCGTTTCACGCTGCATCGGCGCATGGCCGGCCATCGCGGGCTGGTGACCCTGCTGCTGGCGGCGACGCGAGGCAATGAAGCGGAAGGCGATGAACGCGATCAGGGCGATGATCAGGATGTCGAGGAACTGCATGCCCTGGAAGCCGTCACCCATGAACATGGAGGCGAGCAGGCCACCGGCGGCGAGGCCGGCCAGCGGGCCGAGCCAGCGCGAGGCACCGCTCTTGGCAGCGGCGCCGGCAGCGCCTGCGGCGGCACCGGTCGCGGCCGGGCCGGCGGCGGTCGGGGAATTCGGGGCGGCGTTGGGTTGCGCCTGGCGGGTCTGGTGGCTCGGCGCCGAGCCCATGCTCTTGCCGCCACCGAAACGCTTGGCGGCATTGACGTCGAGGCTGAGCGTCACGGCGACACAGAAGGCCATGGCAAGGCTGAGAAAGCGCTTCATGGTTGTCATTCTCTTGGTTGGTATACGACGCGCGTCATGTTGCCGAGCATCGCGGTCCACGGCCAGCCGGATTTTGTTTCGCGCTATTGCCCTGCCCTCAAGACAGGGGATTCCCTTTCCAAATCAGTCTGTTACTGATTCTTTCAGAACCGCCATGCGGCGGGGCCCGGTGGTAGGCTTCGCTGAGCGAGGCCGTCAGCCGCGCGTTCCCCCAGAACCCCACGCGCGAGGACCGCCGACCATGCATGCCATCGATTTCATCCAGGACCTCGCGGTGATCATGCTGATTGCCGGCTTCGTCACCATCCTCTGCCATCGCTTCAAGCAGCCGGTGGTGCTGGGCTACATCATCGCCGGGGTGATCATCGGCCCGCACACCCCGCCGTTCGCCCTGGTACACGACGAAGAGACGATCAAGACCCTCGCCGAGCTGGGAGTGATCTTCCTGATGTTCTGCCTGGGCCTGGAGTTCTCCCTGCGCAAGCTGTTCCAGGTCGGCGCCACGGCGTTCATCGCCGCGTTCCTGGAAATCACCCTGATGATCTGGGCCGGCTTCGAGATCGGCCGGCTGTTCGACTGGAACACCATGGACTCGCTGTTCCTCGGCGCGATCCTGGCGATGTCCTCCACCACCATCATCATCAAGGTGCTGGGCGACCTGAAGATGAAGAACGAGCGCTTCGCCCAGCTGATCTTCGGCGTGCTGATCATCGAGGACATCCTCGGTATCGGCATCATCGCGCTGTTCTCCGGCATCGCCGTGAGCGGCACGGTGGAGGCCGACCAGGTGTTCTCCACGGTCGGCAAGCTCAGCCTGTTCATGGTCGTCGCGCTGGTCGTCGGCATCCTGCTGGTGCCGCGCCTGCTGGCCTACGTGGCGAAGTTCGAAAGCAACGAGATGCTGCTGGTGACGGTGCTCGGCCTGTGCTTCGGCTTCTGCCTGCTGGTGGTGAAGCTGGAATACAGCATGATCCTGGGCGCCTTCCTGATCGGCGCGATCATGGCCGAGTCGCGCCAGCTGATCCAGATCGAACGCCTGATGGAGCCGGTACGCGACATGTTCAGCGCGATCTTCTTCGTCGCCATCGGCCTGACCATCGACCCCAGGGTGCTGGTGGACTACGCCGCGCCGATCCTGGTGATCACCCTGGTAGTGGTCGCCGGCAAGCTGGTGTCGTGCGGCGCTGGCGCCTTTATCGCCGGCAACGACGGGCGCACCTCGATGCGCGTGGGCATGGGCCTTTCGCAGATCGGCGAGTTCTCCTTCATCATCGCCGCGCTGGGCATGAGCCTGGGCGTGACCAGCGACTTCCTCTATCCGGTGGTGGTCGGCGTGTCGGCCATCACCACGCTGCTGACGCCCTACCTGATCCGCTCGGCCGACCCGCTGGCGCTGTACCTGGGGCGCAGCCTGCCGTCGCCGATGGTGCGGGTGTTCAGCCTCTACGGCGAATGGCTGCGCAGCATCAAGCCGCGCGGCGACAAGGCGATCCTCGCCGGGATGATCCGCCGCATCCTGCTGCAGGTGGGGGTGAACCTGACCCTGGTGATCGCCATTTTCTTCGGCCTGGCCTACTTCGCCGGGACGATTTCCCAGTGGCTGGCCGATATCGTCGAGCCGGAAGCGCTGCACAAGGCGCTGATCTGGGGCGCCGCGCTCTTGCTGTCGCTGCCGTTCCTGATCGCCGCCTACCGCAAGCTCAAGGCGCTGGCGATGCTGCTGGCGGAAATGGGGGTGAAGGCGGAAAGCGCCGGACGCCACACGGCCCGCGTGCGCCGGGTGATTTCCGAACTGATTCCGCTGCTGTCGCTGGGCGGCATGATGCTGCTGCTGGCGGCGCTCAGTTCGAGCATCCTGCCGCCGGGCGAGCTGCTGGTGGTGGTGGCGCTGATCGCCGCATTGGTGATCGCAGTGTTCTGGCGCTGGTTCATCCGCGTGCACTCGCGGATGCAGGTGGCGCTGATCGAGACCTTCGAGCAGAACGGCGGCGGGCAGCATTGAGCCCCGTACTGATTGGAATGTGCTGTAGGAGCGAGCTTGCTCGCGAACCAGCTTCGCCGCGGAGGTTGGTTCGCGAGCAAGCTCGCTCCTACGAAGAGCAAAGAAGCGTCAGATCGCTTCCAGCTTCGCGTAGCCCATCATCAGCCACTTGCTGCCCTCGCTGTCGAAGTTCACCTGCACCCGTGCCTGGGCGCCGGAGCCTTCGAAGTTGAGGATCACGCCGTCGCCGAACAGCGGGTGGCGCACGGACTGGCCGAGGCTGAACGGGGTGTCCGGCACGCTGGCGCCGCTGAACAGGTTGCCGCTGTACTGGTTGCCCGACAGCGGGCGGCTCACCGAGTTGGACAGGCGTACTTCCTGGATCAGGCCCGGCGGGATCTCGCGGACGAAGCGCGACACCTTGTTGTAGGTCTCGCTGCCATACAGGCGGCGGGTTTCCGCGT
This sequence comes from Pseudomonas sp. MT3, assembly GCF_054720805.1. Lineage (NCBI taxonomy): Bacteria > Pseudomonadati > Pseudomonadota > Gammaproteobacteria > Pseudomonadales > Pseudomonadaceae > Pseudomonas > Pseudomonas sp. MT3. The sequence continues at coordinate 53,733 of NZ_JBTVPY010000026.1, forward strand.
AGGTCATGACCAGGCGCTGCATGGCACGGGTGATGCCGACGTAGGCCAGGCGGCGCTCTTCCTCCAGACGGCCGGGTTCTTCCAGGCTCATCTTGTGCGGGAACAGGCCTTCTTCCATGCCGGCGAGGAACACCAGGGGGAACTCCAGGCCCTTGGCGCTGTGCAGCGTCATCAGCTGCACGCTGTCCTCGAAGGCATCGGCCTGGGTGTCGCCGGACTCCAGCGCGGTGTGGTCGAGGAAGGCCACCAGCGGCGGGGTGTCCTCGTCGTCCGGGGTCTCGAAGGCGCGGGCGGCGCTGACCAGTTCTTCCAGGTTTTCCACCCGGGCCTGGCCTTTCTCGCCCTTCTCTTCCTTGTGGTAGGTGATCAGCCCGGACTGCTCGATGACGACCTGGGTCATCTGGTGCAGCGGCATGCCTTCGACCTTCAACGCGAGCAGGTCGACGGTCTCCAGGAAGCCGTTCAGCGCGCTGGCGGCGCGGCCGGCCACGGCCTTGGCGGCGATCACGTCGTTGATCGCGCGCCACATCGAGGTGCCGTTGTGGCGCGCGGCGTTGCGGATCGCCTCGACGGTCTTCTCGCCGATGCCGCGTGGCGGCACGTTGATCACCCGTTCCAGCGCGGCGTCGTCGTCGCGCAGGCGGATCAGGCGCAGGTAGGCCAGGGCGTTCTTGATTTCGGCACGTTCGAAGAAGCGCTGCCCGCCGTAGATGCGGTAGGGAATCTTCTCGCGCAGCAGCGCCTCTTCCAGCACGCGGGACTGGGCGTTGGAGCGGTAGAGGATGGCGATCTCGCTGCGCTTGATGCCGTCCTTGCGCAAGGCATCCGAGAGGGTCTCGACGATGTAGCGCGCCTCGTCGTGCTCGTTGAAGCCGGCGTAGAGGGTGATCGGGTCGCCGTCGACGCCGTCGGTCCACAGCTCCTTGCCCAGGCGCCCGCTGTTGTTGGCGATCAGCGCGTTGGCGGCCTTCAGGATGGTCGCGGTGGAGCGGTAGTTCTGCTCCAGGCGGATGTCCTGAGCATCGTGGAAGTCGTTGGCGAAGCTCAGGATGTTCTCGATCTTCGCGCCGCGCCAGCCGTAGATCGACTGATCGTCGTCGCCCACCGCCATCAGGCTTTCGCCGCCCTTGGCGAGGAAGCGCAGCCAGGCGTACTGCACGGCGTTGGTGTCCTGGAACTCGTCCACCAGAATGTGGCGGAAGCGCCGCTGGTAGTGCTCCAGCAGGCTCGGACGGTTGCGCCAGAGGTCCAGCGAGCGCAGCAGCAGCTCGGCGAAGTCCACTACGCCGGCACGAGCGCAGGCTTCTTCGTAGGCCTGGTAGACGCTGACCATGGTCGACAGGTACAGGTCGCCGCCGGCCTGGATGTTCTGCGGGCGGTTGCCTTCGTCCTTCTGGCCGTTGATGAACCATTGAGCCTGGCGCGGCGGCCAGCGCTGCTCGTCCAGGCCCAGCTCGCGGACCACGCGCTTGACGATGCGCAGCTGGTCGTCGCTGTCGAGGATCTGGAAGTTCTCCGGCAACCCGGCTTCCTGCCAGTGCGCGCGCAGCAGGCGGTGCGCCAGGCCGTGGAAGGTGCCGACCCACATGCCGGCCGGGTTGATCCCCAGCAGTTGCTCGATCCGCGCGCGCATCTCGGCGGCGGCCTTGTTGGTGAAGGTCACCGCCAGGATGCTGTGCGGCGAGGCGCGCTCCACCTGGATCAGCCAGGCGATGCGGTGCACCAGCACGCGGGTCTTGCCGGACCCGGCGCCGGCGAGCACGCGCTGGCGCCCCAGCGGCGCGGCCACGGCCTGGCGCTGCGGGTCATTGAGGGAATTGAGCAGGAGGGAGAGGTCATCGTTCATGGGATGGCATTCTACCGACGGGCGGTTTTCCCCGGCAAACCGGCCCGCCGTCCGGCGTCTTCCCGACGAAAGTTGGGAGGGCAAGCAGCCAATTGCCATCATCCTGCTTGGGTGGGGCAACCTCCTCGGGTATGCTCCGCCGACGCCTAGGCCAGAACCTACAAGAAAAACGCCTATGACTGCTTATGTAGAGCCTTCGGCGATCCCGGTGAGCCATGCCGAGATCCGCCAGCAGTACGCTCACGAAATTGCCGTCGAATGCACCCGCCTGCTCTACCAGGGCTCGCGGGTGCCGACCTTGCTCATGCTACTCAATGGCCTGGCCTGCGCCGGGTTGCTGTGGGACTACGTGCAGCCGGGGCTGCTGGCCGGCTGGCTGGTATGGCTGGTGCTGCTGGCCGTGCTGCGGCTGATCCAGGTGTCCGCCTTCAACGGCGCATCCGCCGAGCGCCAGGCCAGTCCGCACTGGCAGCGCACCTTCCTGTTCGGCGCCGGGGCCTCGGGCCTGACCCTGGCCTTCGCCGCCATCGCCCTGGTGCCGCCGGACGCCTTCCTCCAGCAATCCCTGGTGTTCGGCCTGATCGCCGCCGCGATTCTCTCCGCCAGCGTGGCCTATGCGGTCAGCCTGCCGGCTTTCCTGACCTTCGCCTTGCCCTGCCTGTTCCCGTCCATTACCTATCTGCTGATCAGCGATAACCCGCTGCAGCAAGGCTGGGGCGTGCTCGGGATGATCCTGCTGGCGGCGCTGCTGGTGGTGGTCTGGCAGATTCACCGGCTGGTACATGTCGGCCTGCTGCGGCGCTTCCAGGCCCAGGCCCTGGTGGCGCACCTGGAGCGCGCGAAGACGCAAACCGAGGTGCTGAACCAGGACCTGGAGCGCGAAGTCGAGCAGCGCCGCCGCGCCGAACGCGAACTCTGCCGCGCCCGCGACGCCCTGCAGGCGCGGGTGGAGGCGGGCAGCGCGCAGCTCAGCCACACCGAGGCGCGCCTGGCGCTGGCGCTGGAGGCCAGCGAGCTGGGACTGTGGGACTGGAACCTGCTGACCGACGAGGTACACCACTCGCACCTCGAGGAAATCTTCGGGCTGACCCAGGCGGCGGTGAAGAGCGTGCGCAACGACCTGCGCCCGCGCCTGCACCCCGACGACCTGCCGCTGCTGCGCCGGGCGCTGGTCGAGCACCTCAAGGGCCGTACCGACGGCTACCGCATCGAATACCGCGTGCGCCACGCCGACGGCCACTGGGTCTGGGTCGAGGACCGTGGCCGGGCGATGGAGCGCGACGCCCGTGGGCGGGTCACGCGGATGGTCGGTACCCGTTGCGACATTTCTACCCGCAAGCTGCGCGAGGAAGAGCAGCGTCTGGCCGCCACGGTGTTCGAGGCGGCCAGCGAAGGCATCATCATCCTCGACCCGAGCTACCGCCTGATCGCCCTCAACGAGGCCTTCACCCGCCTGACCGGCTATCGCCGCGAGGAGCTGCTGGGGCGCAACGCCAGCCGGCTGATGGACTCGGCGGAAACCCTGCGCCGCTACCAGGCGATCCGCACCGAACTGGAGCGCCAGGGCACCTGGCAGGGCGAACTGATCGAGACGCGCAAGAACGGCGAGCTGTACCCGCAGTGGCTGCAGCTCAACGTGGTGCGCGACGGCCGTGGCCAGGTGACCCACGTGGTCGGCTTCTTCGCCGACCTCACCGCCCGCCGCGACGCCGAGGAGCGCCTGCGCTACCTGTCGCACTACGACGAACTCACCGGGCTGGCCAACCGCACGCTGTTCAAGGAGCGCCTGCACGAGGCCAGCCAGCGCGCCCGCCAGGAAGGCCGCACGGCGGCGCTGCTGCTGATCGACCTGGACCGCTTCAAGCTGCTCAACGACAGCCTTGGCCACGAAGTTGCCGACCAGTTGCTGCGGCAGATGGCGCGGCGCATGACCCAGACGGTGCCCGAGGCCGACACCATCGCCCGCCTGTCCGGCAACGAATTCGCCGTGCTGATCGATTCCTATGCCAGCCTGGCGGCGCTGGCGCGGTTGTCCAGCCGCCTGCTGGCCAAGCTGCGCACACCGATGACCGTGGGTGGCCACGAACTGGTGATCAGTGCCTCGGTGGGCATCAGCCTGCTGCCGGACAACGCCTGGGAAATCTCCGCGCTGATGAGCCAGGCGAACATGGCCATGCACCACGCCAAGCACCTGGGCGGCAACACCTTCCAGTTCTTCACCGACAACCTGCAGGCTTGCACCCTGGAGCGCCTGCAGCTGGAAACCCGGCTGCGCAAGGCCATCGACGAGGGCCAGCTGGATGTGCACTACCAGCCCAAGCTGAACCTCGCCAACGAGCGCCTGGACAGCGCCGAGGCGCTGGTGCGCTGGCGCCATCCGGAGCTGGGCATGGTGCCGCCCGGCGATTTCATCGGCCTGGCCGAGGAAACCGGATTGATCGGCGCCATCGGCGAGTTCGTCCTGCGCCGTGCCTGCCAGCAGGCCCGCGCCTGGCAACTCCAGGGCCATGAGCTGAGGGTTTCGGTGAACCTCTCGGTGCACCAGTTGCGTACCGGCAACCTGGTCGAGCTGGTGCGCGCCGTGCTTGACGAAACCGGCCTGCCGCCAAACCTGCTGGAACTGGAGCTGACCGAGAGCCAACTGCTGGACAACGTCGAGAGCGTCACCGTCACCTTCCGCCAGTTGCGCGAGATGGGCGTGAAGCTGGCCATCGACGACTTCGGCACCGGCTATTCCTCGCTCAGCTACCTGAAACGCTTCCCGGTGGACTACGTGAAGATCGACCAGACCTTCATCCGCGACCTGTCCGAGCGCGGCGAAGACGCGGCCATCACCCGCGCGATCATCGCGATGGCGCACAGCCTGGAGCTGAAGGTGGTGGCGGAAGGCGTCGAGCACCCGGAGCAGTTGCGCTTCCTGCGCGCCCACGGCTGCGACGAGATCCAGGGCTACCTGATCAGCCAGCCGCTGCCGGCGGAGGAGTGCCAGGCTCTGCTGGAGGAAAATGGCCGGCGCTGAGTGCGCCGGCCGGAGGGCATCAATGATGCGGGTGGTCGCCGGACGTGCCTTGCAGGACGCTCTGGTCGATCTCGTCGAAGCGCAGTACCCGTCCGCCCTCGGCATTGGCCATGCGCTCGGCGTCCGCGCGTTCGGCGAAGGAGGCGAGGGTGGCGCCCATGGCGCCGGGGCGTTTCACCCCGACCACGTAGAAGGCCGTAGTGGCGTCGATCAGGTGCCGGTCGTCGGGATGGTTCCAGTCGCTGCGGGCCATGTCGTGCACATACAGGCGCGCGCCGCCGTGCTGGTTTTCCGGTTGCAGCCACCAGCCCAGCAGTTCGGCGGTGGAGCAGAACTTGTGCACCGAGCCTGGGGCCACGGCCTCGCCCTTCGGACCGGCGAAGTCGCTGATGATCATGCCGCAGACATGGCATTCGTCGCCGTTCTGGAAGGGCACCGGGGCGAGGTTGGCGGTCTGCTGGGCGGCATCGTCGCAGCCGCCGAGCAGCACGGCGAAAAGCCCGGCGGCAAGGCCGAGGCGAAGGGGGCGGGACAACAGCATGGGAGCTCCTTGAGTCAGATTGGGCTCGGGTCAGATCGGGCGCCGACGGAACAGCGCGTAGGCCAGGGCCAGCGCGGCCAGGGTCCAGGCGCACAGCGCCAGCCATAGCGCGGCGGGCGGCACGGCCAGGTCCCGGCCCAGGGTCAGGACGCCGCCCAGTTCGGAGCCGAAGCCGGGCAGGTTGATCAGGCGGTACAGGTCGGTGGGGTTGAGCAGCAGCAGCCAGGGCAGCAGGTTGGCGCTGAACTGGCCCTTGCCGATCACCAGCAGGGCCAGCAGGGCCAGATCGAACAGCAGCACGAAGAAGAACCACACGCCCAGCGCGAGGCCTGCGGCGGTGGATTTCTCGCTGACCCGGCTGCTCACGGCGTAGGCGATGGCCAGGAAGGTCCAGCCGAGCAGGCAGGACGACAGGATGAAACGGCCGAAGGACCCCAGCAACTGCGCCAGCGGGATGTCCGGGACCAGCACGGCAATGGCCAGCGCGGCGGCGGAGAAGCCCAGCAGGGTGGCAAGCCCCAGGACCAGGCCGTGCCCGAGGAACTTCCCGAGCAGCAGTTGGCCACGGCCCAGTGGGTAGGTCAGCAGCAGCATCAGCGTACCGCCTTCCTCCTCGCCGACGATGGCGTCGTAGGCCAGCAGCAGGGCGATCAGCGGCATCAGGAAGGTCGCCAGGCTGGTCAGGCTGGCCAGCGTGGACGGCAGCGAGGTGAAGCCGACCTGGCCGCTGGCGGCGGCGCCCAGCCAGGCGATGCCGACCGCGAGCAGGGCGAACAGCAGGCTGATGGCGAGCATCCAGCGATTGCGCAAGCCATCGGCCAGCTCCTTGCGGGCGATGTTCCAGAGCGGACTCATGGTTGGGCTCCCACGGCTTGGCCGGTGTTTTCCATGTGGTGGCGGTAAAGGTCTTCCAGCGACGGCGGCAGCACTTCGAGGTCGCTGACCCGCTCTTCGAGCAGCCTGCTGAGCACCTCATGCTGCCGTTCTTCGCCCACGCGCAGTTCGAGGCGCCGGTTATCCAGGGCCTCGATCGCATGGCCGGCGGCCTGCCAGCGCCGCGAGCCGTCGTCACCGGGCGTGCCGCTGAAGCGGATGCGCACCGGCAGCCCGGCGTCCCGGCGCAGTTCGGCCAGGCTGCCGACCGTTTGCAGCCGGCCCTTGGCGAGGATCGCGGCGCGGTCGATGTGCGATTCCACGCCGGGCAGCACATGGGAGCAGAGGATGATCCCGGTGCCCTGCGCCCGCAGGCGGTCCAGCCACTGATACAGCTCGATCGTGGCGATGGGGTCGAGGCCGACGGTGGGCTCGTCGAGCAGCAGCAGTTGCGGCTGGCCGAGCATCGCCTGGGCCAGGCCAAGGCGCTGGCGCATGCCTTTGGAGTAGGTCTTCACCCGGCGCCCGACGGCGTGGCTCAGGCCCACCTGCTCCAGCAGCTCGTCCGCCTCGGCGGACCGTACACCCTTGAGCCGGGCGAAGTGGTGCAGGGTCTCGCGGCCGGTGAGTTGAGGGTAGAAGGTTACGTTTTCCGGCAGGAAGCCGGTTCTTCGACGCACCGCCGGGTCGTCCGGCGCCTGGCCGAAGACCCGCACCGAGCCGCGGGTCGGCTGGAGCAGGCCGAGGATCAGCTTGATCGTGGTGGTCTTGCCGGCGCCGTTGTGTCCGAGCAGGCCGAGCACTTCGCCGGCGTTCAGTTGCAGGTCGAGCCCGTGCAGGGCGGTGAAGCCGCCGTAGTCGAGGGTCGCGTCATGGATTTCGACGGGCTTCATGGCCGTGGCTCCTGGTTCGGCGCCCGCATCAGCGGGAAGCTGTCACGCACGCCGGGTGGGCGGGTGACCGGGAAGGCGCGCTGCACCCAGCGCAGCAGTTCGATGGCCGGGCTGGTCATCAGCAGTTGCACCTGCGGGTACATCCACAGCAACTGGTCGACCTTGTCGTTGGGCTCGTAGGCGACGTCGCCGACGCCGTCGGCGTTGCGGTCCCAGCCCAGGTAGTCGCTCCAGTAGTTGCCGTGACCGTCGGCCGACCATTCCTGCTGCCGGTTGGCCACGTACTTGACCTGCTGGCGGTTGCCGATGAAGGCGTTGCCGCTGATGCGGTTGTCCTCGGAGCCGGCGGTCAGGTGAATGCCCAGGGCGCTGCTTTCGAAGCGGTTGTTCTCGATGCGGTTGAACAGCGAGTTGTAGATGAACAGGGCCTTGCCCTCGGCCCCGGCGATCATCGCGTCGCCGCCGCCATCGCCGCTGCGGACGCTTTCCACGCGGTTGTCGGTGAGGGTGGAGTAGGTGATGTAGTTCATCAGGATGCCGTAGTTCTGGTCGTCCACCGAGCGGTTGCCGACCACGGTGAGGTGGTGGCTCTGCATCAGCGCGTAGCCGGTGCGCGTATGCCGGGTCAGGTTGCCGATCACGCGGCTGTTGTTGGTGAACATGTAGTGCACCCCGTAACGCAGGTCCTCGAAGCGGTTGTCTTCGATGGCGCTGTCGTTGGAGGTGTCGATGTACACGCCATCGCGGGTCTGGTGCACCTGGTTGCCGCGCACCAGGGCGTTCTTCACCGCGTAGAGGTGGATGCCGTTGCCACGGTCCTGGGAGCGCACGCTGGGGTCGCCCTGGATGCGGTTGTCGAGGATCTGGACGTCCTGGGTGGCGTCGAGCCAGATACCGAAGCCGATGCCCTGCAGGTCATTGCCGCGGACGATCGTGCCGGTGGCGATCTTGTCGACGAAGATCGCTGCATCCATGTCCGTCAGGTTATGCCCCCAGTTGCGCAGGGTGCAGCCTTCGATGGTGACGCCGGGCACCCGGACATGCAGCGTGCTGCCCTGGCCCTGGCCGTCGATCAGTGCGCCAGGCGCGCAGCGCAGGTGCAGCGGCTGGTCGATGGTGAAGTTGCCGGTGTAGTTGCCGGCCGGCAGGGTGCGGATATCCCCGTCGGCCTGCAGTGGTAACTGCTCGATGGATTGCAGCTGCGCCTGGACGCCCGCCGCGAAAAACAGTAGCGGCCACAGCAACAGGGCTAGGCTTGGCCTCGTGGGTAACATGCAATACCTTCTCATCAATGGCCCCGCCGGCGGCTGCCGGCGGGGCCAGGGGCCTGGAATCAGGCCTTTTCCACCATCATGCGGCCGACCATTTCCATGTGCAGCGCATGGCAGAACCAGCTGCAGTAGTACCAGTACAGGCCGGGCTTGCCGGCGGTGAAGGTGATGGAGGAGGTCTGCTGCGGGCTGATCTCCATGCTCACGCCGTGGTTGACCATGACGAAGCCGTGGCTGACGTCCTCGATCTCGTCCAGGTTGGTGATGGTGACGGTGACTTCGTCGCCCTGTTTCACGGTGAACTCGGTGAGGCCGTAGGCGGGGGCGGACGAGGTCATGTAGACGCGCACCTTCTTGCCGTCGCGGATGACCTTGTTGTCCTGCATCAGGTCGATGCCGTCGCGCTTGGCGATCGCCACGGTCTCGGCGAAGAACGGATCGTTGCGGTCCCAGATCTTGCGGGTCTTGATCTGGTCGCGGCGGGCCAGGATGCAGTCATGCGGCTCGGCGAAGGTGGGGCCGTCGTGCACCAGCTTCATCTCGTCGCCGGAGATGTCGATCAGCTGGTCGTTCTCCGGGTGCAGCGGGCCGGTGGGCAGGAAGCGGTCCTTGGAGAACTTGCTCAGCACGACGACCCACTTGCCGTCCGCCTCGCTGGTTTCGGTCAGCGACGCGTGGTTGTGGCCCGGTTGGTAGTGCACGTCGAGCTTCTGGCGGATGTAGTCGACCTTCTCGCCCTTGTAGGCGCGGCGGGCGTCTTCCAGGTTCCATTTGACCAGCTGGCTGTCGATGAACAGCGTGGTGTAGGCGTTGCCGCGACCGTCGAAGGTGGTGTGCAGCGGGCCCAGGCCCAGTTCCGGCTCACCGACCACCACGTCGCGCGGATCCTTGAGCTTGCCGGCGAACAGGTCGGGCAGCTTGTCGATGGCGATCATGGTGCAGGTGGGGGAGAGCTTGCCGTTGGCGATGAAGTACTTGCCGTCCGGCGAGGTGTTGAGGCCGTGGGGGTTCTTCGGCACCGGGATGTAGCGGGTGACGACGCTGTCCTTGCCGTCCTTCTTGCGGCCATCGACCACCGGCACCTTGCTGTCGCCCAGGGTGATGAAGCGCTTGGCCTTGATCTCCTTCTCGATGGCGGGAATATCGAACACCACCACCCAGTCGCGCTCGTTGCGCATCATGCCGGCCAGGTCGGTGGCCTTCTCCGAGTTGTAGCAGGTGGAGGCGGCGAAGCGGCCGGTGTAGTCCATGTCGCTGTTGTCGAGGTTGCCGTCGACGATGACCTGCCAGGCCACTTCCATCGTCTCGGCATCGACCGCGTTGTACATGGTGAAGGCGTTATCCCCGGTGATGTCGAAGCTCGATCCGTCGTTGGGGTGCGGGATGATGAACTCGGCGTTGCAGAGCACGTACTTGGTGTGCGGCACCTTCTGCAGGCGCAGGCCGTGGATGGCCTGCACGTTGGGGATGGTGGTGATCTTGTCGCACTTCATGATGTCCAGGCGGATACGCGCGACGCGGCTGTTGGCCTTGTCGTTGATGAACAGGTACTTGCCGTCGTACTTGCCGTCGGTCATCGAGATGTGCGGGTGGTGACAGTCGCCGTTCTGGAAATGCGCGCTGTCGCCGAGGACGCGCTTGCTCTCGTTGGTCAGGCCCCAGCCGGTGGCCGAGTCGACGTTGAACACCGGGATGCGCATCAGTTCGCGCATCGACGGTACGCCCAGTACCCGCACTTCACCCTGGTGGCCGCCGCTCCAGAAGCCGTAGTACTCGTCCAGCTCGCCGGGGGCGATATGGATGGAGTTCTGCTTGGCGGACTTGGCCGCCTCGGCCCAGGCCTCGCGCGAGGTGAAGGCCCCCATCGAACCCGCGGTCACCAGCGCAGCTGCGCCGGTCACCGCGGAAGCGCCGAGGAATCCACGCCGGCTGAGCCCGGTGGTCTCGTCGTGCTGCTGTTTCTTGTCAGTCATGTTCTGCTCCTTCCTTAAGGCAAATGGTCAGATCTGTTGCACCGCAATCAGCTGGTCGTCGTCGCTGGCGGCCGCGCGCTTGCCGCGCTTCTTGCGCTTGTTCACCAGCGGCGGGCACTTGTTCTCGTTGTGGTAGGTCATCTGGCAGTCGAGGCAGTAGTGGCACTCGTTGGCGTTGATCCGGCCATCGGGATGGATGGCCTGGATCTCGCATTCCTTGGCGCACAGCTGGCATGGCTGGCCGCACTCCTTGCGCCGCTTGAGCCAGTCGAACAGGCGCGCCTTGCCGGGGATCGCCAGGGCGGCGCCCAGCGGGCAGACGTAGCGGCAATAGACCTTGCGGGTGAACAGGTTGATGACCAGCAGCACGGCCACGTAGGCCACGAACCACCACTGGCGGTCGAAGTGCAGGGTGATGGCGGTCTTGAAGGGCTCGACCTCGGCGAAGCGCTCGGCGGTGGACAGCGACTCCAGGGAGAGGCCGAACAGCACCAGCAGGACGATGTACTTGATCGCCCAGAGCCGCTCGTGGACGGCGAAGGGCAGCTCGTACTGCGGAACCTTCAGCTTGCGCGCGGCCTCGTTGAGCAGCTCCTGCAGGGCCCCGAACGGGCACAGCCAGCCGCAGAACACGCCACGGCCCCAGAGCAGGATGCTGGCGGCGGTGAAGGTCCAGAGGATGAACAGCACCGGGTCGATGAGGAACAGTTCCCAGCGGAAGCCTTCGAACAGCGAGTGGACGAAGGTCAGCACGTTGACCACCGAGAGCTGCCCCAGGCAGTACCAGCCGATGTAGGTCAGGGTGAACAGCAGGTAGCCGCGGCGCAGCCAGTGCAGCAGTTGCGGGCGGCGGGTCAGGTTGTCCTGCAGGAACAGGATCACCGCGAGCAGCCCCAGGGCGCTGAGCAGCACGCCGATCTGGAAGCTCTTCTGGTACCAGACGCGCAGCCACATCGGGCGCTTGGCGTCTGCCAGCGCTTCCAGTTCCGCGGCGGTCGGCTGCGGCCGGTCGAGATAGGACTCGGGCGTCTGGTAGCCCAGGTCGAAGGTGGTGAACAGGCTGTCCACCGGGCCGGTCTGGCGGCGCACCAGCAGTTCCAGGTCCCACGGGGTGCCGGGGTCGAAGCGCTGCGCGGCGCGGACGATGAAGATCGCCATCTCGGCGAAGTGCGGCATGCCCTCGGCGTAGGTGTCCGACAGGCGCTGGTAGTCGAGGTCGCGGAAGCTGAGGATGTCGCCGAACTGGCGGACCTGCACCCGGTCGAAGATGCCGCCGCGCACGTAGCCCGAGCCCTTGAACGAATACTGGCCGTTGCCCAGCACGACGACCGCATGCTCGCCGGGTTTCAGCGATTCGCGCAGCTCGTTGTACTGCTTCTCGCCCAGCAGGTTGCGGCCGATGCTGGGCACATCGAGCAGGGCGGTATAAAGGTCGATGAAGGTTTCTTCGCGCTGCTGCGCATCGTGGGCCTGGCCGACCTTCTCGGCGGCGGTGCCCTTGAAGGCGTCGTCGATCTGTCCGCGGGTCAGCTTCAGCTGGCGGATGGCGCCGTTGCCCAGCAGCTCGCTCCAGCTCGCCGGTTGATAGGCGTCGTCGCGGACGATCGCCGGCTTGGGCCGTACCTGGCCGTCGTCCTTGATCAGCTTGAGCGACACCGCCACGGTGCGGGCGGCGCGCATGATGATCTCATTGACCACCATGACGGTCACGGTGGCGCCGGCCACGGCATCCACGGTGACGGTCTGCGGATCGCCGGAGCGGCCCACGGCGACCCGCTGGTCGGCGCGCAGTCCGGAATAGCCGGCGGTGAAGGCGTGCAGTTTCTCTTCGGGAATGCCGATCAGCAGGATCGGCTCATGGTGTTCGAGGACGTAGCTGTCGCGGATCACGGCCTGCGGATCGAGGATCACCTGGACGTTGATCGGCTTGCCGGAATACGCGGGAATGCGGGTGACGCGGATGCTCTGGAAGGCATAGCCGAGGAGCTTGTCGCCCTGGGACAGGCGCCGTACACCGTATTCCCCCTCGGGTTCGCCGATGTGGTCGACCTGGGGGAACACCTGCAGGATGCGGGTTCGTTCCAGGTCGCTGAGGTCGGCGCCTTGGGCGGCCAGACTGGCCATGAGCAACAGCCAACCGAGCACTGTCCCGAACAGATTGCGAACGCCGAACATGGGGCCTCCTTCCTCCACTTACCGTGTTGAACCGAATCGCGCCAGGGCCGGTGGCGCCGGCCCTGGACGGGGGGATTACTTGAGCGTGACGATCCATTCCGCGAGGGTCTTGGCTTCCTCCGGGCTCACCGCGTTTGGCGGCATCGGGATCGGCCCCCAGTTCCCCTTGCTGCCGGTCTTGATGCTGTTGGTGATGTGGGCGACGCCATCGCCCTGTGCGCCGTACTTGGCCGCGACGTCGTGGAAGGCCGGTCCCACCAGCTTCTTGTCGACGGAGTGACAGGCCACGCAGGCCTTGGCCTTGAACAGCTCTTCGCCGGTGCTGGCCATGACGGCTGTGGCTGGGACCAGCAGCCCGCCGAACAGCAGGGCAACCAGGGCTTTGTTCATGAATGCTTCTCCTCACAGGTTGACGCCCCCAGGGCGCCGATCGTTTTCGCCGGCGGCCTGCCCGGCGTTTGCGGCGATTCTAGGAGGGGGCGTGCGGCATCGGCTTGATGCCGATCAAGAACTTCTGGCGCTGTGCTTGAGGCATGGGACCGCAGTGGCTAGCGTGCCCAGCCATAGCTTCGACGGAGAACCCCAACGCCATGAACGCCCCCGCCCAGAACATTCCGCCGCTCTTCTACCAGGCGACCGGCAACGAGGTGGCGCTGTTCACCGAGGCCGCCGCGCATGGCATGCCGGTGCTGATCAAGGGCCCGACCGGCTGCGGCAAGACCCGCTTCGTGCAGCACATGGCCCAGCGCCTGAACCTGCCGCTGTACACCGTGGCCTGCCATGACGACCTGTCGGCGGCGGACCTGGTCGGTCGCCACCTGATCGGCAGCGACGGCACCTGGTGGCAGGACGGCCCGCTCACCCGCGCAGTGCGCGAGGGGGGCATCTGCTACCTGGACGAAGTGGTGGAGGCGCGGCAGGACACCGTGGTGGTGCTGCACCCGCTGGCGGACGACCGCCGCGAGCTGTTCATCGAGCGCACTGGCGAAGCCCTGGTGGCGCCGCCGGGCTTCATGCTGGTGGTGTCCTACAACCCCGGCTATCAGAACCTGCTCAAGGGCATGAAGCCCAGTACCCGCCAGCGCTTCGTCGCCCTGCGCTTCGATTACCCGACGCCGGAAGTGGAAGCCGGGATCATCGTCCGCGAGGCCGGCGTCGCGCCGGAGCTGGCGCAGCGTCTGGCGCAACTGGGCGTGGCCCTGCGCCGGCTGGGCCGGCAGGAGCTGGAGGAAGTCTGTTCGACGCGCCTGCTGGTGCTGACCGCGCGTCTGCTCAATGCCGGCGTGGCGCCGCGCGATGCCTGTCGCGCCGGGTTGGCCGAACCGCTGTCGGACGATGAAGCCACGGTCGCCGCGTTGATGGATCTGGTCGATGTCCACTTCGCCTGAGGTCGCCGTCAGCACCCGGCGCCTGCCGGGCGACCTGGCGATGTGGTTCTTCATCCTCGCCGAGCTGACCGTCTTCGCCATCCTGATCATCGTCTTCGCCGTGGCCCAGTACCTGGACGTCGAAGGTTTCCGCGCAGGCCGCGCGGAGCTGGACCTGTCCACGGCCCTGGCGCTGACCCTGACCCTGCTCACCGCCGGCTTCTGCGCGGCGCTGGCGGTGGAACAGGTGCGCCACCGGCGCCAGGGGCGCGCGGCGGCCCTGCTGGGCGCCGCGCTGCTGCTGGGGCTGGCGCATGTGGTGTTGAAGTCCGGCGAGTATTACCACCTCGCTACCCGCGGGCTGGACCTGGAGTACAGCACCTTCTTCACCCTGTTCTGGCTGATTACCGGCTTCCACTTCCTGCACGTCTGGCTCGGGCTGGTGATCATCGGCTGGATGATGCTGCGCTGCCTGCGCGGGGCCTACCGCAACGAGGCGCTGGGCGGGCTGGAGTCCGGTGCGCTGTACTGGCACATGGTCGATCTGGTCTGGGTGGTGTTGTTCCCGTTGGTCTACGTATTGGCGCCCGGATCATGAGGACATTGCTCATTGCCTGGCTGCTGATGCTGCCCATGTCCGTCGCCGGGGTCTGGCTGGGCCACCGCGCGCCCGACGCGTTACTGCCGGTGGCGGTGATCCTCCTGCTCGGCCTGGGCAAGGCCTGGCTCATCGCGCTGCGCTTCATGGAGCTGAACCGTGGCCCGCGGCTATGGCAATCGCTGCTGCTCGGTTGGCCGCTGGCAATCACCGGCGTGATCCTGGCGCTTCACGCAACGCACTGATTTTCTTCAAGAAAAATACCTGACTAGAAGCATTGGTCTTTCTTGATTGCCATCAAGCGGATTCGCCAGGCTCCCTTCCTAGAATGGCAACGGACCGTGACCTAGGAGGGCCCCATGTCAGAGACATTCACCAAAGGTATGGCGAGGAACATCTACCTGGGAGGAGGCGTGTTCTTCTTCCTGGTGTTCCTCGCCCTCACCTATCACACAGAGAAGAAGTTCCCCGAACGCACCAACCAGAGTGAGCTCACCGAGTCGGTGGTGCGCGGCAAGCTGGTATGGGAGCAGAACAACTGCGTGGGTTGCCACTCGATCCTCGGTGAAGGCGCCTACTTCGCGCCGGAGCTGGGTAACGTCGCGGTCCGCCGTGGCGGTGACGCGGCCTTCGGCAGCTTCCTCGCCGCCTGGATGAAGATGCAACCGCTGGGCGTGCCCGGCCGCCGGCAGATGCCGCAGTTCCACCTGAGCGATCAGGAGGTCACCGATCTCGCCGCGTTCCTGCTGTGGACATCGAAGATCGACACCAACAAATGGCCGCCGAACAAGGAGGGTTGATCATGAACCCGGGCAATCCCTATCTGAAATTCGCTTCGCAGTCGGTGGCCAAGCCGTACTTCGTGTTCGCCCTGATGCTCTTCGTCGGGCAGATCATCTTCGGCCTGATCATGGGCATGCAGTATGTGGTCGGTGACTTCCTGTTCCCGGCGATCCCGTTCAACGTCGCCCGGATGGTGCACACCAACCTGTTGATCGTCTGGCTGCTGTTCGCCTTCATGGGCGCGGCCTACTACCTGATCCCCGAGGAAGCCGACCGCGAGCTGTACAGCCCGAAACTGGCCATCCTGCTGTTCTGGGTGTTCGCCATCGCCGGCGTGCTGACTATCCTGGGCTACCTGCTGGTGCCCTATGCTGGCCTGGCCAAGCTGACCCACAACGAGCTGTTGCCGACGATGGGCCGGGAGTTCCTCGAGCAGCCGACGATCACCAAGATAGGTATCGTGATCGTGGCGCTGGGCTTCCTGTTCAACATCGGTATGACCATGCTCAAGGGTCGCAAGACCGCCGTCAGCGTGGTGATGATGACCGGCCTGGTGGGCCTGGCGGTGTTCTTCCTGTTCTCCTTCTACAACCCGGAGAACCTGGCCCGCGACAAGTACTACTGGTGGTGGGTCGTGCACCTGTGGGTGGAAGGCGTGTGGGAGCTGATCATGGGCTCGATGCTGGCCTTCGTGCTGATCAAGATCACCGGTGTCGACCGCGAAGTCGTGGAGAAGTGGCTCTATGTGATCATCGCGATGGCCCTGATCACCGGCATCATCGGCACTGGCCACCACTTCTTCTGGATCGGCGCGCCGGGCGTCTGGCTGTGGCTGGGCTCGATCTTCTCCGCCCTGGAACCGCTGCCGTTCTTCGCAATGGTGCTGTTCGCCTTCAACATGGTGAACCGCCGTCGCCGCGAGCACCCGAACAAGGCCGCCGCGCTCTGGGCTCTGGGCACCACCGTGACCGCCTTCCTCGGTGCCGGCGTGTGGGGCTTCCTGCACACCCTGGCTCCGGTGAACTACTACACCCACGGCTCGCAGCTTACCGCCGCCCACGGCCACCTGGCGTTCTACGGCGCCTACGCGATGATCGTCATGACCATGATCAGCTATGCCATGCCGCGCCTGCGGGGCATCGGCGAAGCGCCTGACGCCCGTGCGCAGAGCCTGGAGATCTGGGGCTTCTGGCTGATGACCATCTCCATGCTGCTGATCACCCTGATGCTCACCGCCGCCGGTGTGGTGCAGGTCTGGCTGCAACGCCTGCCGGCCGATGGCGCCGCCATGCCGTTCATGGCCACGGTCGACCAGTTGAAGATCTTCTTCTGGCTGCGCCTGTACTCCGGTGTCGGTTTCTTCATCGGGCTGATCTGCTACCTGCTGAGCTTCCGCCAGCGCGGCCGCGTGGCTGTTGCTTCCGGCGCGGCCCAGGTGAGCTGAACCCAACCAGTGACACGGGGCCCGTCCGCTTTGCGGCGGGCCCTTTTCTTGTATGACCCTGGCAGCAGGGTGGCTTCGAGTCACCCATCGGCACGAGTGGTTCCCTCTCCCAGAGGGAGGGGGACAGTCCGAGCGGCCTGAAACTATCTGCGCTAGCCGGTAAGGGAGTCCTCCCATGACCATCCACCTCGAAATCGAAGAAGGCTTCGGCCGCGCCTGGCACCGCTTCATCACCCGTCGCGCCAGCCCTGAGTTCGAGGACGCGGCGGTAGCCCTGGACGACGTACGGCGCAGCCTGCTGTTGCTATTCCGTGGCACCGGCGGCGAGGCCGGCGTCGGCGTGGAGGCGGCCAGCGCCCGCGAACTGTTGGTACGCCGCAGCCTGCTGCAACAGGTAGCCGGCACCTGCCAGCAACTGCCGGTGGCCTGGTTCGACGCCGACTCCCTGCGTCTGCCCGCGCAACTGGCGGTGTTCCCCGATGCCGAGCTGAACCGCGAACTCTACCGCTGGCTGGCGCTGCTGGCCGCGCGCAGTCAGCCGATGCGCCACTGGGCCCGGGACAACCAGGCCTGGACGCTCGCCGTACTTGACCGTTACCCGCTGCTGCACCCGCGCTACCGCCGGTTGGTGGATGCGCTGCTGAGCCTGCGTCCCGATCCTTCCGCGCTGCCGCCCGCCGAGGCGGCGCTGGAGCGCGCGCTGCAACAGGCCCTGCGCGAGCCGGGCAGCCTGCAGCGGTTGCCGCGCAGCGAGAAGGCGCCCTGGCCGGTGCCGCTCTGGCTCTATCCACCGCAACGCCTGGCCGCGCCGCAGCACACCGACCTGATCGACGGCGACGAGCAGGGCCGTTCCGTCCACAGCGAGGCCAAGGGCGTGGCGCGCAAACGCGCCGAACGTACCGAGCAGGACCCTGGCCGTGGCGGCCTGCTGCTGTTTCGCCTGGAGAACCTGTTCAGCTGGTCCGAGCACGTCGAACTGGACCGTGCCGGCGACGACAGCGAAGACCTGGATGCGGCGAAGGTCGCGGACGACCTCGACCACCTCAGCATGTCCCGCCAACGGCAGAAGAAGGGCGGCGGCCTGAAGCTCGACCTGGACCTGCCGGCCGCCGATTTCGACGACATGCCACTGGGCGAGGGTATCCGCCTGCCGGAGTGGGATTACCGGCGCCAGCAACTGATCGACGATCACGTCTGCCTGCAGCCGATGCTGCCGCGCGATGCTGTGCCGGCGCCATTGCCCGACGCCCTGGCACCCGTGGCGCGGCGTCTGCGCCGGCAATTCGAAAGCCTGCGCCAGCAGCCGCAGTGGCTGCGCCGGCAACCCCAGGGCGCGGAACTGGACCTGGAAGCCTGGCTGGACTTCAGCGTCCAGCGGCGCCTGGGTACCTGCAGCGAGCCCGGGCTGTTCATGGAACACCGGCAGACCCGTCGTGACCTGGCGTGCCTGCTGCTGGCGGACCTGTCGATGTCCACCGACGCGCACATCGACAACGACCACCGTGTCATCGACCTGATCAGCGACAGCCTGCTGCTGTTCGGTGAGGCGCTGCAGGCGGTGGGCGATCGCTTCGCGCTGTACGGATTCTCGTCGCTGCGCCGGCACCAGGTGCGCCTGACCCAACTGAAGACTTTCGACGAGCGCTACAACGACACCGTGCGCGGACGTATCCGCGCGCTGCGCCCTGGCTACTACACGCGTATGGGCGCGGCGATCCGCCGGGCCACGCAACTGCTGCTCGAGCGCAAGGAGCGCCAGCGCGTACTGCTGATCCTCACCGATGGCAAGCCCAATGACCTGGATCTCTACGAAGGCCGCTACGGCGTCGAGGATACCCGTCAGGCGGTGCTGGAAGCCCGTCGCGCCGGGCTGGTGCCGTTCTGCATCACCATCGACCGCGAGGCGGCGGACTACCTACCGCACCTGTTCGGCAGCCAGGGCTATCTGCTGATCAACGATCCGGCGCAGCTGCCGGTGCGGTTGCCGCAGCTCTATCGGCAGCTCACTCGCCGGCAGGGATAACGACTGTAGGAGCGAGGGGGACGCCTAGTTCTTGCTCGCGAACCGAGCCCCGCAGCGAGGCACGTTCGCGAGCAAGCTCGCTCCTACGAAGAGCAAAAGCGCATTGGAGCGGGGCTTAGCGCGGCAGCCAGAACACCATCACCAGGCAGAACACCGTGAGCAGCGCGCAATACCAGGCAAAGCGCCGCAGCCGGCGCTGCTTCGCCAGTTCCTGATCGACCGGCAACGGCATCCCGCACTGCGGGCAGTCCGCGTGGTCCTCGGGGCTTTCGTGCTGGCAGTACAGACACTGGCGCATGGCTTACTCGAACTGTTCCAGGCGGGCGACATCGAGCACCTGTACGGTGCGCCCGCTGAGATCGATGATGTCCTCGTCGATCAGCCGTCGCAGCACGCGGGAGAAGGTTTCCGGCTGGATCGACAGGTGCCCGGCCACCAGTTGCTTGGCCATCGGCAGTTCGAAGCGGTTGTCTTCGCCGCCCTGGCGGTTCAGCTGAGTGATCAGGTAGCGCACCACGCGGTGGGTGGAGTTCTTCAGCGACAGCGTCTCGATCTCGTTGATCCGCCGGTGCAGACGCACGCAGAGGGTGGCGAGCAGGGAGAAGGGCAACTGCGGGTTGCTGTGCAGCAACTCCATGTAGGTGCGGTTGGCGAAGCGATAGACCTGCGTGGGCTCCAGCGCCTGGGCCGAGGCCACGTAGTTGGAGGTGTCCATCAGCATCATGGCCTCGGCGAAGGTCTGCCGGCTGCCGACGACTTCCAGTACCTTCTCCTGGCCCTCCGGGGTCAGGCGGTAGATCTTCACCGCACCGGAAATCACGAAATAGAAAGCATGGGCCGGCTCGCCCTGGAGGAACAGCTTGTCGCCTTTCTCCAGGTTGAGCAGCGTGCTGGTGGCGAGCAGCTGCTCCAACTGTTCTTCGTTGAGCACGTTGAACAGGTGGTGGCCGCACAGAATCTGGTGGTGGACGCGATGCGCGAGCATGGCGGAGCGCTCCTGGGCGGGGACAATCCTCCCAGTATGCGCGTTATTGGCCGGCAGCGTGGTGAGACAAGCTGTCACTGGCAGCCCTCCTGGGTCCCGAAGGCCGCTCAGGCCGGATGGTTGGCGCCGAGGAAAAGCAGGTTGTTCTCCAGGTGGATATGCTGCATCAGGTCTCGGCGCAGCTCTTCCAGACCGGTGTAGAGCCGGCGCCAGCTGTTGCAGCCATCGGTGGGCACGGTGAGGTCGCCGGTCAGATCGGCCAGCACCGCCAGCGACTGCGAATGCTCGTCGTGCTCATGACGCATCACGCCGATCGGCCCCTGCACGTGGGTCAGCGGAATCCCCTGGCGCAGCCAGGGGAAGAGCACGCTCTCCTCCTTGCACATATGCCATTCCAGCTCTTCCTGCATCTTCTTCAGGTGCGCGGTCAGGCCGGCCGGGCATTGCGGGTGCGCGGCATGGGTGTTCTCGACACGTTCGGCCAGCGGGATCAGCGCCGGCAGCTGCTCACGGTGGACCTTGTGGTAGCGCTCGAGGATGTGGTCGATCAACTGGTCGTTGCTGCTGAGCCGCCAGTCGGTCTGTTCGTTGGCCGACGGCAGGGCCTTGAGCTCATCGGCGATGCGCTGGGCGTCGAGGCCTTGCTCGCTGGCCGCTTCGCGCAGGCTGCGCTGCCCGGCGCAGCAGAAATCGAGCTTGTAGTCGTGGAACAGCGCGGTGCTGCCGGGCACGCTGAAGGCCAGGTCGCTGAGGGTGCGTTCGGTGAGGTTTTCGTTCATGGCAGGCCTCGGGTGGAGTGGACACGGGCGGCCGCAGTCGTCGTGGCGGCGGTGGTGGTCAGTCTAGGGAAGGGCGCGCGCGAAGCTCCTTGATTGCAGTCAAGCGCCTCCAGGCGCCGATTCCCGCTCGTCGCCGCCGGCGATCTGCATCAGTTGCTGAGGGTTGCGGACCAGCAGCTTCTGCCGCCCGCCGCGCACCAGGCCGCGGTCTTCCCAGGCGCTGAGGATGCGCGAGACGGTGTGCAGGGTGGTGCCGGTCATCTCGGCGATGTCCTGGCGGGTGACCGGAAAATCGATGCGGATGCCCTCTGCCTCCGGAGAGCCGGATTGCTGCACCAGACGCAGGACGGTGTGGGCGACCCGGCGCTCGACTTCCTCGGTGGCCAGTTCGCAGAAACGCACGTGGGCCTCCTGCAAGCGCACGCCGATGGCCTGCACGGTGTTCAGTGCGAAACCGGGATGGCGTGCCAGCAGGGGTTCCCATTGGCTGGTCGGCCAGGACAGCGCGAGGCTCTCCAGGGTGGCGCTGGCGGTGGCCGGATAGTCCCGTCGGCCGAGGGCGCGGACGAAGCCGAACAGGTCCCCCGGATTGACCAGGCGCACCAGCACGCGCTGGCCGTCGCCGGTGAGCTGGGTCGCTTTCAGGCGGCCGTGGACCAGCAGGTAGAAGGCCTCCGCTGGAGCGCCCTGCTCGAACACGGTGGTGCCGCAGCGCAGGCGCAGCACGCTGGCCTGGCGCAGGATGTCGTCCTGTTCTTCGCGACTGCTGTTGGCGAACGGCGGCAGGTTGGCCAGCCAGGCGCGGTTGAGGGAGATGTCGGTGGTCACGGCAATGATTCCCTGGGTCCCGCCGCAGCATACCTTTGAGGGTGGACGGCAGAACTTGAGGGGAATCAAGGGATGTCCCTGACCAGGCGGAAGCCGAGGTTGTCCGGCGGCTGGCCGGCGCTGCAGCCGCCGCCGCGGGCGTCGCGCACGAAATCGTTGATCGCGGCGCGGTGACGGCCTTCGGCGATGCGGATCGAGCAGAACTCCGCGCGGTGGGTCTGGGTGCCCTGGGTGTCGAGGTTGACCCGCTGGTGGCAGCTTTGCGTCCACTCCCAGACGTTGCCGCCCAGGTCCGCCACACCGAACTCGTTCAGCCCGTGGCTGCCGCGTGCCTGTGGCAGCGCCGAGGCGCTGGTGCGGGTCTCGGCCTCGAAGCGATAGCGCGCCAGCCAGCGCATGGCCGGGTTGCTGCCATCGTCGTCCTCGATGCGCAAGGCGTCGTCGGCCCAGCGCGAGCCGGCGAAGAAGGCCCACTCGCGGTCGGTGGGCAGGCGCCACGCCTGGCCGGTACGCTTCGACAGCCAGTCGGCATAGAGCTGCGCGTCCAGCAGGCTGGCGCCGGTGAGCGGCAGGTCGTCGCGCGCGGTGTTGCCGCTGTCCAGCGCCAGGCAGTCGCCGTCGGCCACGCAGCGGGCGTACTCGGCCTGGCTGACCTGGTACTTCATCACCTCGAAGCGCGGTTGCAGTTGTTCCTGCCGCGACGGTGCGTCGATGGCGCGCTTGTCCTGCCAGTAGTCGCCGGCAGGGCGGAAGTTGAAGTCGCGTGGCGCCAGCTTCACGGTTTCCGGCGCCAGTTCGGTGTCGTACTGCGGCCGCAGCAGCAGGACGGCGGCGCCGACCAGGAGCGCGGCGGGTACGCCGATCAGGGTTGTCTTGCGCATGGGCTGCGATGTCCGCTCCGGGAGATAGCCGGGAAATGGCCGGCCCCTACGGGCCGGCCGCGGGTCTTACTTGATCGGCGTTGGCGGCTCGATCTGGCTCATCAGGTCGGAGTCCCACTTGCCTTCGACCTGGATGTGCGCGGCGGCGCCCAGCAGGACGGCCTCGATCAGGTTGTGGTTGAGGTAGGTGTACAGGCCCGGCTGCAGGAAGGTGTAGAGCGCAGCGCCGGCCGCGCCGCCTGGGATGAACCAGGTTTCCAGGTCTTCCTCCGGCGGGTTGTGGAACTTGCCGGTGGCCCATACGTGGTCGCCGTGGCCGCCGATCAGGTGCGGGCGGGTGTCGCGGTTGGCCTGGGAATGGATGATCAGCATGGTCTCGCCGACATTGGCGGTCAGCGCGTTCTTGCCGGTCAGCGCGCCGACCTTGCCGTTGAACACGATGTGGCTGGGGATCAGCCCCTTCATGACTTCCAGCGTGTCGTTGTAGCCTTCCATCGGCGTTGCGTAGCGCTTGAACTTGCCGTCCTTGTCGCGCGGGACGTAGTAGTCCTGCTCGCCGATGTAGACCACCTTGTCGTACTTCAGCGCCTTGCCGTCGCGGTCCTTCAGGCCATCGCGCGGCAGCACCATGATCGCGCCGTTCATGCCCGAGACCACGTGCCACGGGATCATCGCGCCGCCCGGTGCGCAGTGGTAGACGAACACGCCGGGGCGGGTCGCACGGAAGCGCAGCTTCACTTCCTCGCCGGGCTGGATGATGGTCAGCGCGCCGCCACCCAGGGCACCGGTAGAGGCGTGGAAGTCGATGTTGTGGGTCAGGGTGTTGGTGGCCGGGTTGACCAGGGTGAGCTCCAGGTAGTCGTCCTGGTGCACCACCATCATCGGGCCGGGAACCGAGCCGTTGAAGGTCATGGCGTGGATCTCGGTGCCATCGTCGTCGATGACCAGCTTCTTCTCTTCGATCACCATGCGGAACTCGACCACGCGAGGCTTGCCGCTGACGCGCTGCTCGTGTGCATGGACGAAGGGCGGGGCGACCAGATCGACCTTGACGTGCTCCAGTTTGGACAGGTCAGGTGCCGGCCCCATGTTCTTCGGCGCCGGCTCTCCGCCCCTGGCCAGGGCACGTCCGCTGCCGAGCATCGAGCCGGTAACGCCGAGCACTACCGCGCCAGCCAGCAGGGTACGCCGGGAAAGGGACATCTCTTCCTGATCATGCATAGGTACATCTCCGTAATGGACGAACTGTCGTTGAGTACAGAGATACCTGTTGGGTGGGAATCTTCTTTGAGCCGGAACAAACAAGCCCCCAGCTGGACAACGTGTCGCAGGCTCTGGCGTGCGGTAGTTCGCGTTTACAGTTTGCCGTGACGGAAGCGCGCAAGTGTGGGGAGTGCGAGGTAAGATTCTTCCCCTGAGCCAACTTTCCGCGCCCGCTGCGCGGGCCCAACGGACAAGGATTCTCCATGCGTCTGCTCACCCTACTGGCCCTGACGATTGGCTGCCTTGGCGTGCAGGAAGCGCGCGCGAGCAGCGACGACGCCTGCTACCCGAGCTGGAACCTCAAGCGCGACACGCTGGATTTGTGCAACAGCCTGCCGTTCCTGAGCCCCGGCAACGACAGCCGGATCAACCTGCAATTGCTGCTGGCCGACGACGGGCAGGCGACCATTGCGGACCGGCCGCTCTCCGATGACGAGCAGCAGCTGGGTTACGGCAAGGTGCCGTTCCCGATGGCGCGCTGGCTCGACGATGGGCTCTCCGCCGATGCCGACGGCCCGGCGAACGGCACCCAGACGTCCGCGCCGCTGGCCGACCTGGTGGCGCGCATCGGCCTGCCGGCGGACAGCCTGCCGCAGTCCGCAGACAGCTTTGCCAGCGGTGAAGGCAGCCGCTGCCGCAGCAACAACGCGGGCACCGTGCAGGACTTCCTCGGCCAGTTGCTGCTCGTCGAGGGGTTGCCGACCGACGAGCGGCAGAGCCTGGCGCGTGCGCGCCTGACTCTGCTCGGTGCCTGCCAGTGGGACGAAACCCAGCTCACCGTGATGCTGCCCGGCGACCTGAAATCCGCACAGGGCAAGGCTTTCGCCACCTACCTCAAGGGCGCGGCGGAGTTCTACAGCGGGCGCTTCGGCGAGGCGCTCAAGGCCTTCCGCGCGCTGCAGGACAGCAACCTGCCCTGGCTGCAGGAAACCGCCCGCTACATGGTCGCCCGTGGCCAGCTCAACGAGGCCCAGCAGAACGCCTTCGACGACATGGGCTACCCCGATCTGCGCAAGGTCGACAAGAACGTGCTGAAGAACGCCGAGGCGAGCCTAGGCGACTACCTCAAGCGTTATCCACAGGGCCAGTACGCTGCCTCGGCCAAGGGCCTGCTGCGCCGTGTGTATTGGCTGATGAGTGACGAGGGCCGGCTGGCCGGGGAATATGCCGAGCTGTTCGCCCGCCGCGATGCCGACCTGGGGCCGCTGATTCAGGAAGTCGACAACAAGCTGCTGGTCACCGCCCACCCGGTGGACGTCCGCGACCCGCGCCTGCTGGCCGTGCTCGACCTGATCCAGATGCGCCATCACGAGCCGAACGAGGCGCGCGCCCTGGACAGCGCCGGGCTGGCCGCGCAGAAGGAGCTGTTCGCCGCCCAGCCGGCGCTGCACGACTACCTGACCGCGGCCTACCGCCTGTACGTGGAGGAGAAGCCCGCCGAGGCGCTGAAGAGCCTGCCGCAGGAGATTCCCGAGGAACTCGACTACCTCGCCTTCAGCCAACAGGCCCTGCGCGGCTTCGCCCTGGAGGCCGGCAACGACTGGCTGGGTGCCGAGAAGCTCTGGCTGCACCTGCTGCCCCTGGTGCGCCAGCCGCTGCAGCACGACCAGCTGGAACTGGCCCTGGCGTTCAACTATGAGCGCAGCGACCGCCTGGTGAAGGTCTTCGCCGAGGGATCGCCAGTGCAGACGCCGATCATCCGCGAGATTCTTCTGCGCCACGTCGCCGGCCCCGACCTGCTGCGCCAGCAGGCGCGCTCCGCCTCGGCCTCGGTCGAGGAACGCGACACCGCGCTGTTCGCCCTGCTCTACAAGGACCTGCTGCACGGCCAGTACCAGGCCTTCATCGACGACCTCGCGCTGCTGCCCGCCGAGCCGACCAGCAAACCGCTGGGCGCCAGCATCGGCTATCTCTACGGCAGCATGCCGCTGACGCTGTTCCAGTGGCCGGGCGGCAAGAACGACACCGGCTACGAATGTCCGGCCATCGTCGACGTGGCCCGCGACCTGCTGCAGAACCCGCGGCCGCCCAAAGCGCTGAACTGCCTGGGCGAGTTCATCCTGCGCAATGGCCTGGATGGCTTCCCGCTGGACAGCCAGCCCAGCGAACGCGAACTGGGCGGCGGCGAATCGCTGTTCCCCGGCACGGCCTACTCGCGGATGGACGGTTACCTCAAGGTCATCACCGACAAGCAGGCGCCCGAAGACGACCGCGCCTATGCGCTGTTCCGTGCGATCAACTGCTACGCGCCCAGCGGCTTCAATGGCTGCGGCAGCCAGGACATCCCCCCGTCCCAGCGCAAGCAGTGGTTCCGCACCCTCAAGAGCCAGTACGCCGCCACGCCCTGGGCGAAGGCGCTGAAGTACTACTGGTAAACCGATGCTGCGGGCTGTCGCGGTCGGGGTGGCGCTGCTCTTGGGCAGCGCCCCGGCTGGCGCGGGCGAGGTGAACGCCGCCGACCACGATGCCTTCTGGTTGTGGAGCGGCGTGGCCGCGCAGCCGGTGCTGGCCCAGGCGCGCACGCTCTACGTGCTGCAAGGGCAGGTCAGCGCGCCACGCTACCAGGACGGCCGCGCCCGGCTGATCGCCCAGGGCATCGCCATTCCGCGCCTGTCGCAGGGTGAGGTCTGGGTGGTCTACCGCGCCCATACCCTGCGCTGGCACGAGGATATCTACCGCACCCTGCTGGCCCAGCTGCGCCGCTGGCGCGCCGCCGGCAATCCGGTGGTGGGCGTGCAGATCGACTTCGACGCGCGCACCCGCTACCTGGGCGAATACGTCGATTTCCTCGAAGACCTGCGCCGGCGCTTGCCGGCCAATTGCCGGCTGAGCATCACCGGGCTGATGGACTGGGGCAGCAACGGCGCGCCGGAAACCCTCAACCGCCTGGCCGGCGTGGTGGACGAGGTGGTGGTGCAGACCTACCAGGGGCGGCAGACCATTCCCAACTATGCGGCGTACCTGCCGAAGGTGGCGCGGCTGCAGCTGCCGTTCCGCATCGGACTGGCGCAGTACGGGGAGTGGCGGGCGCCGGACTACCTGGCACGGAGTCCCTGGTTCAGGGGGTATGTGGTGTTTCTGCAGAATCCCTGAACAGGCGCGGCGTTTCCGCTCCTCTCAGGAACGAGGGGGACGCCTAGTTCTTGCTGGCGAACCGCAGTCTGCCGCTGTTCCTGCGTGTGCTTGTCCGCGATGCCTTCAGGTCAGCTCCCGCCACACCCGCAGGTGCCGCAATCGCTCCCGCAACCACCCACCGCGGCAGCAGGCTCCCGTGCATCGCGCGTGGTGCCGCCGTTCAGGTTGCGCATCAGTAGTGCGTATTGCAGGTCCAGCTCCTCGGGCACCGGGATGTAGATGACATGGCCGTCGCCGGGCGCGACGCCAATGGATTCTCCCCGGTTGTTCTCCAGGGCGTGCAGGCGGAAGGTGCGGTTGCCGGCCGGGGTCATCAGCTCGATGCTGTCGCCCACCGCGAAGCGGTTCTTCACCCGCACCTCGGCCAGGCCGTGGCGGCGCTCGCCGGTGAACTCGCCAACGAACTGCTGGCGCTCGGACAGCGAGTGGCCGTACTGGTAGTTCTGGTACTCGTCGTGCACGTGGCGGCGCAGGAAGCCCTCGGTGTAGCCGCGGTGGGCGAGGGACTCCAGGGTGTCCATCAGGCCGAGGTCGAAGGCGCGCCCGGCGACGGCGTCGTCGATGGCCTTGCGGTAGGCCTGGGCGGTGCGCGCGACGTAGTAGTGGGACTTGGTCCGACCCTCGATCTTCAGCGAATGCACGCCCATCTGCGTCAAACGTTGCACGTGCTGGATGGCGCGCAGGTCCTTGGAGTTCATGATGTAGGTGCCGTGCTCGTCCTCGAAGGCCTCCATCAGCTCGCCGGGGCGGTTGCCCTCTTCGAGCAGGAAGATGTCCTTCGTCGGCACGCCGAGCCCCAGGGTCGGCTCGACGTTGCGCACGGCGTGGCCCAGTTCGTCTTCGTGGGCGGCGTGGGTCTTGTACTCCCAGCGGCAGGCGTTGGTGCAGGTGCCCTGGTTGGGGTCGCGGCGGTTGATGTAGCCCGACAGCAGGCAGCGCCCGGAGTAGGCCATGCACAGCGCGCCATGGACGAAGACTTCCAGCTCCATGCCTGGCACCCGCTCGCGGATCTCGCCGATTTCCTCCAGCGACAGTTCGCGGGACAGGATCACCCGCTTGAGCCCCTGCTGGCGCCAGAACTCCACGCTGGCCCAGTTCACCGCGTTAGCCTGCACCGACAGGTGGATGTCAACCTCGGGGAAATGCTGGCGAACCAGCATGATCAGGCCGGGATCGGACATGATCAGCGCGTCCGGGCCAAGGGCGAGCACCGACTCCACGTCCTGCAGGAAGGTCTTCAGCTTGGCGTTGTGCGGGGCGATGTTCACCACCACATACAGGCGCTTGCCCTGGGCGTGGGCCTCGTTGATGCCGGTGGCGAGGTTGGCGTGGTCGAACTCGTTGTTGCGTACCCGCAGGCTGTAGCGCGGCTGGCCGGCGTAGACAGCATCGGCGCCGTAGGCGAAGGCGTGGCGCAGGCTTTTCAGCGAGCCGGCGGGGCAGAGCAGTTCGGGGGAAAACGGCGTGGGGGACATGGCGGCGCAGCGGGTAGTGGGAAAAAGGCCGCCACTCTAGGAAGTCCGGGGCTTGCGCGTGCTGAGCGAGGTCAACGGAGTGCCGCTTTTCGTAGGAGCGAGGGGGACGCCTAGTTCTTGCTCGCGAACCGCCCAGCGCCGGAGCTGCCGGTAGGCTTTGTTCGCGAGCAAGCTCGCTCCTACAGGCCAGTCATGAAGCCGCAACGCATCACTCCAGCCAGCGCCGCCCTTGCAGTTCCAGCAGCGTCTGCGCCTGCTCCGGCCCGTTGCTGCCGGCCGGGTAGGGGCGCGGGCTCTGGTAGTGCTCCTGCCAGCCCTTGATGATCGGGTCGATCCAGCGCCAGGCCGCTTCCACCTCGTCGCGGCGCATGAACAGGGTCGAGTCGCCCTCGATCACGTCCAGCAGCAGGCGCTCGTAGGCGTCCCAGCGGCGCTTGTTGCGGCTGAAGGCCTGGGCCAGGTTCAGGTCCAGCTCCACCGGCTCCAGTTGCATGCCCTTGCCCGGCGCCTTGGCCATCAGTTGCACGCTGATGCGCTCCTCCGGTTGCAGTCTTATCCACAGGCGGTTGGCGGTACTGGCGGCGCCGATCAGACCGTTGGGCGCCGGCTTGAACTGGATGACGATCTCCGAGCACTTCTTCGCCATGCGCTTGCCGGTGCGCAGGTAGAACGGCACGGCGGACCAGCGCCAGTTGTCGATCTCGGCCTGTACGGCGACGAAGGTCTCCGTATCGCTGTCGTTGTCGACATTTTTCTCGAACCAGTAGGCCGGAACCTCCTGCCCGCCGATGTGCCCGGCGGTGTACTGGCCGCGCACGGTCTTGTCCTGCACGTCCTGCCCGGAGATCGGTTTGAGCGCCTGGAGGATCTTCACCTTCTCGTTGCGCACCGCCTCGGCGTCGAAGCGCACCGGCGCCTCCATCGTCACCAGGCAGAGCAGCTGCAGCAGGTGGTTCTGCACCATGTCGCGCATGGCGCCGGCGTGGTCGTAGTAGGCGCCGCGGTTCTCCACGCCCAGGGTCTCGCTGACGGTGATCTGCACGTGGTCGATGTGCCCGTTGCGCCACACCGGTTCGAACAGCGTGTTGGCGAAGCGCAGGGCCATCAGGTTCTGCACGGTTTCCTTGCCCAGATAGTGGTCGATGCGGAATACCCGCGATTCGTCGAACACCTCGCCGATCGCCTGGTTGATCGCCAGCGCCGATTCCAGTGAGTGGCCCAGCGGCTTCTCCAGCACGATGCGCGCCAGCGGGCCGGCCAGGCCGGCGATCTTCAGGTTCTGCGCAATGGGGACGAACAGGCTCGGCGCGGTGGCCAGGTAATGCACCAGCACGCGGCCTTCGCTGCGCTTCAGGGCGGTTCGCAGGCGGCCGAAGTCGGCGCTCTGCGAGGCGTCGATGGACAGGTATTCCAGGCGCTGGGCGAAGCTGCGCCAGGCCTCGGTGGAGAAGTCGTTGCGCGCCACCTGGGCGCGGCAGTTGCGTTCGGCCAGGGTGAGGTAGGACGCATTGTCGCGGTTGCCTCGGGCGAGGGCGAAAATCCGCGTATCGGCCGGCAGGCGGTTCTCCCGGTGCAGGTGGTAGAGCGCCGGCAGCAGCTTGTGCAGGGCCAGGTCGCCGCTGCCGCCGAATACCAGAATGTCGCAGGAGCTGGGAAGACTAGCGCTGACGGGCGTGTTCAAGGACTTATTCCCTGGGCTTGGCGAGTCGATTTGTAGTATAACTACAACAAGACTACAGAATTCTCAGACAATCATCACCGAGCCTACCCCTGTGAACCTTTTGCAGCACATTGCCCAGTCGCGTCATCTGCTCCGCAAGTCGGAGCTCAAGGTTGCCGATCACGTGATGCAGGATCCTGCATCGGTCATGCACAGCTCCATGGCGGACCTCGCCCACGGCGTCGGCGTCAGCGAGCCGACCATCGTGCGCTTCTGCCGCGCCATTGGCTGTAGCGGCTTCCAGGACCTCAAGCTCAAGTTGGCGCAGAGCCTGGCCGCCGGTGCCAGCTTCGGCCAGTTCTCGATCAACGAGAGCGACTCGGTGGCGGACTTCAGCCTGAAGATCTTCGACACTACCCTGCACTCGCTGATGGAAGTGCGCGAGCACCTCGACACTCATGCCCTGGAGCGCGCCATCGCGGCCATCGCCCATGCCCAGCGCGTCGAGTTCTACGGCTTTGGCGCGTCCGGCGCGGTGGCGGCGGATGCCCAGCACAAGTTCTTCCGCCTGCTGCTCTCGGCGGCGGCCTATTCCGACCCGCACATGCAGGCCATGTCGGCGGTGACCCTGAAGCCCTCGGACGTGGCGATCTGCATCTCCCAGTCCGGCCGCTCCAAGGACCTGCTGGTGACCGCCAATCTCGTCCGCGAGGCCGGCGCCACGCTGATCACCCTGTGCCCCAGCCAGACCCCGCTGGCGGACCTGGCCACGGTGAACCTGGCGGTGGACGTGCACGAAGACACCGACATCTACACCCCGCTGACCTCGCGGATCGCCCACCTGGTGGTGATCGACGTGCTGGCGATGGGCGTGGCGATGGCCCGTGGCCCGGACCTGGTCAATCACCTGAAGAGCGTGAAGCGCAGCCTGCGCAGCCTGCGTCTGTCGCCGAAAGTGGTGAAGAGCCACGAGGAACGTCCGGAAGAGGCGTCCTAAGCGCTTTTCCCTAGGTTTTTCCGTAGGAGCGAGCTTGCTCGCGAGCGTCGATCGGGACCTCCCACGGTGGGTGGTTCGCGAGCAAGCTCGCTCCTACGAAGATCAAAGGCTCCTCGCCGATCCGACAATCGGCACGACTCCGACCACTCGTCGGCGCTTTACCGTCGCGTCGTCAAACGGTCATCCGTCGTCAGCATGCTGGCGTCTCCAGCCCTTCGGCCTTGGGAGATGCGAGATGCCCCGCCATATCGACGACACCCAGCTCCAAGTGGACAGCAAGACCCGTCGCAAGCTCGAAGACCAGCGACGCATGCAGTTCCGACGCGCCATCGAGGACCGTGTGGAGGCGCAACGCCTCGCCCTGGAAACCTCCGATTACCCCGATCTGATCGCCGTCGCCTACCTCACTTCGGCGAAGGCGGGCCGGCGAAGCGTTCGGCCAGCTGGCTGATCAGCGCCCGCTCTTCGCGGATGAAGGCGACGAACGCCTGGGCCACCGGACTCAGGCGCTTGCCGCGGGCGTGCACCAGACACCAGCTGCGGTAGAGCGGCAACTCTTCCACCGGCAATTCGTGCAGCAGCCCGGATTGCAGTTCGCGGCTCACCGCGTGGCGCGGCAGCAGCGCCAGGCCCAGGCCCGCCAGCACCCCTTCGCGTGAACCCTCCAGCGAGGCGAATTCCAGCGTCTGCGGGAAGTGCGCGCGCTTCTGCTGGAAGTGTTCCTCGCAGGCCTTGCGCGTGCCCGAGCCCGGCTCGCGGATCAGTAGCGGGTAGGGTTCCAGGTCCTTCAGCGAGAGCTTCGCGGCGTTGCACAGCGGATGGTCCGGCGGTGCCACGGCCACAATGGGGTTGTTCAGGAAGGGCAGGAATTCCAGCGCCATGTCCTGCGGCACCAGGGACATGATCACCAGGTCGTCGCGGTTGTCCGACAGGCGCTTGATCACCTGGGCGCGGTTGACCACCGTGAGGTTCAGGCTGACGTCCGGGTGCTGCGCCTGGAAGGCGGCGAACAGATGCGGGGTGATGTACTTGGCGCTGGACTCCACCGCCAGGCGCAGCTGGCCCTGCAGCGAGCCCTTGAGGTCGGAGAGGTTCATGTCCAGCACTTCCAGGCGCTGGAAGATGTCGTTGGTGGCGCGCAGCAGGGCGTCGGCGGCATCGGTCTGGTAGAGCTTCTTGCCGATGTACTCGAACAGCGGCTGGCCGACCAGTTCTTCCAACTGGCGAATCTGCAGGCTGACCGCCGGCTGGGTCAGGGCCATTTCCTCCGCCGCCCGGCTGTAGGAACGGCTTTCGCACACCGCACGGAAAACCTGCAGTTGGCGAAGGGTCATACGCATCAACGACTTACGCATCGATCGCGGTCTCTTGGCGGCTTTATTTCGGCAACTATAAATCATTCTTTATGGCTACCCCAATAATTATTGATTTTGGTTAATCCTCCCTCCCGCGCTAGGGTAAAAACATGCCGGAACCCGCTCCGGCCCACATATCCAGCTGCCAGTGCCGGAGCTGCCGATTGGTTTTTTACGCCGGGGTCCACAAGGCCCGGGCCGAGGGAAAGCCGTAGTGATCAAGAAAATCCTGATCGCCAACCGTGGGGAAATCGCTGTCCGGATCGTGCGCGCCTGTGCCGAGATGGGCATCCGTTCGGTGGCTGTCTATGCCGACGCCGACCGCCACGCCCTGCACGTCAAGCGTGCCGACGAAGCGCACAGCATCGGTACCGATCCGCTGTCCGGTTACCTCAACCCGCGCGCCCTGGTGAACCTGGCGGTGGAGACCGGCTGCGATGCCCTGCATCCGGGCTACGGCTTCCTCTCCGAGAACGCGGAGCTGGCGGAAATCTGCGTCGAGCGCGGGATCAAGTTCATCGGCCCGTCGGCGGAAGTGATCCGCCGCATGGGCGACAAGACCGAAGCGCGCCGCAGCATGATCGCCGCCGGCGTGCCCTGCACCCCCGGCACCGAAGGCAACGTCGCCGATCTGGCCGAAGCCGTCTCCGAAGCCGAGCGCATCGGCTATCCGGTGATGCTCAAGGCCACCTCCGGCGGTGGCGGTCGCGGCATTCGTCGCTGCAACTCGCGCGCCGAGCTGGAGCAGAACTTCCCCCGCGTGATCTCCGAGGCCACCAAGGCTTTCGGCAGCGCGGAAGTCTTCCTCGAGAAGTGCATCGTCAATCCCAAGCACATCGAAGCCCAGGTGCTGGCCGACTCCTTCGGCAACACCGTGCACCTGTTCGAGCGCGACTGCTCGATCCAGCGTCGCAACCAGAAGCTCATCGAGATCGCCCCCAGCCCGCAGCTCACCCCCGAGCAGCGCGCCTACATCGGCGACCTCTCCGTACGCGCGGCCAAGGCCGTGGGCTACGAGAACGCCGGCACCGTGGAGTTCCTGCTCGCCGATGGCGAGGTGTACTTCATGGAGATGAACACCCGCGTGCAGGTGGAGCACACCATCACCGAGGAAATCACCGGCATCGACATCGTCCGCGAGCAGATCCGCGTGGCCTCCGGCCTGCCGCTCTCGGTCAAGCAGGAAGACATCATCCACCGTGGTTTCGCCCTGCAGTTCCGCATCAACGCCGAAGACCCGAAGAACAACTTCCTGCCGTCCTTCGGCAAGATCACTCGCTACTACGCGCCCGGCGGCCCCGGCGTGCGCACCGACACGGCGATCTACACCGGCTACACCATCCCGCCGTACTACGACTCGATGTGCCTGAAGCTGGTGGTCTGGGCACTGACCTGGGAAGAGGCGCTGGACCGTGGCCTGCGTGCGCTGGACGACATGCGCGTGCAGGGCGTGAAGACCACCGCGGCCTACTACCAGGAAATCCTCAAGAACCCGGAATTCCGTAGCGGCCAGTTCAACACCAGCTTCGTCGAGAGCCATCCGGAACTGACCGAATACTCCATCAAGCGCACCCCGTCGCACCTGGCCATCGCCATCGCCACCGCCATTGCCGCCCACGCTGGCCTGTGAGGATCACTTCAATGACCGTTGCCAAGAAAGTCACCGTCACCGATACCATCCTGCGCGACGCCCACCAGTCGCTGCTGGCGACCCGGATGCGCACCGAAGACATGCTTCCCATCTGCGACAAGCTCGACCGGGTCGGCTACTGGTCGCTGGAAGTCTGGGGCGGCGCCACCTTCGACGCCTGCGTGCGCTTCCTCAAGGAAGACCCGTGGGAGCGCCTGCGCAAGCTCAAGGCCGCGCTGCCCAACACCCGCCTGCAGATGCTCCTGCGCGGGCAGAACCTGCTCGGCTACCGCCACTACAGCGATGACGTGGTGCGTGCCTTCGTCGCCAAGGCGGCGGTCAACGGCATCGACGTGTTCCGCATCTTCGACGCGATGAACGACGTGCGTAACCTGCGCGTCTCCATCGAGGCGGTGAAGGCCGCCGGCAAGCACGCCCAGGGCACTATCTGCTAC
Source organism: Pseudomonas sp. MT3 (assembly GCF_054720805.1). Classification (NCBI taxonomy): domain Bacteria; kingdom Pseudomonadati; phylum Pseudomonadota; class Gammaproteobacteria; order Pseudomonadales; family Pseudomonadaceae; genus Pseudomonas; species Pseudomonas sp. MT3. The sequence continues at coordinate 87,982 of NZ_JBTVPY010000026.1, forward strand.
ACCACCAGCCCGGTGCACACCATCGAGGCCTTCGTCGCCCAGGGGCGCGCCATGGCGGACATGGGCGTGGACTCCATCGCCATCAAGGACATGGCCGGTCTGCTGACCCCCTATGCCACCGGCGAGCTGGTCAAGGCGCTGAAGGATGCGCTGCCGCTGGACGTGGTCGTGCACTCCCATGACACCGCCGGCGTGGCCAGCATGTGCCAGCTGAAAGCCGTGGAGAACGGCGCCGACCGCATCGACACCGCCATCTCCAGCATGGCCTGGGGCACCAGCCACCCGGGCACCGAGTCGATGGTCGCCGCCCTGCGCGACACTCCTTTCGACACCGGGCTTGACCTGGAACTGATCCAGGAAATCGGCATGTACTTCCACGCCGTGCGCAAGAAGTACCACCAGTTCGAGAGCGAGTTCACCGGCGTGGATACCCGCGTGCAGGTCAACCAGGTTCCGGGCGGGATGATTTCCAACCTGGCCAACCAGCTCAAGGAACAGGGCGCGCTGAACCGCATGTCGGAAGTGCTGGCTGAGATTCCGCGAGTTCGCGAAGACCTCGGCTTCCCGCCCCTGGTCACCCCGACCTCGCAGATCGTCGGCACCCAGGCGTTCTTCAACGTGCTGGCCGGCGAACGCTACAAGACCATCACCAACGAGGTGAAGCTCTACCTGCAGGGCCGCTACGGCAAGGCGCCGGGTACCATCGACGAAGCACTTCGCCGCCAGGCCATCGGCAACGAGGAAGTGATCGACGTGCGCCCGGCCGACCTGCTCAAGCCGGAGCTGAACAAGCTGCGCGAAGAGATCGGCAGCCTGGCCAAGTCCGAAGAGGACGTGCTGACCTTCGCCATGTTCCCGGACATCGGCCGCAAGTTCCTCGAGGAGCGCGCCGCCGGCACCCTGAAACCCGAAGAACTGCTGCCCATCCCCAACGGCAAGGGCGTCGCCGCCGCCGGCGGTGAAGGCGTGCCGACCGAGTTCGTGGTCGACGTGCACGGCGAGAGCTACCGCGTGGACATCACCGGCGTCGGCGTGAAGACCGACGGCAAGCGCCACTTCTATCTGTCGGTGGATGGCATGCCGGAAGAGGTGGTGTTCGAACCGCTCAACGAGTTCATCGGCGGCGGCGGCAACAAGCGCAAGCAGGCCAGCGAGCCGGGCCATGTCAGCACCACCATGCCGGGCAACATCGTCGATGTGCTGGTCAAGGAAGGCGACAGCGTCAAGGCCGGCCAGGCCGTGCTGATCACCGAAGCGATGAAGATGGAAACCGAGGTGCAGGCGGGCATCGCCGGCACCGTGAAGGCCATCCACGTAGCCAAGGGCGACCGGGTCAACCCCGGTGAGATCCTGGTTGAAATTGAAGGCTGACCAAGGACAGACGGGTCTTTAAGGTTCAGTCCCCAGGGGAGCACGATGCTCCCCTTTTTTTGTCCGCACGATTTGTACGTTTGCTTGATCTGAGTCGGAAACTTCCTTCAGAAAGCCTCTATGTTCCATGCTGGGAAGACTGAGCATGGGTGCACGATGGGGAGAGTCGTTCTGCTGTGGGTGCTGTTGTGCGCGACCGCGCAGGCATCGGAGATGATGGACCGGCTCAACGCCCTGGAGAAAGACCCCGCCGCGCGGGAACAGTCTTATGCCGCGGCGCAGGAGCGCATCCTGCTGTGCAGCAAGTGCCACGGCGAAGACGGTAACAGCAAGCGCGACTACATCCCCAACCTCGCCGGGCAGAACCCGCAATACCTGTTCGACGCCTTCGAAAAGTACGTGACCGGCCAGCGCACCGACTTCGTGATGAACCAGGCCGCGAAGTTGCTGACGCTCGATGAGCGGGTGAACATCGCCTTCTATTTCAGCCAGCAGCAGGTCCACCCCAGACCCGCCACCGACCCGCTGGACGCGGCGCTGGTGGAACAGGGCGCGCAGCGCTTCGGTACTGTCTGCGCCGCCTGCCACGGTGCCGCCGCCCTGGGCCACGACGGCATTCCGCGCATCGCCGGCCAGCCCGGGCAATACCTGAATCACGCCCTGCAGCGCTACCGGGACAAGGACCCCAGCCGGGCGGGTTCACCCATGCTCGGCGTGGCGGCGGCACTCAGTGATGCGGACATCGCCGCTCTGACGGCCTATCTCAGCCAGTTGCAGCCCTGAGGAGCCCGGGCGAGTGATCGCCTGCGCAAGATACCCGGATGCAGAACCGGCGCCGCCGCTATGGCTGACCGAAGCCGGCCAGCTTTGTCGCGCGTTGACGGGGCGGAAATGGTAGAGGTTCCGAGGGTGATCGGGAGTTTTCCGAAACGTTCTCACAGGCAAGGAAATGACCCACTACTCTCCTGTGGCCGACAGACAGGAGTTAAACCTTATATACTCTGCGGTCTTTCAACCGTTTCAATGTGAGAATCGCCGTGAGCACCTTGCCTGCCTGCCCGAAATGCAACTCCGAATACACCTATGAAGACGGCACCCTGCTGATCTGCCCGGAGTGCGCCCACGAGTGGTCCGCCGACGGCGCGGCCGAGGCCGAGGGCGATGCCCGCGTGATCAAGGACTCGGTCGGCAACCTGCTGCAGGACGGCGATACCGTGACCGTGATCAAGGACCTGAAGGTCAAGGGTTCGTCCCTGGTGGTGAAGGTCGGCACCAAGGTGAAGAACATCCGCCTGGTGGACGGCGACCACGACATCGACTGCAAGATCGACGGCATCGGCGCGATGAAGCTGAAGTCGGAGTTCGTGAAGAAGGTCTGAGCCTTCTCGCAGCCTATGAAAAAGCCCGGCCAAGTGCCGGGCTTTTTCATAGGGCTCTTCGTAGCAGCAAGCTCGCTACAAAAGAAGGCTTGGGGTTTATTCCTTGTAGTAGACGATCTGATTGCTGGTCGCCAGCAGTTGGCCCGACTCGCTCCACAGTTCCGCCGTCTGGTCGAAGAAACCGTTGCGGAAGGCCTGGCCACGGGCGTCGCCGAGCAGGTAGCCGGTGCCGGCTTCGCTCAGTTGGGCGGTGTCGGTATGGAAATAGGTGGTGATCGACACGGTGCCCGCCGGCACCGGGGTAGCACGGCGTAGCCAGACGCGCGGGTAGAAGATGTCGCTCATCGCCGCCAGGGACAGGAAGTCCAGCGGGCGGGCCTCGGCGTCGCGCAGCCAGAACTGGCTGCGGCTGTGCTCGCCGCCGCCGTCCCAGCGGGTCGGAATGCCGCCGCTGATGGCGCGCAGTTCGTACTGTTGCACCCAGGCCACGCCCTTGCCGAGGTTGGTCATCCGCGCCAGTTCGGCGGCCGGGGCTGCCTGCGGCATGTGCAGGTCGGAGTGGCTCCAGGTTTCGCGGCGCAGGGCGGTGACCAGGGTGGCGGTGGTGGTGACCTGCTGCTCGCCGTTCTCGTCGACCTGGGTCAGCTGCAGCAGCCAGTGCTGGGTGGAACGGTTGGTGCGGACCGGCGTGGCCTGGACCTGGAAGGCCCCGGCCACCACGGCGCTGGCGTAGTTGACCGTCAGCGAGAGAGGGCTGCCGAGCAGCTGCGGATGGCGCAGCGCGCCCTGCAGGAGGACGGCCGCGGTGATGCCGCCGAACGGGCCCACCATGTTCCAGTAGTCCTGGCTGGTGTGGCCATCGTAGAGGCCGGGCTGGCCGTCCACGGGTTGCAGGGCGACGGCGCGGTCGAATGGGTGCAGGGCGGTATCGGTCATGACTCTCTCGGCGCTTTTTGTTCTGGGAAGAGGGTCTTGTAGGGGAAAGCGCCGAGGCGGGTCAAGCGAACCGATGGGTCAGGGCGTGACCTCGAAGCGGAGCGTACCGATGACCTGGCCGGCTTCGGTGAGGACCTGCACCTGCCAGCGTCCGGTGGGATCGCTGGGGAAGTTCTGCTTGTGCGTCCAGGCGCGGTAGCCGGCTTCGCGGCCGCCCTTGATGTCCAGGGCGATGCGGTCGACTTCCTTACCTTCGTGGCGCCAGGCGTGGTAGATGCGCTCGTTGAGCCCGCGCGGCGCGTTGATCGCGGTGTAGGCGTAGAGGCCCTGGCTCTTGATCTGCGCGAGGCTCACGGTTTCCAGGCTGTCGCCGGGGGTGCGCTGGGCGTTGTCGAAGCTCTCGGTCACCGCCATCTCGGTCATCCACAGGGTCGAGGGCGGCACCCAGGCGCGGGCGAACCAGCCCACCGCGCCTATGGACAGCGTCAGGCCTACCAGGGCGAACCAGCGCCACCATTTGTGGATCTTCACCGTCACCGCCAGGCTCGGGAAGGACAGCAGCACGGCGATGCCCAGGGCCAGCCGGTAACTTTCCGGCGTGCTCAGGTGGAGGATGATCGGCAGCGCGGTGAGCAGCACCGCGAACAGCGTCAGGGTGTGGTAGCCGAGGAAGGTCCAGCGCCGCACCGACAGCCACTTGTAGTAGAGCGGATCGGTGATCGCCATCAACCCGGCCACGGCCAGCGCGCCGGTGAACAGGGCCTGGCCGCTGTTCCAGGTGGTGGTGACGAAGAAGAACGGCAGGCAGAAGAACAGGCTTTCCTGGTGGATCAGCTGGGTCGCGTAGCGCAGCAGCCCCGGCGGCACCTCCCAGCCGAAGCGACGCTTGAAGCGGTCGGTGAGCAGGTTTTCCAGCATCAGCCAGACCCAGCTCACCAGCATGACGATGGCCATCACCCGGGCGAAGCCGGCGCGGTGGCGGTCCACCATGATGAAGCTGAACACCCCGGAACAGAAGCCGAACAGGGCGACGATGTGCGGGTAGCGCTGCAGCAGGCCGAGGACGAGGGTGATCAGGCGCTGCGCGCGCTCTTTCCAGATGAGCATGGGGCGGTGAGGAGAAGAAAAGCTGAAAGGGGGGGCAGGATTGTAACCCCCTGGGGACGATTGGGGGCAGCGGGGGATGACGGGAGGGATTTTCCTGCGCCTGCGATTGCACCGGTGGTTGCATTGTGGCCAGACGGCTCTTCGTAGGAGATTCTATGTCTACCCCGCCGTATCGGCCGCAGGCCGAT
>NZ_JBTVPY010000027.1:0-87664 GCF_054720805.1 Pseudomonas sp. MT3
CCCTTAATGCTGGAGTTCGGAAGGTGACTTGGCTGGACGCTTACGGTAGAAACGACAACGGGCGCCGAAGCGCCCGTTGTCTGAAGGCAGCAGCGTCGATCAGCGTTCGTCGAGGGTGAAGGCGGTCAGGCTGTAGGTGGGAATCTGCGCGTCGGCCAGTTTGGCCGAGCCGCCCAGTTCCGGCAGGTCGATGATCGCGGCGGCTTCGAACACGCTAGCACCCATGCGGCGCACCAGCTGCGCGGCGGCCAGCAGGGTGCCGCCGGTGGCGATCAGGTCATCGAAGATCAACACGCTGTCGCCTTCGCACAGGCTGTCGGCGTGGACTTCCAGCAGGGCTTCGCCGTACTCGGTCTCGTAGGCCTGGGCCAACACGTCGGCCGGCAGCTTGCCGCGCTTGCGGAACAGTACCAGCGGCTTGTTCAGTTCGTAGGCGATGATCGAGCCGATCAGGAAGCCGCGCGCGTCCATTGCGCCAATGTGGGTGAACTCGGCCTCGACATAGCGCTGGATGAAACTGTCGGCAACGAAGCGCAGGGCCCGCGGCGACTGGAACAGCGGAGTGATGTCACGGAAGATCACGCCCGGCTTGGGGAAGTCGGGTACGGCGCGGATCATGGATTTCAGGTCGAGTTGATTGAGGATCATGCTGGTTTTGCACCTGACGGACGCGGAGTTTTCAAGGGCGGAAGTATAACGGGCCCGCCAGTTGGCGAGCCCGTTTTCGATGACCGGAAAGTCGACCGATTGGTTAACTTTCCAGTTGCCCACCGGCCAGTGCGCACAGCTCGATGGAGTCGAGGATGTGCACCTCCTTGCCTTCGGCGGCAATCAGGCCGTTCTGCTGGAAGCGGGTGAAGACGCGGGAGACGGTTTCCACTGCCAGGCCCAGGTAGTTGCCGATCTCGTTGCGCGACATGGCCAGGCGGAACTGCTGGGCCGAGAAGCCGCGGGCGCGGAAGCGTGCGGAGAGGTTCACCAGGAAGGTGGCGATGCGCTCGTCGGCGGTCTTCTTCGACAGCAGCATCATCATCTGCTGGTCGTCGCGGATTTCGCGGCTCATCACCCGCAACAGCTGGCGGCGCAGTTGCGGCAGTTGCTCGGAGAGCTCGTCCAGGCGTTCGAAGGGAATCTCGCACACCGACGTGGTTTCCAGGGCCTGGGCCGATACCGGGTAGCTCTCGGTGTCCATGCCGGACAGGCCGACCAGTTCACTGGGCAGGTGGAAACCGGTGATCTGCTCTTCGCCGCCGTCGGTGATGCTGAAGGTCTTGAGTGCGCCGGAACGGACCGCGAAGACCGAGCCGAAGGCGTCGCCCTGGCGGAACAGAAATTCGCCTTTCTTCAGCGGCCGACCGCGTTTGACGATTTCATCCAGGGCATCCATGTCGTTGGTGTTCAGCGACAGGGGCAGGCAAAGGGGCGCCAGACTGCAATCCTTGCAGTGTGCTTGGGGGAGGGCGCGCACTTTGATGGTTTCGGCCATTGGGAGTTCCTTGAATGGGAAGGCACACAAAAACCAAGGGTACCCCAGTCGAAGGATCTGACGCCAGTTGCCGGCCCCTCTGAATCGGCCATTTGAGCGATGGAGGCGGGGGCCCGTGAGGGCTTCGAAACAGTTCGAGACGGTCCGAAGAGGGCCGGTTCAGGGCGGTTCCCCGAGGTGGAGGCGAGGGACACATCCTGTTGCAATGGTGCGACAGTCAGTCTCGGCCGTCTGTCGCGTCATGGGTGGATCAGATGACCCGCGAGAAGCGTTGCAGGTTCTGCATCGGCAGGTAGCGATCGAACGCCATGCAGATGCTGCGCACCAGCAGCCGGCCCGAGGCGCTGACGTCGATGCCACGTTGGCTGAGGCTGATCAGCCCATCGGCGGCAAAGCGCTCGAGTTCCGGCCAGATGTCGTTGAAGTAACCACGGAAGTCGATGTTGTAGAGCTCCTCGATCTCGTCGAAGTCCAGTTGGAAATGGCAGATCAGCTGCTGGATCACCGCGCGGCGGATGCTGTCGTCCTTGTTGCAGTGCAGGCCGCGACGGGGCGCGAGCTGGCTCTGGTCCAGCGAGCTCTGGTAGTCGGCGATGTCGCTGCTGTTCTGGCTGTAGAGGTCGCCGATATGGCTGATCGCCGAAACGCCCAGGCCCACCAGGTCGCAGTGGCCGTGGGTGGTGTAGCCCTGGAAGTTGCGTTGCAGGGTGCCGTCTTCCTGGGCCATTGACAGTTCGTCGTCCGGCAGGGCGAAGTGGTCCATGCCGATATAGCGGTAGCCGGCGCTCTCCAACTGCTCGGTAGTGTGCTGGAGCATTTCCAGTTTCTGGCCGGGGGAGGGCAGGTCGTCGACGTTGATCCGGCGCTGCGGCATGAAGCGTTCCGGCAGGTGTGCGTAGTTGAACACCGACAGCCGGTTGGGCTGCAGGGCGATGACCTGTTCGACGGTGCGGGCGAAGCTGTCGGGAGTCTGCTTGGGAAGGCCGTAGATCAGGTCGATGTTGATCGAGCGGTATTGCAGGGTGCGCGCGGCATCGATGATGGCGCGGGTCTCGTCGAGGCTCTGCAAGCGGTTGACGGCCTGTTGCACCTCCAGGTTGAAGTCCTGTACGCCAATGCTGACACGGTTGAAGCCCAGCTCGCGGAGCAGGCCCATCGTCGACCAGTCGGCCTCGCGCGGGTCGATCTCGATGCCGTAGTCGCCGGAGTCGTCGTCGAGAAGGTGGAAATGCGTGCGCAGTTGGCTCATCAGCTCGCGTAGCTGTCCAGGGCTCAGGAACGTCGGGGTGCCGCCGCCGAAGTGCAGTTGCTCGACCTGCTGCTGGCTGCCCAGGTGGCGGCTGACGATCTCGATCTCGCGAATCAGGCGGGCGAGGTAGGGGGCGCTGCGGCCGCGGTCCTTGGTGATGACCTTGGTGCAGGCGCAGTAGTAGCAGATGTTGGCGCAGAACGGGATGTGCACGTAGAGCGAGAGCGGGCGCTGCGCCTTCTGGCTATCGCGCAGCGCGTGCAGCACGTCGAAGGGTCCGACGCCTTCGTGGAACTGCACGGCCGTGGGATAGGAGGTGTAGCGCGGGCCGGACAGATCGTAGCGGCGTATCAGATCTGCATCCCAGCGAATATTGTCGAGCATGCCGAGGTCCCCGGTGGCGAGCTTTTCCCGCGCAGTCTAGGGAGTGTCCGATGGGGGGCTGTTGACCTGTATCAAGCGGCTTTATGGTGGGTGTCGGCCGCGCCGGCGTGCATCTCGTGCCCCATGATCCAGGCCTGGTGTGGTCCAGGCAGGGTCCACAGGCCGAAGAGGATCACCAGGATGCCGCCAGTCATGCGCACGCTGCGCTTGCGCAACAGTGCCGTGACGCGTTCCGCCGCAAGACCCGTGGCCAGCAGCACCGGCCAGGTGCCCAGGCCGAAGGCAAGCATCAGTAGTGCGCTGTCGATCGCCGAACCCTGGCTGGTGGCCCACAGCAGGGTGCTGTAGACCAGGCCGCAGGGCAGCCAGCCCCAGAGGGCGCCGAGCAGCAGCGCCCGCGGGACGGTGGCGACCGGCAGCAGGCGGCTGGCAAAGGGCTGGATGTGTTTCCACAGGCCGCGGCCGAGGGCTTCGATACGGGTCAGGCCGCTCCACCAGCCGGCCAGGTACAGACCCATGACGATCAGCAGTAGTCCTGCAGCGACGCGCAGCGCGGAGGCGAACGGCGTGCGGGCGATGGCCCAGCCGGCGAGGCCCAGCAGAAGGCCGGCGCAGGCATAGCTGAGAATGCGCCCCAGGTTGTAGGCCAGCAGCAGGCGCAGGCGTCGACCGCGCTGTTCCGGCGGAATCGCCAGGGTCAGAGCGCCCATCAGGCCGCCGCACATGCCCAGGCAGTGGCCGCCGCCGAGCAGGCCGAGGATCAGCGCCGATGCCAGCAGCGGCGCCAGCTCAGGCATCGCGCTTGTCCTGCGGCTGCTCGTCCGGGGTGGCGGCGCCCTCGGCCTCGTCGATGCCGGCCTGGTGCTTGGGATCTTCGTCGTCGAACAGGATGCTGTGGGCCGGTCCGTCCATGTCGTCGTACTGGCCGCTGTTCACCGCCCAGAAGAAGATCACGATGCAGATGCCGACGATCAGCACGGCGATCGGGATCATGACGTAGAGTGCGGGCATTTCAACTCCGTGGCAGCGCCTGGGCCGCGAGCGGGGCGGCTGACAGGGCGGTGGTCGCTGAGGGGGTGTCGGCGCCCTTGGGCAGCCGGGTCAGGCGCAGGGCATTGAGCACCACGGTCAGCGAGCTGATCGACATGCCTACCGCCGCCCACACGGGCGTGATCCAGCCGAGGGCGGCGAAGGGCAACATGAGGCCATTGTACAACCCCGCCCAGACCAGGTTCTCGATGATTACCCGGCGGGTGCGGCGCGCGAGGCTGAATGCCTGCACCAGGCTGTCCAGTCGATTGGACAGCAGCACGGCGTCGGCGCTGGTCTTGGCCAGGTCGGTGGCGGAGCCCATCGCGACGCTGATGTCGGCGGCGGCCAGTACCGGTACGTCGTTCACGCCGTCACCCAGCATCAGCACGCGGTGGCCGTCCTGGTGCAGTTGGCGCAGTACGTCCAGTTTGTCGTCGGGGCGCAGGCCGCCCCGGCAGTCGTCGATGCCCAGTTCGGCGGCAACCCGGCCGACCATCGGCGAGCTGTCGCCGGACAGCAACAGGGTGCGCCAGCCACGGGCGCGGCAGGCGTCGAGGAGGGCGGAGGCGTCCTCGCGGATGCGGTCGTCCAGCACCAGCCAGGCCAGTGCGCCGCGCTCGTCGCCCAGCAGCAGCCATTGGCCGGGCTCCTGTGGGTGCGCCGGCGCCGCGGTCTGGCTCAGGGTGCAGACGAAGGAGGGTTCGCCGATACGCAGGCGGCGTTCGCCAACCTGGCCTTCCAGGCCGAGGCCGGGATGGCTTTCGACACCTTCGGCGGGCTGCGGCGCGCGGCCGAAGGCACGGGCGATGGGGTGTTCGGAACGGTTCTCCAGCGCGGCGGCCAGGGCCAGGCAGGTGTCGCTGTCCAGGTCCGCCAGCGGGCGTACGGCGCGCAGGGTCAGGCGGCCTTCGGTGAGGGTGCCGGTCTTGTCGAAGATCACCGTGTCGATGTGGTTCAGGCCTTCCAGTACATGGCCCCGGGTCAGCAGCAGGCCGAGCTTGTGCAGGGTGCCGGTGGCGGCGGTGAGTGCGGTCGGCGTGGCCAGGGACAGCGCGCACGGGCAGGTTGCCACCAGCATTGCCAATACCACCCAGAAGGCGCGGGAGGCGTCGTGCTGCCACCAGAACAGGCCGACCACGGCGGCCAGCACCAGCAGGGCGACGAGGAACCACTGCGCGGCTTTGTCGGCGAGTTCGGCCAGGCGCGGTTTGTCCGATTGGGCGCGCTCCAGCAGACGAACGATGGCCGAGAGCCGGCTGTCGCTGCCCAATGCGCTGACTTGTACGGTCAGCGGGCCTTCCACGTTCAGCGTGCCGCCGGTAACACCGTCGCCGACCTGACGCGGTTGCGGCAGGTATTCGCCGGTAAGCAGGGACTCGTCGACACTGGACTGGCCATCGAGGATCAGGCCGTCGGCGGGAATCACCGCGCCGGGCTGCACCAGCACGCGGTCGCCCAGCTTCAGTTCGCTGAGCAGCACGCGGCTGCTCTGGCCGCGCTCGTCCAGGCGCAGGCAGGAGGCGGGCAGCAGATTGACCAGCTGTGCGGTGGCTGCAGCCGTCCGCTCACGGGCGCGGCGTTCCAGATAGCGGCCGGTGAGCAGGAATAGCGCGAACATGCCGACGGCGTCGAAATACAGGTCGCCGCTGCCGGTGACGGCGGTCCAGATGCCGGCCAGGTAGGCGCCGCCGATGGCCAGGGAAACCGAGACGTCCATCGTCAGGTGGCGGGTGCGCAGGTCGCGCAGGGCGCCCCGGAAGAACGGCTGGCAGGAGTAGAAGACGATCGGGGTGGTGAGGAACATCGCGACCCAGCGCAGGATTTCGTGCAGCTCGGGGCTGAGATCGATGTTGAACTCCGGCCAGGTGGCCATCGTCGCCATCATCGCCTGGAACCACAGCAGGCCGGCGACGCCCAGTTGCCGCAGGGAGCGGCGGTTTTCTTCGTGCAATTGCTCGGCGGCACGGTCGGGCTGGTAGGGATGGGCGGCGTAGCCGATCTTGCGCAGTTCGGCGAGCAGTGCGCTCAGGGGCATCTGGCTGTCGGACCAGCGCACGTGCAGGCGGTGGTTGGACAGGTTGAGGCCGGCCTCGGCGATGGCGGGCAGGCCCTTGAGGTGCTTCTCGATCAGCCAGCCGCAGGCGGCGCAGCTGATACCTTCCAGGATCAGGGTGGTTTCCGCCAGTTCGCCTTCGTGGCGGACGAAGGGTTCCTGCACGTCGGGGCGGTCGAACAGCTTCAGCTCGTCGCTGAGCTGCTCGGGCAGTACGTCGGGATTGGGCGCCGCTTCGGTGCGGTGACGGTAGTAGCCTTCGAGGCCGCCGGCGACGATGGCTTCGGCCACGGCCTGACAGCCCGGGCAGCAAAATTCGCGGGTTTCACCAAGAACCTGCGCCGTGAAACGGCTGCCGGGAGGAACCGGCAGGGCGCAGTGGTAGCAGGGCAGCGGGGCGCTCATGGGCGCTCGGCTTCGTCTCCCTTGAGGGGTTCGTCGCCAAGGACGAACGAACCGCCGGGGGCGACTTTCTCTTCTTCGAACAGACGCCAGGCCTGACCGTTTTCCTGGCCGAGCAGCTCGATGAAGCGACGACCCTTGACGGCGGCGTCGAGGCTGCCGGTGTAGCGGCCGGGCTCGACCGGGCTGGGCAGCAGCTCGATGTGCTTGTCCTGGGCTTCCAGGGTAGGGGAGAGCAGGTTGAGGGTGAGTTTGTCCGGGTGGCTGCCGCCGGAGAGGCGCAGGTCGATTTCACCGGTCAGCTCGTCGAAGCTGATTTTCGCTTGCAGCTTGAGCTGCTGCGCCAGGTGTTCGCGGTCCAGGGAACGGTTGATGCCCTTGCCGGCCTCGTAGTAGTTGTCGCTGACCAGGGAGTCCTGGTTGTTCACCGCGATGTTGACCATCACCAGGCTGAGGAACACCGAGGTGGCCAGCATGCCGATGATGATCCACGGCCAAAGGTGCTTGTACCAGGGTTGCACGGGCGTTTTCATGGCCGTTTGCATTGTCTTTTTCTCTCGCTGGAATGGCCCGCGCTGACGCGGTCTACCCGTTGACGGGGCGGGCGGATTCTACGTACTTCGATCGGCACTGGCACCCCATGCGCAACATGGGGTGCCAATTCGTTCAGCCGGGGTTCAACGAACGCGCGGACCGATGAAGCGGCTGGAGGATTCCTTGCTGATGGACGGGTTGTCCACCGACTGGATGGTGAAGCTGATTTCGTTGGTGGTGGAGGGCAGCTTCTCCGGGTCGATGGAGAGTTCCACCGGCATGCTGATGATATCGCCGGCGGCCACCGAAATTTCCTTCTTGCCTTCCAGGATCAGGCCGTCCAGGCCCTTGGCGCCGAGTACGTAGGTGTGGTCCTGCTGATCCTTGTTCATGATCTTCAGGCTGTACACGTTCTCGATGCGGCCTTCGGCGTTCTCGCGGTAGAGCACGCGGTCCTTGCTGACGTCGAAGCCTACCAGCGGGCGGATGGCGATGGCGGTGATCAGCAGGCCGATCATGATGCACAGGGCGATGGCATAGCCAATCAGGCGCGGGCGCACCAGGTGGGTTTTCTGGCCGGACAGGTTGTGCTCGGTGGTGTAGCTGATCAGCCCGCGCGGATAGTTCATCTTGTCCATGATGCTGTCACAGGCGTCGATGCAGGCGGCGCAGCCGATGCACTCGATCTGCAGGCCGTCGCGGATGTCGATGCCGGTCGGGCAGACCTGCACGCACATGGTGCAGTCGATGCAGTCGCCCAGGCCCTGTGCCTTGTAGTCCACGGTCTTCTTGCGCGGACCGCGCGTCTCGCCGCGACGGGGATCGTAGGAGACGATCAGGGTGTCCTTGTCGAACATCACGCTCTGGAAGCGGGCGTAGGGGCACATATAGATGCACACCTGTTCGCGCAGCCAGCCGGCGTTGCCGTAGGTGGCGAGGGTGAAGAAGCCGACCCAGAAATAGGCCCAGCCATCGGCCTGGCCGGTGACCATGTCGGTCAGCAGTTCGCGGATGGGCGCGAAGTAGCCGACGAACGTCAGGCCGGTGACCAGGCCGATCAGCAGCCAGAGACTGTGCTTGGCGATCTTGCGCAGCAGCTTGTTGCCGCTCATGGGCGCCTTGTCGAGCTTCATGCGCTGGTTGCGGTCGCCTTCGGTGACTTTCTCGCACCACATGAAGATCCAGGTCCACACGCTTTGCGGGCAGGTGTAGCCGCACCAGACCCGACCGGCGAATACGGTGATGAAGAACAGGCCGAAGGCGCTGATGATCAGTAAGCCGGACAGCAGGATGAAGTCCTGCGGCCAGAAGGTCGCGCCGAAGATGTAGAACTTGCGCTCGGGCAGGTCCCAGAGCACTGCCTGGCGACCGTTCCAGGTCAGCCATACGGTGCCGAAGTAGAGGAGGAACAGGAAAGCGCCTCCGGCCATTCGGAGTTTTCGGAAGAATCCGGTGAAGGCTCGGGTATAGATTTTTTCCCGAGAGGCATAAAGATCGACGTTTTCACCCTTGCCCTTGGCGGGCGGGGTGACGTCTTGGACGGGAATCTGTTTGCTCATCAGTGTATTCCACGGCAGCGGGAGGGCGCCCTGTCGATACATGCCGAGCAGGGTCAGAGATATGCTTGCACGCCTAACAATGATACGGCGTGGAGGGCGCTCCAAAGGTGCGACAGTTGGTCGCGCAAGGAATTATGGACCCAGAAATAGAGCGGCGCCGGTGTAGGAACCGGCGCCGCTGGGGGTCGCTTTTGGAGTAGGAGGGCAGAGGCTTATTCGGCGCTCTTCTCACCTTCACCATGAGACAGGCTGTACACGTAGGCTGCCAGCAGGTGGACCTGGTCCTTGCCCAGACGTTCCAGCTGAGCCGGCATCTGGCCTTGGCGGCCGTAGCGGATGGTTTGCTGCAACTGAGCGAAGCTCGAGCCGTAGATGAAGGCGGCCGGGTGAGTCAGGTCCGGTGCGCCCATCGCGGCGGTACCTTTGCCTTCCGGGCCGTGGCACGCCACACAGTTGGTCTGGAAGATCTTCTGACCGCTGGCAACCTGCTCGTCAGTCACGCCTTCGGGCAGCTTGCGGCCGTCCAGCTTGGTGGTGATGAAGGCGGCCACGTCGTGAACGCCAGCGTCGCCGATGACTTCGCCCCAGGCCGGCATGGCCGCGTGGCGACCGCCTTCGATGGTGGCGATGATGTCTTTCGGCTCGCCGCCCCAGCGCCAATCGGTGTCGGTCAGGTTCGGGAAGCCGTGGGCGCCCTTGGCGTCGGAGCCGTGGCAGACCGAGCAGTTGGAGGCGAACAGGCGGTTACCCATTTTCAGGGCTTGCTCGTCCTTGGCCACGTCCTCGATCGGCATGGTGCCGAACTTGGCGTAGATCGGACCGTACTTCTCGTCCGCCTTGGCCATTTCCTTTTCCCATTGGTGCACACCGGTCCAGCCTTGTTCGCCGTTGGCGAACTCGGCCTTGTCCTGGTAGCCAGGCAGCAGGCCTTTCCAGTTGCCCAGGCCCGGGTAGAGCACCAGGTAGGCGAGGGCGAAGACGAAGGTGGCCACGAACAGCATGAACCACCACTTCGGCAGCGGGTTGTCGTATTCCTCGATACCGTCGAAGGCATGGCCGACGGTTTCGTCGGTGGCTTCGCTGCGCTGGCCGCGGCGGGTAGCGAACAGCAGCCACGCCAGGGCGAAGATGGTGCCCAGGGTAAGTACGGTGACGTACAGACTCCAGAAGGTTGTCATTCTTTGTTGCTCCTAGAAGCTTGCTCTTGCTCGACGTGCTTTTTGGCGACCGGGTCGTCCGCGAAGGGCAACAGGGCGTCTTCGTCGAAACGCTCCTTGCGCTTGCCGCTGTAGGCCCAGAGCAGTACGCCGATAAAGGCGACCATCACTACTACGGTGCCGACACCGCGAATCGTCCCGATATCCATCACCGTCACCGTTTGCTCTTGATGATGGTGCCGAGGCCTTGCAGGTAGGCGACGACAGCATCCATCTCGGTCTTGCCTTTGACGGCATCACGTGCACCGGCGATGTCTTCGTCGGTGTAGGGCACGCCCAGCGTACGCAGGGCTTCCATCTTCTTCGCCGTGTCCTTGCCATCGAGCTTGTTCTCGACCAGCCACGGGTAGGACGGCATCTTCGACTCAGGCACTACGTTGCGCGGGTTGTACAGGTGCGCGCGGTGCCAATCGTCGGAGTAGCGGCCGCCGACACGGGCCAGGTCCGGACCGGTACGCTTGGAACCCCACAGGAACGGGTGGTCCCAGACGCTCTCGCCGGCGACGGAGTAGTGGCCGTAGCGCTCGGTTTCGGCGCGGAACGGACGCACCATCTGCGAGTGGCAGCCTACGCAGCCTTCGCGGATGTAGATGTCACGGCCTTCGAGCTCGAGCGCGGTGCGTGGCTTCATGCCTTCGACCGGCTTGTTGGTGACGTCCTGGAAGAACAGCGGGACGATCTGGGTCAGACCACCGATGCTCACGGCGATGACCATGAAGAAGGCCAGCAGGCCGATGTTCTTCTCGACTGCTTCGTGCTTCATCAGTGGGCTCCTACAGCGGGAATCTGAGCGGCGGCATCGGCTTCAGCCTGCTTGTAACCGCGTACGGTACGGAAGGTGTTGTAGGCCATCAGCAGCATGCCGGTGGCGAAGAAGGCACCGCCCAGCGCACGGACCATGAAGCCCGGGTGGCTGGCCTGCAGGGCTTCCACGAAGGAGTAGGTGAGGGTGCCGTCGGCGTTGACTGCGCGCCACATCAGACCCTGGGTGATTCCGTTGACCCACATGGAGGCGATGTACAGCACGGTACCGATGGTGGCCAGCCAGAAGTGCGCGTTGATCAGGCCGACGCTGTGCATCTGTTCGCGACCGAAGACCTTCGGAATCAGGTGGTACAGGGAGCCGATGGAAATCATCGCAACCCAGCCCAGAGCGCCGGCGTGTACGTGGCCGATGGTCCAGTCGGTGTAGTGCGACAGGGAGTTGACGGTCTTGATCGCCATCATCGGGCCTTCGAAGGTGGACATGCCGTAGAAGGCCAGGGACACCACCAGGAAGCGCAGGATCGGGTCGGTGCGCAGCTTATGCCAGGCGCCGGAGAGGGTCATCATGCCGTTGATCATGCCACCCCAGCTCGGAGCCAGCAGGATCAGGGACATCACCATGCCCAGCGACTGGGCCCAGTCCGGCAGCGCGGTGTAGTGCAGGTGGTGCGGGCCGGCCCAGATGTACAGGGTAATCAGCGCCCAGAAGTGCACGATGGACAGGCGATAGGAGTAGATCGGACGCTCGGCCTGTTTCGGCACGAAGTAGTACATCATCCCCAGGAAGCCGGTGGTGAGGAAGAAGCCCACGGCGTTGTGGCCATACCACCACTGGATCATCGCGTCGGTGGCACCGGCGTAGATCGAGTAGGACTTGAAGGCTGTTACCGGGATTTCCGCGCTATTGACGATGTGCAGCATCGCGGTCACCAGGATGAAGCCGCCGTAGAACCAGTTGCCCACGTAGATGTGCTTGGTCTTGCGCTTGACGATGGTGCCGAAGAACACCACGGCATAGGTGACCCAGACGATGGCCAGCAGGATATCGACCGGCCATTCCAGTTCGGCGTACTCCTTGGAGGAGGTGTAGCCCAGCGGCAGGGTGATGGCGGCCAGCACGATCACGGCTTGCCAACCCCAGAAGGTGAAGGCGGCGAGGCTGTCAGAAATCAGGCGAGTCTGACAGGTGCGCTGTACGACGTAGTAGGAGGTGGCGAACAGAGCACAGCCGCCGAAGGCGAAGATCACCAGGTTGGTGTGCAGCGGACGCAGGCGCCCGAAACTGGTCCAGGGAAGGTCCAGGTTCAGTTGGGGCCAAACCAACTGTGAGGCGATGTAAACACCGAGCCCCATTCCAAGTATCCCCCAGACCACCGTCATGATGGCGAACTGGCGGATGACCTTATAGTTATAAGCAGTCGGACTGATTGCTGTGCTCATTCTAAGGTTCCACGGTTTTTGAGTATTTATGGACAAAAAAACGGCGGCAAGTATGGAGAAAGCAGATAGGCAATGCAACGCGCCGGGCCTGGGCCCAAGGCCGGTTCGATGCCTGCTTCAGAGCGCTTTCGGCCGTTGTTCGCCGCTCGTTTCGAGTCGCTCGTAGCAACCTGGGGCGTGGGTCAGGTTAGTCATATTGCAGGTTTGCGAATGGAAACCAGCTTAGACGCGAACGCTGAGGGTGTGAAGAAAGGGGATGGGGAGGGTGCGACACTTCGTCGCTAGAGGCGGGAAAACTCGCGCCCGATGACGGGCGCGAGTGGGGGAGGGGAAATTACTTCGCCTGACCGGAGATGTTGTAGATGTAGGCGGCGAGGATGTGCACCTTGTCCTTGCCCAGGTACTGTTCCTGCGCCGGCATCTGGCCCTGGCGGCCGTGACGGATGGTTTGCTGCAGTTGCGCGTAGCTGGAGCCGTAGATGAAGGCGCCCGGATGAGTCAGGTCGGGGGCGCCCATCAGCGGGTTGCCCTTGCCTTCCGGACCGTGGCAGGCGACGCAGGTGGTGGCGAACAGATTGCTGCCGTTGTCGACGTTGTCCGCGGTCACGCCCTCGGGCAGCTTGCGGCCGTCCAGTTTGGCGGTGACGAAGGCGGCTACGTCCTGCACGCCCTTGTCGCCCAGCACGTCACCCCAGGCCGGCATGGCGGCGTGACGTCCACCGAGGATGGTGGCTTCGATGCTCTTGGCATCGCCGCCCCAGCGCCAGTCACTGTCGGTGAGGTTCGGGAAGCCGACAGCGCCCTTGGCGTCGGAACCGTGGCAGATGGAGCAGTAGGTGGCGAAGAGGCGCTCGCCCATTTTCATGGCTTGCGGATCTTTCGCGACTTCTTCCACGGGCATGGCGGCGTATTTGGCGAAGATCGGGCCATATTTCTCTTTGGCCAGTGCTTCTTCGCGCTCCCATTGCTTGTCCTGGGTCCAGCCGCCGTCGTAGCCCGGCAGGATGCCTTTCCAGGTGCCCAGGCCCGGGTAGAGGACCAGGTAGCCGGCGGCGAACACGATGGTGCCGACGAACAGCAGGAACCACCACTTGGGCAGCGGGTTGTCGTACTCCTCGATGCCGTCGAAGGCGTGGCCCATGGTCTGGTCGGTGGTGTTCGAGGACTGTCCGCTGCGGGTGGCGAATACCAGCCACAGCAGGGCGATCAGCGAGCCGACTGTTAGAACGGTGATGTACAGACTCCAGAAGGTAGTCATGCGTTGTTGCTCCTAGAAGCTTGCTCTTTCTCAGCGTGCCGCTTGGCCACCGGGTCATCCGCGAAGGGCAGCAGGGCGTCTTCGTCGAAGCGCTCCTTGCGTTTGCCGCCGTAAGCCCAGAGCAGTACGCCGACGAAGGCCGCCATCACGATGACGGTGCCGAGGCCGCGAATGGTCCCGATATCCATGCTGTCACCGCTTGTTCTTGATGGAGGTGCCGAGGACCTGCAGGTACGCGACCACCGCGTCCATTTCGGTCTTGCCTTTGACAGCGTCGCTGGCGCCAGCGATGTCGTCGTCCGTGTAGGGCACGCCCATGACACGCATCACTTCCAGTTTCTTCGCCGTGTCCTTGCCGTCGAGTTTGTTCTCGACCAGCCAGGGGTAGGCGGGCATCTTCGATTCCGGCACCACGTTGCGCGGGTTGTAGAGGTGCGCGCGGTGCCAGTCGTCCGAGTAGCGGCCGCCGACGCGGGCCAGGTCCGGGCCGGTACGCTTGGAGCCCCACAGGAACGGGTGGTCCCAGACGCTTTCGCCGGCGACGGAGTAGTGGCCGTAGCGCTCGGTCTCGGCGCGGAACGGACGGATCATCTGCGAGTGGCAGCCTACGCAGCCCTCGCGGATGTACACGTCACGGCCTTCCAGTTGCAGCGCGGTGTAGGGCTTCATGCCTTCCACCGGGGTGTTGGTGACGTCCTGGAAGAACAGCGGAACGATCTGGGTCAGGCCGCCGATGCTGACGGCGACGGCCATGCACAGGGCCAGCAGGCCGACGTTTTTCTCGAGTACTTCGTGTTTCATGTCGGTCTCCTCAGGCCATCTGCGCCGCGGCTTGCATTTCAGCCGGCTTGGCGGCAGCGACGGTGCGCCAGACGTTGTAGGCCATGACCAGCATGCCCAGCAGGAAGATGGCACCACCGATCATCCGCACGATGAAGCCGGGGTGGCCGGCGGCCAGGGCTTCGACGAAGGAGTAGGTGAGGGTGCCGTCGGAGTTCACTGCACGCCACATCAGGCCCTGGGTGATGCCGTTGACCCACATGGAGGCGATGTACAGCACGGTGCCGATGGTGGCCAGCCAGAAGTGGGTGTTGATCAGGCCCACGCTGTGCATCTGCTCGCGACCGAAGACCTTCGGGATCATGTGGTACAGGGAGCCGATGGAGACCATTGCCACCCAGCCCAGAGCGCCGGCGTGTACGTGGCCGATGGTCCAGTCGGTGTAGTGGGAGAGGGCGTTGACGGTCTTGATCGCCATCATCGGGCCTTCGAAGGTGGACATGCCGTAGAAGGCCAGGGATACCACCAGGAAGCGCAGGATCGGGTCGGTGCGCAGCTTATGCCAGGCGCCGGAGAGGGTCATCATGCCGTTGATCATGCCGCCCCAGCTCGGAGCCAGCAGGATCAGGGACATCACCATGCCCAGAGACTGGGCCCAATCCGGCAGCGCGGTGTAGTGCAGGTGGTGCGGACCGGCCCAGATGTAGACGGCGATCAGCGCCCAGAAGTGCACGATCGACAGGCGGTAGGAGTAGACCGGACGCTCGGCCTGCTTGGGTACGAAGTAGTACATCATCCCCAGGAAGCCGGCGGTCAGGAAGAAGCCCACGGCGTTGTGGCCGTACCACCACTGGATCATCGCGTCGGTGGCGCCCGAGTACAGCGAGTAGGACTTGGTCAGGCTGACCGGGATCTCCATGTTGTTGACCACGTGCAGGATCGCCACGGTCAGGATGAAGCCACCGAAGAACCAGTTGCCCACGTAGATGTGCTTGGTCTTGCGCTTCATCAGCGTGCCGAAGAAGACGATGGCGTAGGAGACCCAGACGATGGTAATCAGGATGTCGATCGGCCATTCCAGCTCGGCGTACTCCTTGGAGGAGGTCATGCCCAGCGGCAGCGTGATGGCGGCGCACAGGATCACCAACTGCCAACCCCAGAAGGTGAAGGAAGCGAGCGTGTCGGAGAAAAGACGGGTCTGGCAGGTCCGCTGCACCGAGTAGTAGCTGGTGGCGAACAGTGCGGAGCCGCCGAAGGCGAAGATCACCGCATTGGTATGCAGCGGACGCAGGCGCCCGAAGCTCGTCCACGGTAAACCGAGGTTAAGGTCCGGCCACACCAATTGAGCAGCGATCAGGACACCGACGGCCATGCCGACGATCCCCCACACCACTGTCATAATGGCGAACTGGCGGACCACCTTGTAGTTATAAGCGGTCTGATTGGTTGTGCTCATTTATGGGCTTCCATCCACGGTTATGGGCTATGCCCATCCCGGCAAGGTTTTTTACGGCTTACGGCGTATGCCGCCCCTCCCCCTTGGGATAGGTACTAATTTCGAAATTAGCGGAGTGAAGGATGGATAAAGGCACCTCTTGGAATATTGATTCGGATCAATTTCCACTTGAGACCCCTGTCGCGAGCGCCTGCGGTCCTTTGTCGCTGCTATGGAACCGGACACGCTGCGAACGGTCAGCGACGCTGGTTCTGGCGCACGGAGCGGGTGCGCCGATGGACAGTCCGTTCATGGACGACATTGCCGCACGCTTGGCCGAAAGAGGTATCTCGGTAGTGCGCTTCGAGTTCCCCTATATGGCTATGCGCCGTGAGGACGGAAAGCGCCGCCCGCCGAACCCGCAGAAGCAATTGCTGGAGTGTTGGCGGCAGGTCTACGCGCAGCTTCGCGCCGAGATTCCGGGCAAGCTGGCCATCGGCGGCAAGTCCATGGGCGGGCGCATGGCCAGCCTGCTGGCGGACGAACTGGATGCCGATGCGTTGGTCTGCCTGGGCTACCCGTTCTACGCCGTCGGCAAGCCGGAGAAGCCGCGCGTGGCGCACCTGGCCGAGCTGGAGACGCCGACCCTGATCATCCAGGGCGAACGCGACGCGCTGGGCGATCGCCCGACGGTGTCCGGCTACGCCCTGTCACCGGCTATCCGGTTGCATTGGCTGGCGGCTGCCGACCACGATCTGAAGCCGCTGAAAGCCTCCGGCCTGACCCATGAGCAACATCTGAAGGCAACGGCGGAGCGCGTTGCCGAATTTCTGCGGAATTTGCCCGCCTGAATGAAAAGCCCGTCTCAAGGACGTAATGCTGTTCACTTAAGCATTTAGTGGACAATCGCGAGCTCCGATAAACCGATACCAGGTGCTCTGGTATCGGTTTTTTGTTCCTTTTTCAGAGCCACAGAGGGAACAACCCATTCAAAATCTCCGCTTGAAGCGACCTGCGGAGCAAAGAAACGCCGCGATCCTGGCGAAGGAGTCGCGGCGTTTGTCTTAAGTGAACAGCATTACGTCTCAAGGACGGGCTTTTTCTTGTGTCTCTCATCTCGGCGGTTGAACCGCACCACCCGCGAGTACTGGCGGTGCGCGGTCTGGGTCAGCTCTTCGCTGAGCAGGGCCGTACGCTGGGTGATCGACTGGTTGTTGCGCATGTCCGGACGTCCACGGTGGAAGCGAATCGGTGGGTTGGGTTATCGGCTGCTGGGGTGCCAGGTCGATGGTTGTGACGGAAAGAAGTCGGGACAGTGGCGCCAGGATAGTGCCTGGCTTTGCAGCCGTGGTGCGGCGGCCCGTTGCGGGCCGCCGCCGGTGACTCAGATCAGGCTGCGCAGCACGTAGTGGAGGATGCCGCCGGCCTTGAAGTACTCGACTTCGTTCTGGGTATCGATGCGGCAGAGCACCTCGAAGCTGTCCTGGCTGCCGTCCTCGCGCGTCACCCCGATCCTGAGGCTCATGTGCGGCTTCAGTTCACCGGACAGTCCGCTGATGCTCAGCATTTCCTTGCCGGTCAGCTTCAGGGTCTTGCGATCCTGGCCGTCCTTGAACTGCAACGGCAGAACGCCCATGCCCACCAGGTTGGAGCGGTGGATGCGCTCGAAGCTCTCGGCGACCACCGCCTTCACGCCCAGCAGGTTGGTGCCCTTGGCCGCCCAGTCGCGGGAGGAGCCGGTGCCGTATTCCTTGCCGGCGATGATCACCAGCGGCGTGCCGTCCTGCTGGTAGCGCATGGCCGCGTCATAGATCGCCAGCTTGTCGCCGCTGGGTACATGGAGGGTGTTGCCGCCTTCCTCGCCGCCGAGCATCTCGTTCTTGATGCGGATGTTGGCGAAGGTGCCGCGCATCATCACCTCATGGTTCCCACGGCGTGAGCCGTAGGAGTTGAAATCGGCGTAGGCCACGCCGTGCTCACTGAGGTAGCGGCCGGCGGGGCTGTCCTTCTTGATGTTGCCGGCGGGGGAGATGTGGTCGGTGGTCACCGAGTCGCCCAGCACCGCGAGGATACGGGCGTTCTGGATATCCTCGACTTTCGGTGGCGCTTCGGCGATGTGCTCGAAGAAGGGTGGATGCTGGATGTAGGTGGAGTCGTCCTGCCAGGTGTAGGTCTTGGCGTCCGGTACCTGGATCGCGCGCCATTTCTCGTCGCCCTGGAAGACTTCGGCGTATTCCTTGTGGAACATCGCGGTGTCCACTTTCTGGATCGCCTCGGCGATTTCCTGCTGGGTCGGCCAGATGTCCTTCAGATAGACCGGCTGGCCGTCCTTGCCGGAGCCCAGCGGGTCTTTCGTCAGGTCGGTGCGTACGGTGCCGGCCAGGGCATAGGCCACCACCAGCGGCGGCGAGGCCAGCCAGTTGGTTTTTACCAGCGGGTGCACGCGGCCCTCGAAGTTGCGGTTGCCGGAGAGGACCGAGGCGACGGTCAGGTCGGCCTGCTGGATGGCCTTCTCGATGGGCTCCAGCAGCGGGCCGGAGTTGCCGATGCAGGTGGTGCAGCCGTAGCCCACCAGGTCGAAGCCCAGTTCGTCCAGGTAGCGGGTCAGGCCGGCGGCGCGGAAGTAGTCGGTGACCACCTTGGAGCCGGGCGCCAGCGAGCTCTTCACCCAGGGTTTGCGCTGCAGGCCCTTCTCCAGCGCCTTCTTCGCCAGCAGGCCGGCGGCCATCATCACGCTGGGGTTGGAGGTGTTGGTGCAGGAGGTGATGGCGGCAATCGCCACGGCGCCGTTCTTCAGCCGGTAGGTGTGGCCGTCCTGCTGGTAGTCGATCTCGCCGGATGGCGTCGAGGCGCCTACGGCAGCGCCACCACCGCCTTC
This sequence comes from Pseudomonas sp. MT3, assembly GCF_054720805.1. Classification (NCBI taxonomy): domain Bacteria; kingdom Pseudomonadati; phylum Pseudomonadota; class Gammaproteobacteria; order Pseudomonadales; family Pseudomonadaceae; genus Pseudomonas; species Pseudomonas sp. MT3. The sequence goes on from NZ_JBTVPY010000027.1 coordinate 18,473, forward strand.
GCTGAGTAGCCGGCCTTCCTCGGTGGAGGAGGGTCTGATCTGCAGGCCGAGGAAGTCGTCGAAGGCCTGGCTGACGTGGCCGAGGGCCACGCGGTCCTGCGGGCGCTTGGGGCCGGCGAGACTGGCTTCGACGTCGCCCATGTCCAGTTGCAGGGTGTCGGTGAACACCGGCTCATGGCCTTGTTCGCGCCACAGGCCCTGGGTCTTGCAGTAGGTCTCCACCAGCTTGACGGCGTCTTCCGGGCGGCCGGACAGGCGCAGGTAGCCCAGGGTGATCTCGTCCACCGGGAAGAAGCCACAGGTGGCGCCGTATTCCGGGGCCATGTTGGCGATGGTGGCGCGGTCGGCCAACGGCAGGTCGGCGAGGCCGTCGCCGTAGAACTCGACGAATTTTCCGACGACGCCTTTCTTGCGCAGCATCTGGGTGACCGTCAGCACCAGGTCGGTGGCGGTGATGCCTTCCTTCAGCTTGCCGGTGAGCTTGAAGCCGATCACCTCGGGAATCAGCATCGACACCGGCTGGCCGAGCATGGCCGCTTCCGCCTCGATGCCGCCCACGCCCCAGCCGAGCACGCCGAGGCCATTGATCATGGTGGTGTGCGAATCGGTTCCGACCAGGGTGTCGGGGAAGGCGTAGGTGCGGCCGTCCTCGTCCCTGGTCCACACGGTGCGCCCCAGGTATTCCAGGTTGACCTGGTGGCAGATGCCGGTGCCCGGCGGTACCACGCGGAAGTTGTCGAAGGCGTTCTGCCCCCAGCGCAGGAAGGCGTAGCGCTCACCGTTGCGCTGCATCTCGATTTCGACGTTCTGGGCGAAGGCGGCCTGACTGGCGAACTTGTCGACCATCACCGAGTGGTCGATGACCAGGTCGACCGGGGACAGCGGGTTGATCTTCTGCGGATCGCCCCCGGCCTTGGCCATTGCATCGCGCATGGCGGCGAGGTCGACCACCGCCGGCACGCCGGTGAAGTCCTGCATCAGCACCCGCGCCGGACGGTACTGGATCTCGCGCTCGGAGCTGCGGGTCTTCAGCCAGCCGGCCAGCGCCTTCAGGTCGTCGCCGGTGACGGTGTTGTCGTCCTCCCAGCGCAGCAGGTTTTCCAGCAGGACTTTCAGGGACATCGGTAGCTTGCCCAGGTCTCCGAGACTCTTCGCCGCTTCGGGCAGGCTGTAGTAGTGATAGGTCTTGCCGGCGACCTCCAGGGTACGCAGGCTGTTCAGGCTATCCACTGCGGGCATGACTTTCTCCTCAGGCTTGGATCGGCAGCGTATGGCCGATACTGGGCGAAGGGCGGGCAAAATGCCCTGATCCATCGCATAAAAATCACGATTGGCGTCGATCTTCGCCATGCGGGGTGATCACCGGCGCCGGTCGGCGGCGGTGCACCGGAACACTCAAGCTAGACCGCCGTGCAGGGTCTTGTCATCTGTTCTGGACCGGCCGCCCGGTTCAGGGGTTCCTGCCAAATGCAGGTCATGGTCGGAGAATACCCGCGAATCTGAATGAAACCTTCACGAACAGGCTCTTATAGTGCGCGACCGAGGAGACACCCCGATGAATACCCTGTTACTGCATTGTCGTCCGGGCTTCGAGAGCGAGGTCTGCGCCGAGCTGTCCGAGCACGCCGCGCGCCTGGGAATCCCCGGTTACGCGCGGGCCAGGCCGTCCGCCGCCTATGCCGAGTTCGTCTGCCAGGACGCCGATGGCGCCGAGCGCCTGATGTACCAACTGCGCTTCTCCGAGCTGATCTTCCCGCGCCAGTGGGCGCGTGGCGTCGGTTTCACAGTGTTGCCGGAGCAGGACCGCATCGGCGCGATCCTCGAGGCGCTCGCCGGCGTTCCCCAGTGCGGCAGCCTCTGGCTGGAGGTGTTCGACACCAACGATGGCAAGGCGCTCTCGACCTTCTGCCGCAAGTTCGAGAAGCCCCTGCGCGCCGCCCTGGTGAAGGCCGGCAGGCTGCTGGACGACCCCAGCCTGCCACGCCTGCTGCTGACCTTCCGCTCCGGCCGCGAGGCGTTCGTCGGCCTGGCCGAGTCGCGTAACTGCGCCATGTGGCCGATGGGCATCCCGCGCCTGAAATTCCCCCGCGAGGCGCCCAGCCGTTCGACGCTGAAGCTGGAAGAAGCCTGGCACCACTTCATTCCGCGCGCCGACTGGGACCGCCGCCTGGCGCCGGACATGCTCGCGGTGGACCTGGGCGCCTCTCCCGGCGGCTGGACCTGGCAGCTGGTGAACCGCGAAATGCGTGTCGTCGCCGTGGACAATGGGCCGATGGCGGAGAACCTGATGTACTCCGGGCTGGTCGAGCACCAGCGTGTCGATGGCTACGCCTATCGTCCGCGCCAGCACATGGACTGGATGGTTTGCGACATCGTCGAGAAGCCCGCGCGCACCGGGGCCATGATGGAAACCTGGATCGGCGAAGGGCTGTGCCGCGAGGCCATCGTCAACCTCAAGCTACCGATGAAGCAGCGCTACGCCGAGGTGCGGCGTATCCTCGACCGCCTGCGGGAAGCCTTCCGCGAGCGTGGCCTGAAGGTGCAGGTCGGCTGCAAGCAGCTCTACCACGACCGCGAGGAAGTGACCTGCCACTTGCGCCGGCTGGGGAAGGGCGAGCGCTGACGTGCCGGAGTCGCCCGGCCGCGCCACCCGACCTTCGGTGACTTGTCGCGGCGCGCCGCCTTGGCCCATGCTGTGCGGCGCGAATCCTTGCGGAGACCTTCGTGAAGCGAAAGTTGCCCTCCCTGCTGGGCAGTTACAGCCGCATGCTGCTGCCGCGCCGTGGCCTGGGCCAGGGCGAACGCGTCCCCTACCTGGCGATGGACAGCCGCACCCTGCATTTCGATCTGCGCCACTTGCGCGCCTACCGCGAGCACTTCGGCCTCGATCCGGCGCTGGGCGTGCCGCTGCTCTATCCGCAGGTGATTAGCCTGCCGTTGCACCTGCGCCTGCTCAGCCGCTCGCGCATGCCGCTGTCGGTGCTCGGGCTCATCCACTTGCGCAGCCATATCCAGCGCTACCGCCTGCTCGACGAGCACGAGCCGCTGCAGTTCGACTGCCGCATCCTCACCAGCCGGCGCAGCGCGCTGGGCCTGGAGGTGGACGTACTCACCGAGGCCTGGCACCACGACATGCTCTACTGGCAGTCGATCACCACCTACCTGCGCCGTGGCGACTTCCTCGACCCCGGCGCCGCGCCCGACCCACTGCCGGAGCGGGCCCAGTGGCATACCCTGGAGGCGCCGATCCACGCGGGCGTGCAGTGGCGCGTACCGAAGATCGTTGGCTGGCGCTACGCCGGACTGAGCGGCGACTTCAACCCGTTGCACCTGTCGCGGCTGATGGCCTCGCACTATGGCTTCGGCAAACCCTTCGCCCACGGCATGTGGGGGCTGGCACGCAGCCTGACCGGCCGTCGGTTGGCGGAGAACGTGCGGCTGGACGCGCACTTCAAGGCGCCGCTGCCGCTGGGCAGCCAGGTGAAGCAGAGCTATCGCCGGTTGGGCCAGAAGGAGCAGTGGGCGTTGCTGCCAGTCGAGGGGGATGGGGAGCCGATGCTGTTGGCGCAGCTGGACGAGGCGCCGGACGGGCCTTTGCGTTAGTTGTCATGCGGGAGCGTCGGCGCGCCTCTGTTCGCGAGCAAGCTCGCTCCTACAACGAGCGCACCGAGCTCGTCCTGTAGGCGAGCTTGCTCGCGAACCGCACGGCAGAGCGGTTACGGGTGCACGGCAACGCGGGGCTGCAGCGGGACGAGGCTGGGCAGTTGTACTTCACCCTGCAATTCCACGGGGGATAGCCGCCAGGAGCTGTTGAACAGGTACTGGTCGCTGAACCCGCTCACCAGCAACCCAATCTCATCCCCCGGCGCGAGGCTGGCGCTGACGGCGTTCAGCCGCGTGCTGCCCTGGTTCGCCAGCGGTTTCACCTGTTCGTCCAGGCGCCGGGTACGGCCATCCGCGCTGCGGATCGCCAGAGCCGCGAACACCTGCGCGTCGGGGCGCCCGGCCAGCGGCTGGCTGAGGTGCACTTCGGCGCTGCCGAGCAGGGCGCTGTGCTCGCTGACACGTTGCAGGGGAATGAAGCGGGAGGGTTGCAGCAGGCCGCTCACTGCCGGGCGGATGGCCGTGGCTGGCAGCGTCACGGTAGGGCCGGGCGGCGGCAGGTCGTCCAGCGCCAGGCCCTGGTCCAGGTCCAGGCTGATGCACAGGTCCGGCACGCCGTCGGCGGCGCCGGGACGCTGGCGCAGCTTTTCCTCGTACCAGGCGACGATGCCGGTGTAGAGGTTGATCGCCCGCGAGCCGCAGTGGATCACCGGCTCGTTGTTGAACGGCGGCAGCCCGCTCCAGGCCTGCAGGGGCGGTGGCAGGATGTGCCCGCCCTGCATGCCCAGCAGGCGCACGTCCGCCGGGCCCTGTTTCAGGCACTGGCGGATCTGCAGGCCCTGGTCCAGCGGGAACAGCGTATCGCGCAGGCCCTGGATCAGCAGGGCATCGGCGTGGGGCCGGCGGCCCGCCGCGCAATAGCTGGCAAGGCTGTTGGCGTGCAGTTCGGCTTGCACCGGCGCGGCCATGCGCCCGCCGGTGGTGTGCAGGTAATCGGCCTGGACGAACTTGCCCAGGTCGTAGCCGGTGGCCAGCCCCAGGCTCACCAGCACGCCGCCCCAGCCGATCTTCAACTGGCCGTCCGGTGCCAGGGCATCGGCCAGGTCGTACCAGGTGGCGATGGGGACGATGGCGTCGATCCGTGGATCGTCCGCCGAGGCCAGCAACTGCACGGCGCCGCCGTAGCTTTCGCCGAGCATGCCGACGCGCGGATCGTTCGGGCCGTCCATGACCATCCGCGGCAGGTGAGTGGCCGCCCAGTCGATCACCGCGCTGGCGTCCTGCACCTCGAACTGCGGGTTCATCATCTCGATGCGCCCGTCGCTGCCGCCCCAGCCGCGCTGGTCGTAGCTGACCACCCAGAAGCCGGCCTTCCAGGCGCGCAGCGCGGCGCGGCCGGACATCATGGTCTTGCCGTAGTAACCGTCCGGCCCGGTGACCCGCCAGCCGCCCCAGCCGTGGGTATGGACGACCAGCGGGGCGGTTTCGCCGGTTTTCAGCGCGGGCTGGAATACGGTGGCGGAGAGCTTCGTGCCGTCGCGGGCGACGATCACCGCCTCGAACCAGGTGGCGGGCAGGTCCTGGCCGGCGCTGGCGTTGAAGTCGGGAACCTGGTCGCGGGCGGCGCAGCCGGCGAGCAGCGCAAGGCACAGGCAGAGAAGGGCGCGCATCGAGACTCCTGTCGGGAAGGGTGGGGGCGGATGCGCCAGCATGCCCGGCACCCGCGGCGCCTTCCCCCAACCAAGGTTCGGTGACCCGGACGGACGCGGGGTGACCGCACGGTGCGCTTTGCGCGAGAATACGTCATTGGTTTTTCTGGAGTTAAGCGATGTCCCAGCCTGTCGACGCGATTCTCGACGCCACCGGCCTGAACTGCCCCGAGCCGGTCATGATGCTGCACAACAAGGTGCGCGACCTGCCGGCCGGCGGCCTGCTCAAGGTGATCGCCACCGACCCGTCCACCCGCCGTGACATCCCCAAGTTCTGCGTCTTCCTCGGCCACGAGCTGGTGGAGCAGCAGGAAGAAGCGGGGACCTACCTGTACTGGATTCGCAAGAAGGCGGAGTGATCCGTCTGAAGAGAGGCTTTCGTAGGAGCGAGCTTGCTCGCGAATTGCTCAGCGTAAGAGCTGCCGGGAAGCTGGTTCGCGAGCAAGCTTGCTCCTACAGATCAAGTCCTCAGTTCCCCACCGGCCGCGCCGCCAATTTCTGGGCAACCATCCGCCCGACCAGCGCAACGAAGGTCAGGGCGATCAGCACCACCGAAATGGCCGCCACGGCCGGGTCGATGTTGTCGCGCAGGCCGGACCAGATCTGCCGCGGCAGGGTGTTGACCTCGGTGCTGGTGACGAACAGGGTCACTGCGATCTCTTCCCAGGACAGCGCAAAGCACAGCAGCGCCGTGCTCGCCACGCCCAGCTTGAGGTTCGGCAGCACCACCATGAAGGTGGTCTGGCCCAGGCTCGCGCCGAGGTTGCGCGCGGCCAGCTCGATGCGCCGGTCCAGTTGGCTCAGCGCCACCAGCATGGTCACCACGCCGTAGGGCACGACCATCACGATGTGCGCGATGGTCAGGCCGAACAGGGTGTCATAGCCCAGGCCGGGGGCGAACTGGCTGACCTTGGTTTCCATGAAGTACAGGACCATCGCCGAGATCATCGGCGGGATCGCCATGGGCAGCAGCACCAGGCCGATCAGCAGGGTCGCCAGGCGCGAGCGCAGGTACCAGATGCCGAGGCTGAAGCTCACCGCCAGCGCGGTGGCGATGATGCAGGTGGCGGTGGCGACCATCAGGCTCTGGCCGATTGCCGAGAGCCATTCCGGGCTGTCCAGCAGCGCCTGGTAGTGGCGCAGCGACCAGTTGCCGTTGGGCATCGACAGGAAGCGCTTGCTGGTGAAGGACACCGGGATCACCGCCAGCAGCGGGAAGACCATGAAGATCATCGCCATCGTTGCCAGCAGGCGGCTGGGGGCCTTGGTTTCGTGTGCGTTCATTTCTACGGCTCCTTATCCCACCAGCTTGTCGACGCGGGTCATGCGCAGCAGCGCCCAGATCATCCCGCTGACCAGCGCCAGCAGCACCACCGAGAGCGCGGCGCCCAGGCCCCAGTTGCTGGTCTGGAACATCTGCAGGTAGACGTACTCGGCCACCATCACGGTCTGCCCGCCGCCGAGGATCGCCGGGGTGATGAAGAAGCCCAGGCAGAACACGAAGACGATGATGAAGGCGCCGAGGATGCCGGGGATGGTCTGCGGCACGAAGATGCTCCAGAAGGTGCGCATCTGCCCTGCGCCCAGGCCGCGCGCGGCCAGCAGCACGCGCGGGTCCAGGCGGCGCATGGTCGACACCAGCGGGAACAGTGCGAAGGGCACCATGAAATGCACCATGCCGATCACCACGCCCATCTCGTTGCGGGTGAGCTGCAAGGGCTCGCTGGTGATGCCCAGGTACTGCAGCCAGTCGTTGAGCAGACCGTTGCTGCGCAGGGCGATCAGCCAGCCGAACGCGCGCACCAGCACCGACAGCCAGAACGGGATGAACACGCAGATCTCCACTACGCGCTGCCAGCGCGGCGGGCTGTAGACCCAGCAGTAGGCCATCAGGTAGGCGATCAGCAGGGAGATCACGCTGACCGTGGTGCACAGGCGGAAGGTCCGCCAGAGCACGTCGTGGATCGCCGGGTCCGTCATGATCCGCTGGTACTGCTCGATCCCCGGCTCTGGCAGGGTCACGCTCCAGCCGAGCACGCCGAGGAAGGGCAGTACGTAGAACACGATCAGAACCACCGGCAGCGGCAGCAGCAGGGCGCCCAGCTTGAGCCGCGAGGGGGCGTTATCGGCCATGACCTGCGCTCCGCGTCACTTGGAAATGTGGGTCAGGTACTGCTCCAGGGTTGCCGCGTAGTGGTCGGTGTACCACTCGTGGCTGAGCATGATCTGCTTGGGCAGGTTGGCCGGGTCGGTGCAGTTCAGGTGCTTGCGGTCGTCCGGGATCAGCGCGGCGGCGGCGGGGTTGGCCGGGCCGTTGCCGAACATCTTGAACAGTTCCACCTGGGACTGCGGGTCCTGGGCGTAGGCGATGAACTTCATGGCCGCCTCGGTGCCGGCCGGGTTGCCCTTGAGCACGCCCCAGTTGCTGCAGCCCAGCAGGGCGTTGTCGAAGGTCCACTTGATGCGGCCTTCGCTGTCCTCGGTGATCACCTGGGCGCGGGTGTTCCAGATGGCGCCCATGGACACTTCGCCCTCGATCAGCAGTTGCTGGGTCTCCGCGCCCGAGCCCCAGAAGGCCAGCACGTGGGGTTTGAGCTCCTCGATCTTGTTCATGGCGCGCGCCACGTCCAGCGGGTAGAGCTTGTCCGGCGTCACGCCGTCGGCCAGCAGCGCGGCCTCGAGCATGCCGTTCATCCACTTGTAGAGGGTGCGCTTGCCGGGGAAGGTCTTCACGTCCCAGAAGTCGGCCCAGGTCTTGGGCGCCTTGTCGCCGAAGCGCTCGCTGTCGTAGGCGATCACGTAGCTGAGCATGTAGTCGGCGATGCCGTATTCGTAGGCGAAGCCGGGCAGCACCTTGTCCTTCGAGACGACGTTGTAGTCGATGGCCTGTACCAGGCCTTCCTTGCCCAGGTTCTGCAGGATCGAGCTTTCCGCGTCGACCACGTCCCAGCTCACCCGGCCGCTGGACAGCTGGGTGCGGATGGCGCCTTCGGTGGGGCCGCTGCCGTCGATCTTCACCGGGATGCCGGTGGCCTTGGAGAAGCCCTCGGTCCAGGCCTTGCCGAACGCCTTGATGGCGTCGCCGCCCCAGTTCACCACCACCAGCGGCTTGTCGCCGGCGGCGAAGCTCACGCCGCTGCGCAAGGCCAGCGGCAGGGCGGCCATCAGGCCCATACCCTTGAGGAAGGTGCGGCGGTCGATCTGCCCGCGGCGGGTCTTTTCGATGAGGACTTCGATGCAGTCTTGCTGGTGAGGATTGAACTCTTTCGGATTGAACATGGGTGCAGCTCCCGATCAGGTGGGATGGCGAATAGGGGACGAACGCGCTCGGCGACTCAGGCGATCAGCAGGCTTTTCTCGATGGGCCAGCTCAGCCAGACCTTGGCGCCCTGTTCCAGGCGCGAGGCCTGGTGGTCGGCGTGCACGGCCAGGCTCATCGGTTGCTTGCCCTCGCTGCCGGCACCCAGGCACAGCTCGGTGCTGGCGCCCTGGTAGGTCTTGGCGGTGAGCACCGCCTGCACCACGTTGTGGCCGTTCACCTGCGGCGGCACGCTATGCAGCTGCATGTGTTCCGGACGCACGGCCAGCAGCGGTGCTTCGGCCTGCACGGCCGGGGAGTAGCCGGCGCGCAGCTCGGCCTCGCCGAAGCGTCCGCAGGCCAGTTCGCCGGCGCGGCCCACCTGGCTCAGCGGGAACAGGTTCATCTTGCCGAGGAACTCGGCGACGAAGCGGTTGCTCGGCTGGTTGTAGATGGTCTGCGGGTCGTCGACCTGGGCCAGTTGGCCACGGTTGAAGATGGCGATGCGGGTGGACAGGGCGAGGGCTTCGTTCTGGTCGTGGGTGACGAAGACGAAGGTGGTGCCGACCTGGCGGTGGATGCGCTGCAGTTCGGCCTGCAGCTGCTCGCGCAGGTTCTTGTCCAGCGCCGAGAGGGGTTCGTCGAGCAGCAGCATGTCTGGCTCGAACACCAGTGCGCGGGCGATGGCCACGCGTTGCTGCTGGCCGCCGGAGAGCTCGCCGGGGCGCTTGCCCAGGTGCTCGCCGAGGCCGACCACTTCGAGCATGTGGCGCACGCGACGGTTGCGTTCCTCGGCCTTCACGCCACGGATCTTCAGCGGGAAGGCGACGTTGTCCTCGATACTCATGTGCGGGAACAGGGCGTAGCCCTGGAACACCATGCCGAAGTTGCGCTTCTCGGCAGGGCGTTTGGTGATGTCGGCGCCGCCCTCTTCGAGCTTGCCGCGGGACGGGTCCTGGAAGCCGGCGAGGATCATCAGGAAGGTGGTCTTGCCGGAGCCCGAAGGCCCGAGGAGGGTGAGGAACTCGCCCTGGCGGATGTCGATGGACACGTTGTCCAGCGCGTTGAAACTGCCGTAGCTCTTGCCGATGCCGATCGCACGTAGTTGGGGCTGTCGCTCCACTGCATTTACCTCGATTTCTTGTTCTTGTTCGAGCAGCCGCCGGGTGAGGATCGGGGTAAAAATCAGCGGCCTTTTTTTAATGCAGTATTGTTAAAACTCTCTCCGCTTCAATCGCGTTTTTTCTCCCTTATTGTTCGAAATTATTCACCAATCAGGACATTGCGACCGCCCTGGCGGAACTGCTCGGACATGCGCAGTTCGGCCTTCATCCAGGCCTTGAAAGCCCGCACGTCGGGGCGTTCGGTCTTCGCCGGGTCGGTGACGAAGTAGTAGCGGTTGGGCGGCTCGATGGCGACGTTGAACAGCCGCACCAGTTGCCCCTTGGCCATCGCATCGCCGCTGACCAGTGCGTCGCCCATTGCCACGCCTTGTCCGGCGATGGCCGCCGACTGCACCAGGTGGGCGTCGGAGAAGACGATACCGTTGCGCACGTTGAGGTCGCGCACCCCGGCCGCGGCGGCCCAGAGCAGCCAGTCGGAGTGATCGACCATGTGCAGGAAGGGCAGGCTGGCGAGATCTTCCGGCGAGTCCAGGCCGCCCACCGAGTTGAGCAGCGACGGGCTGCACACCGGGAAGGTGTCGAGGGTGGCGATCAGCTCCACATGCAGGTCCGGCCAGTCGCCCACGCCGTAGGCGATGAACAGGTCGACATCGCGGTTGGTGACGTCGTCGGGAATCCGGGGCGAGACCAGGTTCAGTTCCACCTGCGGGTGGGCGCGCTGGAACTTGCCGATCTGGTGGCACAGCCAGTAGGTGGCGAAGCCCGGCGTGCAGCTCACGCACAGGCGGCCGGCCACTTCCTCGGCATTGGCGAAGCGCCGCGCCTCGTTGAGGATCGCCAGGGCGCGCTGGGTTTCGCGGGCGAAGCATTCGCCGTGGTAGGTCAGCGCGATGCCGCGGCCGACCCGTTCGGTGAGGGCGATGCCCAGGCAGTCTTCCAGGCTGTGCAACTGGTGGCTGACGGCGCTGCGGGTCAGGCTCAGTTCGCTGGCCGCGCCGGACAGGCTGCCCAGGCGGGCAACGGCGTCGAGCACGCGCAGGGCGGTCATCGAGGGGAAACGCATGGCTCACTCCAATTTCGAAGTGGAGCCTTTATCCCTGAGCGCGGCGGTGGTGTCGAGTGGCTGCGGGTACGGGCGCACTGGGCGCCTGTTTCCTGGCGTTTCGTGATGCGCAAGTCGCTGCGGCGATGGTGACGGAGAAGCCCCCGTAGGAGCGAGCTTGCTCGCGAATTCCGCCCCGCTGCGGAGCCCGTTCGCGAGCAAGCTCGCTCCTACAGGTTGGCCTCGCAATCTGCTATCAGCGCAGCTTCTCCATCATCTGGTAGTACCACATGCCCGCGGCCAGCATCGGGTTGCCGAACACGTCGCCCATGGGCACGCGGATGTGCTTGCACTGGGCGAAGGTGTCGAACTTCTCCAGGTCGCCGGTCATCGCCGTGGCCATGATCTCGCCCATGATGTGGGTGGTCGCCACGCCGTGGCCGGAGTAGCCCTGGCAGTACCAGACGTTCTCCGACAACTTGCCCAGTTGCGGGATGCGGTTCATCACAATGCCCATGGCGCAGCTCCACTGGAACTCGATGTCCACGCCCTTGAGCGCCGGGAAGGTGCGTTCGATGCACGGGCGCAGTTCGCCGGCGATGTCGCGCGAGTCGCGGCCGGAGTAGTTGGCGCCGCCGCCGAACAGCAGGCGGCCGTCTCCGGTCATGCGGTAGTAGTCGAGCACGAAGCGGCAGTCGTAGACCGCCAGGTCCTGCGGGTTGATGCGCTTGGCCAGCTCGCCCAGCGGCCTGGTGGTGACGATGCCGCCCATGGCCGGGAAGATCATGCCCTTGAGCTGCTTGCGCTCCAGCTTGTGGTAGACGTCGCCGGCCAGCATGACTTGCGATGCGTTGATCCGCCCTCCCTTGGTGACTACCGCCGGGCGCGGGCCGTGGACGATGTCCAGCACTTCGGAGTGCTCGAAGATCAGCGTGCCCAGGCTGGCGGCGGCCTTGGCTTCGCCGATACACAGGTTGAGCGGGTGCAGGTGCATGTTGCGGGTGTTCTTGATGGCGCCGCAGTAGAGGTCGCTCTCCAGGTGCGCGCGCACGCCGGCGCCGTCCAGCAGGCTGATCTCGTCGCCCATGCCACGGCGCTTGGCGTCGTCGAAGGTGGCCTTCAGCTCGTCCATGTGCGACTGCTTCATCGCCGCGTGCAGGTGGCCGAACTTCAAGTCGCACTGGATGCCGTACTTCTCCACGCGGCTCTTGATGATCTCGTGGCCGCGCCAGCGCAGGTGCCAGATGAAGTCGTCGACGTCGTCGCCCAGCCACTGGCGCATCTGCTTCTCCATCGCGGCGTCGCCCGAGAGGCTGCCGGTGACCTGCCCGCCGTTGCGCCCGCTGGCGCCCCAGCCGACCTTGTTGGTCTCGACGATGGCCACCTTGTAGCCGCGCTCGGCCAGTTCCACGGCGGTGGCGACGCCGGTGAAGCCGCCGCCGATGATGGCGATGTCGACGCTCACCTCGCCTTGCAGCGTGGGGTAGCCGGTCTCTTCGTTGAGGCTCGCGGAGTAGTAGGACTTCGCGCGCTCGGGGGCGGGCGTGGCGGGGTTCAGTGCAGCGTTCATTTCGGTGTTCCTGTTGTTGTTCGTTTTCCCTCACCCTAACCCTCTCCCAGAGGGAGAGGGGACAGTCCGGTGTGGGCTGTAAATTCGGTTATCGCCGGCTGCTTCAGTGAGCGAAAAACTCATCTCGGCACGGTCGGCCCCCTCTCCCTCAGGAGCGGGGAGCGCAGCCAGGGCTGGGGTGAGGGGCTCATGAGCGCGAGGCTCAACGGCGCGCCCTCACGCCTGCGTCAGATACCAGCGCCAATCCTGCTCGCCGACTTCGCCCATGAACTGGCGATATTCGGCCTGCTTGACCTTCAGGTACACGCCAAGGAACTCGTGCCCCAGCGCATCCCGCGCCCAGCTGGAACGCTCCAGCGCGCGCAGCGAGGTGAGCCAGTCGGTGGGCAGCAGTTCCTTGGCCTGGGCATAGCCGTTGCCTTCCACCGGCGCGCCCGGGTCGATCTCCTCGCGGATGCCGCGATGGATGCCGGCGAGGATCGCCGCGGCAGCCAGGTAGGGGTTGGCGTCGGCGCCGCAGATACGGTGCTCCACGTGGCGGGTATGGGCCGGTCCGCCGGGTACGCGCAGGCTCACGGTGCGGTTGTCGCAGCCCCAGGTCGGCGCCAGCGGCGCATAGCTGTTGGCCTGGAAGCGACGGTAGGAGTTGGCGTTGGGGCAGAACAGCAGCAGCGAGTCGAGCAGGCTTTTCAGCATGCCGCCCACGGATTGGCGCAGCAGCGGCGTGCCGGCAGGGTCCTCGCTGGCGAACAGGTTGTTGCCCTCGGCATCGGCCAGCGACACGTGCATGTGCATGCCGGTGCCGGCCAGGTCGTCGAACGGCTTGGCCATGAAGCACGCCTGCATCCCGTGCTTGTGCGCCACGCCTTTGACCAGGCGCTTGTAGCGCACCGCCTGGTCCATCGCGGTGAGCGCGTCGCCGTGCTCCAGGGTGATTTCCACCTGGCCCGGCGCGTATTCGGAAATTGCCGTGCGCGCCGGAATGCCCTGAGCCTTGCACGCAGCATAGAGGTCGGCGAGGAAGGGCTCGATCTGTTCCAGCTCGCGCAGGCCGTAGACCTGGGTGGCGCGCGGGCGGCCGCCGTCGGCATCCAGCGCCGGTTGCGGGCGGCCGTTGGCGTCGCGCTTGGCGTCCAGCAGGTAGAACTCCAGCTCGCAGGCCATCACCGGGTGGTAGCCAGCGGCCTTGAGGCCGTCGATCACGTGGATCAGGACATGGCGCGGGTCGGCGATGTCCGCCGGCTTGCCTTGCTCGGGGTGCATGCTGACCTGCACCGCCGCCGTGGGAATCTGCCGCCAGGGCATGCGCACCAGGCTGCCGGCCAGCGGGTAGGCGCGGCAGTCGATGTCGCCCACGTCCCAGACCAGCCCGGAATCCTCGACATCCTCACCGTGCACGGTCAGGCCGAGGATGGTGCTCGGCAGTGGCCGGCCGGACTGGTACACGGCGAGCAGTTCCTCGCGGTGCAGCAGCTTGCCGCGTGGCACGCCGTTGGCGTCGAGGATGAACAGCTCGACCATCTCGATATCGGGGTTCTGGGCCAGGAAGGTGTGGGCTTCTTGCACGGAGGCGAAATTCATGGGGCTCTCGTTAGCATCCAGCCGGATGCGCTGACGACCTGCAGGCCAGGGCCGCACCTGGAGTGCGGAGATAAAGGCAGGCAAGCGATGCGACGGGCTACGTCTGGTTCGGGGGAGGGCGTCGGGCCTTCCTTGAGCGTAGTTCCGTCGATGGAGTTCGGGCGCGGCGGCCCGTCAGCGGTTGGCGCTATCCGGTGGACGCGCATGGCGGCAATGCCAGAGCGCCCAGAAGGCCAGTTCGAGAGGCAGGGTCAGCGGTTGCAGTTCGAGCCAGCGGGCATGTTTGCGCGGCAGGCGGACGACGCTGCCGGCCTTGCGGGCGGCGACGGGTTCCAGCGGTGCGGGCGAAACGAGCAGATGCATGGGGGACGAGTTGGCTGACGTTGGAAGCAGCCTCGCACAGGCACATGCGTTTATTAAATGTGATTTTCAAGATGCTTGGTTTTGAAAAATCGAAACTGAATGCCGAGGCCCCGTCGCTACGAGCGCCGTGCCAGAGGTATCGCGGGGGATAGAGTGCAGTTGGTCGCGTGCTCCGATGGGGGGGTGTGCCTCTCTTACACTGGGAGCACCGTTCGTCAGTATCGGGCCCGCCCATGTGCCGCATCGTCTTCGCTCCCTCGATCCAGCGCCACGTCGCACTGGAGGAACGCGAGCTGGCGGCGCCGACGTTGCGCGCGGCGCTGGAGACGGTATTCGCCGAGGCGCCGGCCCTGCGCGGCTACCTGCTGGACGACCAGGGCGGGCTGCGCCGGCACCTGACGATATTCATCGACGGCCTGCGCCTGCGCGACCGCGCCCGCCTCAGCGATGCGCTGGCGGCGGACAGTGAGGTCTACGTGGTCCAGGCCCTGAGCGGCGGTTAGGAGGCGGAAATGGACGATCGACTGCTGGTGGCGACCCGCAAGGGGCTGTTCACCTTCCAGCGTGGCGCGAACGGCTGGCAGGAGGCGCGCCGCGAATTTATCGGCGAGCCCCTGAGCATGGTGCTGGCCGATCCCCGCGACGAAACCCTCTACGCCGCCCTCAACCTCGGCCACTTCGGCTGCAAGCTGTGGCGCCAGCGTCCCGGCGAGGCCTGGCAGGAGGTCGCCGTGCCGGTCTACCCGCCGCAGCCGGACCCATTGCCGACCCCGAAGGAGGGCGATGCCCCGCCCGCGCCCTGGACCCTGCAACAGATCTGGTGCCTGGAGACTGGCGGCGCCAGCGAACCGGGCGTGCTCTGGGCCGGGACCATTCCCGGCGGGCTGTTCCGCAGCGCCGACGCTGGCGACAGCTGGGAGCTGAATCGTTCGCTATGGGACCGCCCCGAGCGCGCCCGCTGGTTCGGCGGCGGCTACGACTGGCCGGGCATCCACTCGGTCAGCGTGGATCCGCGCGACAGCCAGCACCTGACCGTGGGGGTGTCCTGCGGCGGCGTCTGGCAGAGCGACGACGGCGGCGCCAACTGGCGCAACACCACGGCGGGCATGTACGCCGACTACATGCCGCCGGAACTGCGCGAGGACGGCGCCATCCAGGACCCGCACCGCCTGGTGCAGTGCCCGGCGCAACCCGACCGCCTGTGGGTGCAGCACCACAACGGCATCTTCACCTCCGCCGATGGCGGCGCGCGCTGGCACGATGTGCCGGTCAAACCCTCCAGCTTCGGCTTCGCCGTCGCGGCGCACCCGACCCAGCCGGATACCGCCTGGTTCGTCCCGGCGGTGAAGGACGAATGCCGGGTGCCGGTGGACGGCCGCTTCGTGGTTACCCGTACCCGCGATGGCGGCGCCAGTTTCGAGGTGCTGGTCGGCGGACTGCCGCAAGGCCCGGCATTCGACCTGGTGTACCGCCACGGCCTGGCGGTGGACGACGACGGTGTGTGCCTGGCGATGGGCTCCACCACCGGTGGGCTGTGGCTGTCGGAGAATGGTGGCGACCATTGGCAATGCCTCTCGGCGAACCTGCCGCCGATCTACTGCGTGCGCTTCGGCTGAGTCTTGCGTTTCGCCTGCTCGCGCACCTCGCGCGGCCTCATGCGGTGGTCGAAATAGTTGATCGCGGTGCCGAAGACGACGATGGCGATCAGGATGGCCAGGTCATAGCGCGCCAGGCACCGCGAGTTGGGCTGCGCCAGACGCGCCGGCTGAAGCGGTCGAGGGCGTCGGCGATGGTTCTCCCGCAGCTAGTGCAGGGCGCCGGGGGGCGCACCGGCGATAGGCCAGGCATCGGTGCGGCGGAAGTCCACCAGCAGGATCGGGCAGGGGAAGGCCTCGAACAGCTGGCGGGCGATGGGCTGCAGCGGTTCGAGGTCGATGCTGGCGCAGGGGGGGCTGGGCGGTGGCCTGCTGGAGCAGGCGGAACTGTTCGCCGCGCGGCACGGCTGCAACGTGCTGCGGCTTGCAGTGCGCGTCGATAACAGTGTTGCCATCGGCCTCTACGAATGGCGGGGTTATCGGCGCTCCGGCCATATCCGGGGGTTCTACGCAGACGCTGCCGATGCCTGGCGGTACGAGCAGCCGCTGATCTGAGAAAGGCCCGAGGGGCTGGTCAGGGCACGAAAAACAATATATAAAAATATAGATTATTTATTGGTAGACCGTTCCCATGACCGCCACCACGCTCGACCCCGCCGACGCGCTGCGTCTGCATCAATCCGCCGAATCCGCCTGCCAGCTGCTCAAGGCGCTGGCCAACACCGACCGCCTGATGCTGCTCTGCCAGTTGGCCCAGGGCGAGCTGAACGTCGGCGAGCTGGAAGCCCGCACCGGCATCGCCCAGCCGACCCTGTCGCAGCAGTTGGCGGTGCTGCGCCGCGAGGAACTGGTGGAAACCCGCCGCGAGGGCAAGCAGGTCTACTACCGCATTGCCAGCCAGCAGGCGCTGGCGGTGATCGAGACGCTGTACCGGCTGTTCTGCGCGGAGGCAGCGAAATGATCGACTGGACCAGCTTCACACCCTGGAGCGCCCTGGCCGGTGGCGCGTTGATCGGGCTGGCGGCGGGGCTCTTCGCCGTGCTCGATGGCCGTATCGCCGGCATCAGCGGTTTGCTCGGCGGCCTGTTCAAGCGCGCCGCGTGGGGCGGGGAGGGATCACTGTTCCTGCTCGGCCTGCTGGCGGCGCCGCTGCTGTGGGCGCTGCTGCGGCCGCTGCCGGAGATTCGCTTCGACGCCGGCTGGGCGACCTTGCTGGTGGCGGGGTTGCTGGTCGGCGTCGGCAGCCGCTTCGGCTCCGGCTGTACCAGCGGGCATGGCGTCTGTGGCCTGTCGCGGCTGTCCGGCCGCTCCCTGGTGGCGACGCTGTGCTTCATGGGCACCGGCTTCACCACCGTGTTCATCCTGCGTCACCTGCTGGGAGGCTGAGACATGGGCAAGATCGTCGCGTTTCTGGCCGGGCTGCTGTTCGGCGTCGGCCTGCTGCTGTCGGGGCTGGCCAATCCGGCGAAGGTGCTGGGTTTCCTCGATCTCGCCGGGCGCTGGGACCCGTCGCTGGCGCTGGTGATGGCGGCCGCCATCGGCGTGGCGCTGCCGTTCTTCGCCTGGGCGCGGCGGCATGATCGCGCGCTGCTGGGTGGGGCCATGCAGTTGCCCACGCGGCGCGATCTGGATGGCCAACTGATCGGCGGAAGCCTGTTGTTCGGAGTCGGCTGGGGGATTGCCGGCATCTGTCCGGGACCGGCGCTGGTGACCGTTGCCGCCGGCTACTGGCAGGGCGCGCTGTTCTGCCTGGCCATGCTGGCGGGCGTGGGCCTGCACGCCGGCTACGAATGGCAACGCGACGCGACGAGGAGACCCGCATGAGCGCCACTCTCCAACCCTTCTTCGATCCGGCCACCTCCACCTACAGCTATGTGGTGGCCGACCCCGGCACCGGGCGCTGCGCCATCGTCGACCCGGTGCTCGACTACGATGCCGCCGCCGGACGCATCGGTTACGGCAATGCCCGGAGCATCCGCGACTACGTGCGCGAACAGGGGCTGACGGTGGAGTGGCTGCTGGAGACCCACCTGCACGCCGATCACCTGTCCGCCTCGGCCTGGCTCAAGGACGAACTGGGCGGGCGGCTGGCCATCGGCGCAGCCATTGCGCCGGTGCAGCACACCTTCGCCGGGTTGCTCAACCTGGGCGCGGCGTTTCCCTGCGACGGCAGCCAGTTCGACCACCTGTTCAGCGATGGTGAGCGTTTCTTCATTGGTGAGCTGGAAGCCGAGGCGCTGCATACCCCCGGCCACACGCCGGCGTGCATGACCTACCGGGTGGGCGATGCGGCCTTCGTCGGCGACACCCTGTTCATGCCCGACTACGGCACCGCCCGCTGCGACTTCCCAGGCGGCGATGCGCGCCAGCTGTACCGCTCGATCCAGCGATTGTTCGCGCTGCCGGACGAGACCCGGCTGTTCATGTGCCACGACTACCTGACGCCGGATCGGCAGGAGCATGCGTACGAAACCACCGTCGCGCGGCAGCGCAGGGACAACGTGCACGTGCACGATGGCGTGGGCGAGGAGGCTTTCGTCGCCATGCGCCGGCAGCGCGACGCGACGCTGCATGCGCCAGCGCTGATCTGGCCGTCGATCCAGGTGAACATGCGCGGTGGGGTGCTGCCGGAGGCGGAGGACAACGGCGTGCGTTATTTGAGGATTCCGCTCGATCGGATGTGATGGGTTCGCGAGCAAGCCCGCTCCTACGGGAGCATGTACGATCAGCTCTTCGTAGGAGCGAGCTTGCTCGCGAACAACGCCCGGAAAGGCGCTACAGCAGCAGGCTGCGAATATCCCCTAGCACTTCACCCAGTCTGCGGGTGAACCGCGCCGCCGCCGCGCCGTTGATCACCCGGTGGTCGTAGGACAGCGATAGCGGCAGCATCAGGCGCGGCTGGAAGGCCTTGCCGTCCCACACCGGCTGTATCGCCGCCTTGCTGACGCCGAGGATCGTCACTTCCGGCGCGTTGACGATCGGCGTGAAGCCGGTGCCGCCGATATGCCCCAGGCTGGAGATGGTGAAGCAGGCGCCCTGCATGGCGTCGGCGGAGAGCTTCTTGGTCCGCGCCTTCTCCGCCAGTTCGGCGGCCTCGGCGGCCAATTGCAGCAGGCTCTTCCGGTCGACGTCGCGGATCACCGGCACCAGCAGGCCGTCCGGGGTGTCCACGGCGAAGCCGATGTGCACGTACTTCTTGCGGATCAGCGCCTTGCCGCTGGGAGCCAGGGAGCTGTTGAAGTCCGGCAGCTCGCGCAGCAGATGGGCGCAGGCCTTGAGCAGGATCGGCAGGATGGTCAGCTTGGTCCCGGCCTTTTCCGCCGCCGCTTTCTGCGCGATGCGGAAGGCTTCCGCCTCGGTGATGTCGGCGGACTCGAACTGGGTGACGTGGGGCACGTTGAGCCAGCTGCGGTGCAGGTTGGCGGCGCCGACCTGCATCAGGCGGGTCATGGCGACTTCTTCCACTTCGCCGAACTTGCTGAAGTCGACTTCCGGGATCGGCGGGATGCCAGCCCCGCCAGTGGTACCGGCCGACGCCGACTTGCCGCGTTGCAACTGCTCTTTGACGAACGCCTGCACGTCCTCTTTGAGGATGCGGTCTTTCGGACCGGTGCCTTTCACCTGGGCGAGATCGACACCGAACTCGCGGGCGACCATGCGCACCGCCGGACCGGCATGGACCTTGGTGCCATCGCGGCTGGGCGCGCCCACCGGGGAGACGTCCGGCGCCTTGGGCGGCTCGGCCCTGGCGACGGGCTGCTCCGCGCTGGGCGTCTGAACCCGGGATTGAGCCTGGGCCGGCGCGGCGCCACCGGCGACTTCCAGTTCGAGGATGGCATCGCCTTCCTTGAGGGTGTCGCCGATCTTCACCTGGAGCGCCTTCACCACGCCGGCTTTCGGCGCGGGGATTTCCATGCTGGCCTTGTCGGATTCCAGGGTCAGCAGGCTCTGGTCGGCCTCGATGCGGTCGCCGGCCTTGACCATCAGTTCGATGACCTGGCCCTCGCCATTGCCGATGTCCGGCACCCGGATGGTTTCCACGCCACCACCTGAAGGGGCGGGTGCCGTTGCCGGTGTTGCGGCGGGCGTGTCTTGCGCCGCCGGCGCCGGTTCCGCGGGCGCGCTGGCGGCCGGCGCGCCACCCTCGGTTTCCAGCTCGAGGATGTCGTCGCCTTCCTTGAGCGTGTCGCCGATCTTCACCTTGATCGCCTTCACCACGCCGGCTTTCGGCGCGGGGATTTCCATGCTGGCCTTGTCGGATTCCAGGGTCAGCAGGCTCTGGTCGGCTTCGATGCGGTCGCCGACCTTGACCATCAGTTCGATGATCTCGCCCTGGCCGTTGCCGATATCCGGGACCTTGATGGTTTCCAGGCCGCCGCCACCGGCAGCGGGGCGGGGCTCGGGTGTTGCGGGCGTTGCGGGCGGTTTCGGAGCCGCGGCGGCGGGCGGAGTGGGGGGCGGCGCTTCGGCGGCTCCGCCTTCGGCCTCCAGCTCGAGGATGTCGTCGCCTTCCTTGAGGGTGTCGCCGATCTTCACCTTGATGGCTTTCACCACGCCGGCGCGGGGACAGGGGATTTCCATGCTGGCCTTGTCCGACTCCAGCGTCAGCAGGCTCTGTTCGGCCTCCACGCGGTCGCCGACCTTGACCAGCAGTTCGATGACTTCGCCCTGGCCGTTGCCGATGTCGGGTACGCGGATGGTCTCGCTCATCGTGCCTCTCCTCAGCAATCCAGCGGGTTGGGTTTCTCGGGATCGAGGCCGAACCTGGCGATGGCCTCGGCCACCACCTTCGGCTCGAGGTCGCCACGGTCGGCCAGGGCTTCGAGCGCGGCCAGCACCACCCAGTGACGGTCCACCTCGAAGAAGTGGCGGAGCTTGGCGCGGGTGTCGCTGCGGCCGAAGCCGTCGGTGCCCAGCACCTTGTACTCCTTGCCCGGTACCCACTGGCGGATCTGCTCGGCGTAGACCTTCAGGTAGTCGGTGGAGGCGATCACCGGCCCTCGCCGGCCGGAGAGGCATTGCTCGACATAGCTGGGCCTGGGCTTCTGGCCCGGATGCAGACGGTTCCAGCGCTCCACCGCCAGGCCGTCGCGGCGCAGTTCGTTGAAGCTGGGTACCGACCAGACGTCGGCGCCGATGCCGAAGTCTTCGCGCAGTATCCTCGCGGCGGCCTCGACCTCGCGCAGGATGGTGCCCGAGCCGAGCAACTGCACGTGGTGCGCCGCGTCCTTCCTGTCCTCGTCGAGCAGGTACATGCCCTTGATGATCCCGGCCTCGACACCCTTGGGCAGCGGCGGGTGCGGGTAGTTCTCGTTCATCACGGTGATGTAGTAGAAGACCTCCTGCTGCTCCTGCATCATCTGCCGCACGCCCTCCTGGATGATCACCGCCAGCTCGTAGGAGTAGGTCGGGTCGTAGGTGCGGCAGTTGGGGATGACCGAGGCCAGCACGTGGCTGTGGCCGTCCTCGTGCTGCAGGCCCTCGCCGTTGAGCGTGGTGCGCCCGGCGGTGCCGCCGAGCAGGAAGCCGCGCGTCAGGCTGTCGCCGGCGGCCCAGGCCAGGTCGCCGATGCGCTGGAAGCCGAACATCGAGTAGAAGATGTAGAACGGCAGCATCGGCTGGCGGTAGTTGCTGTAGGCGGTGCCGGCGGCGATGAACGACGACATGCCGCCGGCTTCGGTGATGCCTTCCTCGAGAATCTGGCCCTTCTTGTCCTCGCGATAGAACATCAGCTGTTCCTTGTCGACCGGCTCGTAGAGCTGGCCCACCGAGGAGTAGATGCCGAGCTGGCGGAACATGCCTTCCATGCCGAAGGTGCGTGCTTCGTCAGGGATGATCGGCACGATGCGCGGGCCCAGCTCCTTGTCCTTGACCAGTTGCGAGATGATCCGCACGAAGGCCATCGTGGTGGAAATCTCGCGATCGCCGGTACCGTCGAGCATGGCTTTCAAGGTTTCCAGCGGCGGTGCCGGGATGCGCTGGCTGTTGCCGTGGCGATGGGGCATGAAGCCGCCCAGGGAGGCGCGGCGCTCCTTCAGGTAGCGTGCTTCGGCACTGCCTTCGTCGGGGCGGTAGAAGGGCAGCTTGGCGAGGTCCGCGTCCTTGATCGGGATGTCGAAACGGTCGCGGAAGGCGCGCAGGCTGTCGACGTCGACCTCGTGGATGTTGTGCGCGATGTTCTTCGCTTCGCCGGTGCCGGTGCCGTAGCCCTTGATGGTCTTGGCCAGCACCACGCTGGGCTGGCCGGTGTGGTTCACCGCAGCATGGTAGGCGGCGTAGACCTTGTAGGGGTCGTGCCCGCCCCGGTTGAGCTTCCAGATTTCCTCGTCGGAGAGGTCCTTGACCATCTCCAGCAGCTCCGGCCGGGTACCGAAGAAATGCTCGCGGACGTAGGCGCCGTCCTTGGCCTTGTAGTTCTGGTAGTCGCCGTCCACCGCCGCATCCATCCGTGCCTGCAAGAGGCCGGTGGTGTCCTTGGCGAAGAGTGGGTCCCAGAAGCGGCCCCAGATCACCTTGATCACGTTCCAGTTGGCGCCGCGGAATACGCCTTCCAGCTCCTGGATGATCTTGCCGTTGCCGCGTACCGGACCGTCGAGGCGCTGCAGGTTGCAGTTCACCACGAAGATCAGGTTGTCCAGCCTCTCGCGCCCGGCGAGGGAGATCGCGCCCAGGGATTCCGGTTCATCGGTTTCGCCATCGCCGAGGAAGCACCAGACCTTCTGCTTGCCGGCGGGAATGAAGCCGCGGCTTTCCAGGTATTTCATGAAGCGCGCCTGGTAGATCGCCTGGATCGGCCCCAGGCCCATCGACACGGTCGGGAACTGCCAGAAGTGCGACATCAGGCGCGGGTGCGGGTAGGAGGGGAGACCCTTGCCGTCCACCTCCTGGCGGAAGTTCACCAGTTGCTCGTCCGTCAGCAGGCCTTCGATATAGGCGCGGGCGTAGATGCCGGGGCACGCGTGGCCCTGGAAGTAGATCAGGTCGCCGGCGTGTTCGTCGGTGGGGCCGTTGAAGAAGTAGTTGAAGCCGATGTCGTAGAGGGTCGCCGAGGAGGCGAAGGTGGAGATGTGTCCACCCAGCGACGAGTCCTTGTGGTTGGCGCGCATCACCATCGCCAGGGCATTCCAGCGCACCAGCGAGCGGATGCGGCGCTCCATGAACAGGTCGCCGGGCATGCGGGCTTCATGGGTGACCGGGATGGTGTTGCGGTAGGGCGTAGTGATGGCGTAGGGCAGTTGGGTGCCGGTGCGGCTGGCCAGCTCACCGAGGCGGGTCATCAGGTAGTGGGCGCGCTCCTCACCTTCCTTTTCCAGTACGGATTCCAGCGCGTCCAGCCATTCCTGGGTTTCCACGGGGTCGATATCGTGCATGGTCAGGGGTCCTGGTTTACGGGGTCGGCTCTACGCTATGCCGGCTCCGGGGCCAGTCCCACCGCCAGGTTGGCGGATAGGCCAGGGTCCGATTCCGGACCTCGTTGCCTGCCGCCGGCACGCGCGTGTGGGATAGAGCTTAGACAGCCTTGCCGAGACTGTCGGGGCAGATCGTCGTGTCAGGAGGTCGCAGCGCCGCAAATCAGCGTGTGCCGTCCCGCATCGAGCCCTCGTCACGCGACCATTGCGCCGCGGCCAGCCGGTTGCGTCCGCCCTGCTTGGCCTGGTAGAGCAGCCGGTCCACCGCCGCCACGAAGTCCAGCGGACGATCGCCCGCGCGGGGCACGGCGGTGCCGACGCCGAGGCTGATGGTCAGCAGCGGGGCGACGCTCGACTGCTCATGGGCAATGCGTTGCTCGCGGATGAGGCGGCGGCAGCGCTCGGCCACCTGGAGCGCGGCGTCGCCGTCGGTTTCCGGCAGCACCAGGACGAACTCCTCGCCGCCGAAGCGGGCGATGAAGTCGCGCGGGCGGTGCAACGCGCCGGCCAGCGCCTTGCCGACGCTGCGCAGGCAGTCGTCGCCCTGGATGTGGCCGTAATGGTCGTTGTACTGCTTGAAGTAGTCGATATCGAGGAGGATCAGCGACAGCGGCTGGCCGCTGCGCTGGGCGCTGGCCCATTCGGTTTCCAGCACCGAATCGAACATGCGCCGGTTGGCCACGCCGGTCAGGCCGTCCTTGTAGGAGTACTCCTCCAGCTGGCGCTGCAGCTGGATCAGCTGTTCTTCGGCGCGCTTGCGTTCGCTGATGTCGAACATGAAGCCGATCAGGGCGTCCACCTCGCCGTTGCCGTCGCGCATCACATGCACCACGTCGCGAATCCAGATGTAGTCGCCGGAGGCGGTGAGGGCGCGGTAGTCGGCCTCGTGATCGGTGCCGTTGCGCGATTGCGACACGCAGAAGTCCACCACGCGCTCGCGGTCCTCGGGGTGCATGCGCTCGGCCCAGTCGTTGGCGCTGACCCAGCTGGACTGGCTCCAGCCCAGCAGCGTTTCGATCTGCGGGCCGATGTAGGCGAAGGTCATGGTCTTCCAGTCGATCTTCCAGGGGATGGCCCGGGTCGATTCGAGTAATGTCTTGTAGACCGCGCTGTCGGTCGGGGCGTCGTGCAGCATGGTGGCTCTCTAGTGTCAAAGTGCCTTGCTTATACCGTACCCACGGGGCGCCCGGTACGCCGCCAGGCGCCAGTTCGATGCACAGGGGGCGCCTTCTCGACGGACGGTCGCGGCGCCACCGGCGCCAGCGCTCGCGGGTGGCTGCGCTGGGGGACGTTGCGGACGCTAACGGCATCTTCAGCAATTCATGACGGGTTCTTCACGAACCCGGCGCTAGGTTGCCCTCGCCCGACATCTGACAACCCGCAGTGCGGTGTGAGCCCCACGGATGGGCCGGGCCTCGGAGGCGCGCCACGGCGCTCCGGGCGGGGCAGGGATGCAGCCTTGTTTGCCCGTCACTGGAAATGAAATGTCGATTTCCCTGCTCGTCCGGAAAGCGCGACGAACCCTTGCCAGCCGCTGGCTGCTGTTTCCCCTGGCGCTGCTTGCGTTCGGCCTGATCAGCGGCTTCTGGCTCATCCGCCCGTCAACCGCACAGAGCATCGCCCATGACCCGGTCCGGCTCGAGGCGCTGCGCGAGCACTGGCGCAACGGCGATCTGATCGTCCTGGTGCGTCATGCCGAGCGCTGCGACCATTCCAGCGCCCCCTGCCTGTCCGCCCCCGAAGGCATCACGGTTCGCGCCCAGGCCGCGGCCCATGACCTGGGTCGGCATTTCCGCATGCTCGGCCTCGCCGACAGCGACATTCTCAGCAGCCCGCAGGTCCGCGCCGAACAGACCGCCACCTCCATGTTCGGTCAGACGCCGGCGCGGCAGGACTGGCTGTTCGATTGCCGCGGCTCGATGCTGCGCGACGCCCGGCAACACAAGCAGCCTCACCGCAACCTGATCCTGGTGACCCACAGCGAGTGCATGGAGGACCTGGAGTCCACCGTGAGCATCGCCGATCCCCAGACGCCCGATTACGCGTCGTCGCTGTTCCTCATCAGCGACGGCCACACCGCACCCAAGCTGCTCGGCTACCTGGATGCCGACCAATGGGCCGCCGTCGCACCGATCCGTTGACCCTGCAAGGACCCTGCATGTCTGCCCCCCACTTCTATCTGCACAATCTCGGCGTACCGCTGCTGCTGGCGGTCGTGCTGTTCTGCGCGTTCGATCTCACCCAGCTCGACGTGCTGATCAGCAATCAGTTCTACGATCCGTTGACGCATACCTTCGTGCTGGAGCACGACCGTCTGTTCGAGAAGCTGACCCACAAGCTGCCGCGCATCCTGCCCGACACCACGGGGGAACTGGCGGTGATCGGGATGCTGCTGTCGTTCGCCTGGACGCTGCTGCCCAAGGGGCGCTTCAGCGCCTGGCTGGAACGCGTGCGGGTCGCGCCGGCCCTGCGCTGGCTTACCGCACACCGGCGGGACTTCATCTTCCTGGTGGTGTCGTTCGCCATCACCACCGGCATGGTCCATTACTTCAAGAGCCACACCAGCGTCTGGTGTCCGGTGGAAACCACGCTCTACGGCGGCATTCATGAGAAGCGCGAATGGTTCGAGAACTTCAGCCTGCTGCACGAGGCGGGCGAGGGGCGCTGCTGGCCGGGTGGGCATGCCTCCAGCGGTTTCACCCTGCTGGCGCTGTATTTCGTGGCGCGGCGCTACCGCTGGCGGCATGCCCGCGCGCTGTTCATCGCGGTGATGACGCTGGGCATGATCTACGGCAGCACCCGCGTGCCGCAGGGCTGGCACTTCGTGTCGCACACTTTCTGGTCGGGCATCATCGTCTGGCTGTCGATGCTGGGCACCGCCCTGGCGTTCTACGGGCGTGAGCGCCTGAGCCAGCCGGCGCTCGATGCTCCCCGGCACGCGCCGGAGACGGCCGCGCCAGGACTGTCGGAAGGGCTTTCCGTCAGCGGACGCTGAGGCTGCGGGGCGCGCCGCCCAGGCGGTAGCGCTCCAGCTCCTGCGGCGAGAGCACGCGCATTTTCTGCGGCTCGATGCTCTGCATGTCGTCGGCCAGGGCGAGCGGGATGTCCATGTCGCGCAGGTAGCTGCGCGCGTTGTAGCCGCCGCTGGCCTGGGACGAGTCGCCGCCGGGGTAGTAGGGGCGGTGCAGGCCGACGTAGCCGCGCACCGTCTTGCGATGGCCGGCGGCCAGCAGGTAGACGCACGACCCCTGGCACAGACCGTTGGTCGGCACCAGGGTCTCGAAGCCGGACTCGCGCAGAAGACGGCCCATCTTGATCGATTCCGCCGCGCTGCCACCGATGCTGTCGAGCAGCGCCACCTTGCGCGCGAACTTGCCGGGATTGCCCATCAGCCCCTTGAGCAGGCGTTCGTAGTCGCCCGGCGCGATGTCCTCGGAAATACGCACCGCCAGCACCGGACCGACCTTGCTGTGTTGCACCGGCTTCACCTCGACCTTGGCCAGGACGCTGGCGGAGCACAGAAGGGTGGCGCAGAGCAGGGTGACGCGGCGCATGGGCGGGGAGTCCTGACAAAAGGTGCATTCGGAAGGCGCCGAAGATACCGCGAAGCGCCTGGGTCTTGCACCTTTCTCAGCGGCGTGGGAAGCGCGACCCGCTGTTCAGCTCGCCTTGGACAGGCAGGTGCGCAGCAGCCGGCGCACCGACTTGTTGACCTTGCGCCGCTCCACTTCGTCCGGGGCGAACCAGCGGCAGTCGGCGATCTCGTTCAGCGGCACCGGTTGCTGGGCCGGATCGACCGGCGTTTCGAAGACGTAATGCAGCGTCTGGTACAGCTCCAGCGGGGCCAGGTAGTTGAGCTGTGCCGCCTGCAGGCCGGTTTCCTCGTTCAGTTCGCGCAAGGCTGCCTGGCCTGGCCGCTCATCCCGCTCGATACGCCCACCGGGCAGGTTCCATTTCGACTTGGCCTTGCGCACGAAGAGGATCTTGTCGTCGAGACGGCAGATGACCGTTGCACGTTCCTTCAGCGATTTACCCATGACGGCACCTCTGCGGCAAAACCAGTAACTCTGTAAACCTCGGACGCACGGCCACGGGTGAAGAATTGCTTGGTGGGGTAGTCAGTTACGGACATGAAGTCGGCGGATGGTAGTGGTTGGGGGACGGAGGCGTCTGTAGGGAATTTCCCGGCACCATACTTCGAGATCCTGAGTCTTGAGTGCCCCGGAGTCTTGTCAGTGAGACGCCAGATAGCCATCACACGTTCATTGAGAATATTTCCCATGACACCTTCCTCCCTACGGCAGAGCGCGGGTGCGCTTTCCATAAGCATAAGACGCCCGGGGAAAATCTCCATCGATCGAATGGGTTATGTGCAGGATCTCGACACGGACTGAAGTTCAGGACGGGGATTGGTCCTGTACCGGCAGGCGCACGCGTGCCTCCAGGCCACCCTCGGGACGGTTGCCCAGCCGCACGTCGCCGCCCAGCCGCTGCACCGCCCGGCTCACGATGGACAGGCCAAGGCCCGCGCCATTGGGGTTTCCGTCGCTGTAGAAGCGCTCGAACGCCCGATCCAGCCGGGTTTCCTCGATCCCCGGACCGCTGTCCTGCACGGTCAGCAGCAGGTCGCCGCCCTGGCGCTCGAGGGTGACCCGCACGGTGGCGCCGGCGGGGGAGAAGTTCACCGCGTTGCTGACCAGGTTCTGCAGAACCACTTCCAATGCCCCGCGATCACTCAGGGTGCGGTAGTCGCCGCTGGCGATTTCCAGGTCGGGCTCGACCTGCTGGCGCAGCATCCAGGGGGTCAGCTCGGCGAGGCTGTCGGTGACCAGCGCCTGCACGTCCAGTGCTTTCCAGCGGCTGCGGTTGGACGCCGGCTCCAGGCGCGCCAGGGTCAGCAATTGGTTGACGACCCGGCTGAGACGGTCGACCCCGTCGATCAGGAAGTCCAGGGCCTTGTCCCGCTCCTGTTCGTTGTCGGCCTGGGCGGCGTTCTGCGCGTGCAGCCGCAGGACTGCCAAGGGCGTACGCATCTCATGGGCGGCATCGGCGATGAAGCGGTGTTCGCGCTGAAGCAGGGATTCCACCTGGCTGAGCAGGCGGTTGAGGGCGGCCTGCATGGGTTCCAGCTCGCGCGGCAGAGGCACCAGTTGCAGCGGCTCCAGCGAGTCGGCGTGCCGCCCGCGGATGACCCGTGCCATGTTCTGCAGCGGCTCCAGCCCGCGGCCGATCGCCAGCCAGACCAGCAGCGCCAGCGCCAGGCTGCCGGCCAGGAAGGGCATCAGGGTATGGCGCACGATGCGGCCCACCAGGTCGTCGCGCACGTCGTAGCGCTCGCCGACCCAGATCACCAGCTTCTGCGCCGGCACCGGCAGGACGAAGCCGCGCCATTGCCGGCCGTCGCGGGTCTCGGTGCTGAACCCGGGAGCCTTGGGTGGCGTGTCGAAACCCGGCGCGCTGGCCGAGCGCACGCGCAATTGGCCGTCTTCGCTCCAGACGGCGAAGGCCAGCTTGTTTTCGTAGGGGTGACCGGGGCCGCCGGCGCCGGACTGGCTGAGTGCCTCGTTGAACGCCTGGTACAGCGTCTGGCGCTCGGCGCCGGCCAGCGGCAGGCTCATCACGCCCTGCAGCAGGCGGGCGTTCTGCGCCAGGTGGGCGTCGTAGACTTCGGCGATCTCGTGGCTGCTGTCGTGGTAGTTGTACAGCGCCAGCAGACCGGTGCCTGCCAGCAACAGGAGCATCACCCGCCACAGGGTGCGGCTGCGCAGCGAGCCCATCAGGCTTCCACCAGGTAGCCGATGCCCCGTACGGTGCGGATCAGGCCGCTGAACAGCTTCTTGCGCAGGTGCGAGATGTGGACTTCCAGGGTGTTGCTTTCAGCGCTTTCATCCCAGCCGTAGAGCAACTGGGTCAGGCGGTCGCGGGTGAAGACCTTGCCCGGCTGCGCCAGCAGTTCGTGCAGCAGTTGGTATTCCTTGGGGGTGAGGACCACGGGCTGCCCCTGGAAGCGGACCTGCTGGGTCGACGGGTCGAGGCTGACCCCGGCGTGCTCGATCAGCGCCCGCGCCCGTCCGCTGCTGCGGCGCAGCAGCGCGCGCAGGCGTGCCTGGAGTTCGTGGAGGTCGAAGGGTTTGACCAGGTAGTCGTCGGCGCCGGCGTCCAGGCCGGCGATGCGATCCTCGGTGGCGTCGCGGGCGGTGAGGATCAGCACCGGGACCGTCGAGCCGGCCGCGCGCACGCGACCGAGTACGTGCAGGCCGTCGAGGCGCGGCAGCCCGAGGTCGAGCACCACCAGGTCGAACTCTTCGGTCTGCAGGGCGTGCAGCGCGCTGGCGCCATCCTGCAGCCAGTCGATGGTGTAGCCCTCCTGGCGCAGGCCGGTGCGTACGCCTTCGCCCAGGGCCTGGTCATCCTCCACCAACAGCAAACGCATGGTCAGTCCTGTCTTGCCTGAATTTCCCTGAGTAAAGCATCGAACTCGCCGTGCCGTGCCCGCTCACGGTCGAGCGGCCGCGGCTGCCGTCAGGGCTGCTGCCCGTGGCGGCTGTGACGGCGGATCAGCGGCAATTGCTTGCGCAGCGCGCGGTCGACGATGCCGGGCAGCATACCGTTGATGCGTACGAAGAGTTTTTCCGGCCAGCCCAGGTACAGCTCGCTGCGCTTGTGCTCGATGGCCGAGAGCACGGCTCGGGCGACGTCGCGGGGATCGTCGGTGCTGGCCTTCAACGCCTCGTTCAGCGCCATCGCCGCCGCGCTGTTCATGCCGGTGCGGGTGGCGCGCGGGGCGACGTAGAGCACGTCTACCGAGGTGTCCGCCAGCTCGCGGCGCAAGGCCTCGGAGAATCCGCGCAGGGCGAACTTGCTGGCGCAGTAGACCGCATAGCCCGGATAGCCGATGGAGCCGTAGATGGAGCCGACGTTGACCACCAGCGCGTGGGGCTGTTCACGCAGTATCGGCAGCAGCAGGCGGGTGAGGTGCAGGGTGGCAGCTATGTTCAGCTCGAGCATGTCGTCCAGGCGCGACTCGTCCAACTGGTCGAGCATGGCGAACTGGTTGACCCCGGCGGCGTTGATCAGCAGGTTGATCCCGTCGCCGCGCCGCAGGCTGTCCAGCAGCGCGTGGCGATCGCCGCCCAGGCGCAGGTCGGCGGCCTGCCAGCGCAGGCGCTCGGGGTAGCGACGCATCAGTTCGTCCAGCGCCCCGGCATGACGGCTGACCGCCAGCACCTGGGCGCCGGCCGCGCAGAGCTGTTCGGCCAGTTGCAGGCCGATGCCGCCGCTGGCGCCGGTGAGTACCACGCGGCATTCAGGCAGGCGCATGCTGCACCTCGTCCTGCTGCGCCTGGGCGCGCGGCAGGCCACGGAACATGTCGGCGTACAGGCGGTAGACGACCTTCGCCGCATGGATCACCGCGTCCTGGTCGGCCGGGTCTTCCAGGCGGTTCATCAGGCGCCGGTAGGTCTGCATGTGATCCTGGTCCAGCGTGCCGTGGGAACTGAGATAGCTGAAGGCTTCCGGGGGCAGGCCGAGGCTGCCGCGGATGGTGTCGGCGGCCTGGGTGGCGAGGGCGATGCTGGTGCCTTCGAGCACGTTGACCATGCCGAACAGCCCCACCGGGTTGCCACGCTGGATGAGGTCATAGAGGAAGGCCACCATCAGCTCGATGGCCAGCGAAGGGCGGCCGGTGCGCACGGCCTCCGGGTCGCCGCCGCAGGCCGCGATGTCGTCGAGAATCCAGCGCTCGTGGCCGTATTCTTCGTCGATGTACTCGCACACCGCGCCGCGCAGCCATTCCAGGTGGGCGGGCAGGCGCGCGCCGCAGGCCATCATCAGCGGCACGGTGTGGCGGACGTGGTGGTAGGCCTGGGACAGGAAGGCGACGTAGCCCTCCAGGCTGACGCTGCCGGACAACGCCTCGCGGATCACCGGGACGCTGAACAGCGCCTCGCGCTCCTGGGCGGTGGTCGACTGCAGGGTGTCGAAAAAGGACATGGGGCAAACCTCACTCGGTAACCATTGCGGAAAGGATTTCGCGATACTGCTCGAGGATGGCCATGCGGCGCGGACGACCGTTGGCGGTGAGCAGGCCGCTGGCGCTGCTGAAGGGTTCGGGCAGTCGCGCCCAGCGGTGTACCCGGGCGTAGTCCGGCAACTGCTCGTTGCACTGGCGCACCGCCTGCTCCAGAACCTGGTCGGTGCAGGCCGGGTCGACCGGCCAGAGCAGCGCCAGGTTCTGGTGCAGGCCTTCGCCGTGGACGAAGGCCTGGAGCACCACGCCGTTCTGCGTCAGCTCGGCTTCGATCCATTCCGGGTTGACGTTGCGTCCGAAGCTGGTGATGAACTGGTTCTTCTTGCGCCCGGCGAGGTAGAGGTAGCCGTCCTCGTCGAAGCGGCCGAGGTCGCCGGTGGGCCACCACTGGCCGAGGTGCGGCGGCTCGCCGAGGTAGCCGAGCAGGGATGAGCCGCTGACCAGGACCTCTCCATCGTCGGCCAGCTTTACCTGGACGTGGGGCAGGGGGCGGCCCACGCTGCCCGGACGCACCGCGCCGGGACGGTTCAGGCAGACCACCGAGGCGCACTCGGAGAGCCCGTAGCCCTCGTATACCGGCAGCCCTACGGCAGCGGCGCGCCGTAGCAGCGAGGGCGCCACCCGCGCGCCGCCCACGGCGACGAACTTCAGCGGGCCGGGACGCATCACGCCGCGCTCGATGGCGGTCACCAGGCCGAGCAGCAGTTGCGGCACCAGGATCAGGCTTTGCGCGCCGCTCAGGGCGATGCTGGCGAGCAGGCGCTTCCAGTCCACGCTGCTCGATCCCCCCAGGCCCAACTGTTCGCCGGGCAGCAGGGTCAGGGTGGCGCCGGCACAGAGGGCGGCGTACAGCCCGAGATTTTCCAGCAGCACCGCCAGCGGCAGGATCGCCAGGTAGTGGCTGGGCTCGGTGGGCCGGCTGGCGGTCTCCAGTTCGCGGGCCACGCGGAGCATGGCGCCGGCGTCCAGGCATACGCCCCTGGGCGTGCCGGTGCTGCCGGAAGTGTAGGTGATCTTCGCCGTTCCCAGGGGCAGGCCGGCGTCCACCACGGCCGGGCGGTACCAGAAGGTTTCGCCGTGGCTGAAGCCGTTGCCGCGCAGTTCGTCTTCCAGGCGCGGCTCGACCAGAGCCAGGCTCGCCTGGCTCTGCATCAGGCAGTGGGCACGCTGGGCGGGGCTGAAGAAGGGCGGCAGGAGGAGGCAGGGGCGTTCGCTGAACAGCGCGGCCAGGTCCCAGATCAGCGCATCCGGGCCGTTGTCCAGCGCCAGGGCGAGGGCGCCGGTCGGCTGCGCGGCGAGGTGCGCGGTGCGCAGCTCCACGGCTTCCAGCAACTGCGCATAGCTGTAGCGCTGCGTCGCGCCGCGCAGCGCCAGGCGTTCGCCCTGGTCGCGGGCGAGGTGGCGCAGGTGATGCCGGAAGTCTTCCAGTTCAGGCCGCATGCTCGTGTCTCGCGCAGTAGGGCAGCGCCGGGAAGCCCAGGCGCTGGTACGTCCCGCTGTTCTCCAGTTGTTCATGGCCGTAGCGGATGCTGCCGGCGAACACCTGCGGATGCTGCTCGTAGTAGCTGCCCCAGTCGGCCAGGTCGCCGTTCAGGCGCTGCGGGTCCGCCTGCGCCAGTACCGTCGGTTCCAGTCCCAGGCGGTGGAAGCTGTTGATCAGCGTCGCCGCGCCGGTGAAGGCGACCCAGCGCAACCCGCGCGCGGCCAGCAGCCAGGTCACCGCGGCGATGATCAGGCGCGCGCTGCCGGCGTTGCGGGCGGCCAGGTTGCCCACTTCCACCAGCTCGTGGCGTGGCACGTTGTAACCGGCGATGCGCGACACCGGGCCTTCCAGCGGCTCATCCAGGTAGTGTTCGAGGAACAGCGATTCCTGCGCCGCCAGGCGCATGCCGACGACCGCCACCAGCGCGCCGTGGCGGTCGCGCAGGCTGAGCAGTTCGGGCAGGTACTGGTGCACGTCGGCATGGTGGACACGGTCGAAGCGCTCATGCACGAACGCTTCGACCTCGTGCCGCTGCGGGTCGTCACCGTCGACCAGGCGCAGACTCGCAAGGTGCGTGTCGCGCGGGCCGAAACGGAACGGGAACAGCGACTCCCATTCGGATCGGGTCATGGCTTCCCCCCTCTGGAGCTCATTCATGGGGAGAGTATTCGCGGCGAATCTGAATGCAGTCTGAAGATGTGCGAGGTCTACGCCATGTCGCTGTGCTCGAACGCGTTCGCGAGGAAGTCCAGCAGCGCCCGCACCGATGGCAGCAGCCCGCGCCGCGAGGGGAACACGGCATGGACTATCCCGGTGCGCGGCGCCCAGTCGGGCAGCAGGTTGATCAGGCCGCCGTCGTTGAGGTCGTCGCTTACCACCACCGCCGGCAGGTGCGCCGCGCCGACGCCGGCCAGCGCGGCCTGGCGCAGCGCCAGCAGGTCGTCGGTGACCAGCCGGGGATGGTGGCGCACCTGGGCGCTGGCGCCCTTGGGGCCGTCCAGCTGCCAGTGGTATTCGCGTTGCACCGAGCCCCAGTGCAGGGTCGGCAGCGCCGCCACGTCGGCGGGGATCGGCCGCGCCGTCAGCCGCTCGCGCAATGCCGGCGCGCCCACCACGCACTGGCGGCTCTCGCCCAGCACCTTCATGACCAGGTCGCTGCTCTCCAGCGGCGGGAAGCGTACCCGCAGGGCGATGTCGACTCCTTCCTGGATCATGTCCACCTGGCGGTTGGTGGCTTCGACATGCAGCGCCACCAGCGGGTGCTCGACCATGAAGCGCGCCAGCATCGGCCCGACCCAGAAGTTCAGCAGGGCGGTGGGGCAGCTCAGCCGTACCACGCCCTGCGGCTCGGAGCGGTGACGCTCGATCACCTCGGCCGCGCCTTCGGCTTCCACCAGCATCGCCAGGCAGTGGCGGTAGTACTCCTGGCCGATCTCGGTCACCGAGAAGTGCCGGGTGGAACGTTGGATCAGGCGTACGCCCAGGCGCTCTTCCAATGAGGCGATGCGCCGGCTGAGCTTCGACTTGGGCTGGTCCAGGGCGCGCCCGGCGGGTGCGAATCCGCCGTGCTCGACGACCTGGGCGAAGTAGTAGAGATCGTTGAGGTCTTCCATTTCAGTGTTCTCCAGATGGAACTCTGAGGTGAATTATCGCTGTCTACCGGCAATATTGTTGCAGTTCTATCGTGTCTCCCATGCACTACAGGAGGCACCCCATGAAACAGATTCTCGGTATCTACAGCGCACCCCGCCCGCATTGGGTCGGCGATGGCTTCCCGGTCCGCTCGCTGTTCTCCTACGACAACCTGGGCGAACACCTTAGCCCCTTCCTGCTGCTGGACCATGCCGGTCCCCATCACTTCACCCCCAGCAGCAGCCCGCGCGGCGTCGGCCAGCACCCGCACCGCGGTTTCGAGACGGTGACCATTGTCTACCAGGGCGAACTGGAGCACCGCGACTCCAGTGGCGGCGGCGGGCGCATCGGCCCCGGCGACGTGCAGTGGATGACGGCCGGTGACGGCATTCTCCACGAGGAGTTCCACTCGCCGGACTTCAGCCGCACGGGCGGTACGCTGCACATGGCGCAGTTGTGGGTGAACCTTCCGGCGAGCGACAAGCGTACCGCGCCGGCCTACCAGACGCTGCTGGCGGCGGACATCCCGCAGATCGAACTGCCCGATGGCGCCGGCACCCTGCGGGTGATCGCCGGGCGCTATGGCAACGCGGCGGGGCCGGCCCATACCTTCAGTCCGCTGGATGTCTGGGACATGCGCCTGAATCCGGGCCGCCCGCTGGACCTGCGGGTCACGCCGGGACGCAACACCGCCCTGGTCGTCCTGCGCGGCAGCGTGCGCCTGGGTGGCGCTGAAAGCCTGCGTGAAGGGCAACTGGCGCTGTTCGACCGGCGCGGCGACAGCCTGCTGCTGGAAGCCGACAGCGACGCCCTGGTCCTGCTGCTCAGCGGCGAGGCCCTGAACGAGCCGATCGTCGGCTACGGGCCCTTCGTGATGAACAGCGACAGCGAGATCCGCGAGGCCATCGACGACTTCCGCGAAGGTCGCTTCGGTCAACTGAGTCACTGAGTCACTGAGTGTCATATCCCAGACTTGGCGGGCGCCTAGTCTGGGTCATCTTCCGCGCCGCAATGCGCGGGCCACAGCGGGCCGGAAGGGCCCCTTCGAGGAGAAACCAACATGAGCAACTTCTCTCAGATCGCCAATTTCAACGGTCAGCGTCCGGTGATCGATCCCGACGACACCGCCATGCTGCTCATCGACCACCAGAGCGGTCTGTTCCAGACGGTCAAGGACATGCCGATGACCGAGTTGC
This sequence comes from Pseudomonas sp. MT3, assembly GCF_054720805.1. NCBI lineage: Bacteria > Pseudomonadati > Pseudomonadota > Gammaproteobacteria > Pseudomonadales > Pseudomonadaceae > Pseudomonas > Pseudomonas sp. MT3. The sequence continues at coordinate 54,108 of NZ_JBTVPY010000027.1, forward strand.
GCAACAACGCCATCACCCTGGCGAAGATCGCCACCCTGGCGAAGATCCCGGTCATCACCACCGCCTCGGTGCCGCAGGGCCCTAACGGCCCGCTGATCCCGGAGATCCACGAAGCCGCGCCGCACGCCCAGTACGTGGCGCGCAAGGGCGAGATCAACGCCTGGGACAACCCCGAGTTCGTCGCCGCGGTCGAGAAGACCGGCAAGAAGACCCTGGTCATCGCCGGCACCATCACCAGCGTGTGCATGGCGTTCCCGGCCATCGCCGCGGTCAATGCCGGTTATCGGGTTTTCGCCGTGATCGACGCGTCCGGCACCTACTCCAAGGCGGCCCAGGAAATCACCCTGGCCCGCGTGGTGCAGGCCGGCGTGGTGCCGATGGACACCGCCGCGGTGGCTTCCGAGATCCAGCGTACCTGGAATCGTCCCGATGCAGCCCAATGGGCCGAAGCCTATAGCCTAATCTTCCCTCACTACCAGCTGCTGATCGAAAGCTACGCGAAGGCGCAGCAGGTAGTGACCGAGCACGAAGTGCTGGACTCGCAGCGCTGAGTCCAACCCCTGGCCCGGCGCTTACGCCGGGCTTCCCACCTGTAAACGAGGAGTCGCCATGAGCAAGCCCTACGTCCGTCTCGACAAGTCCCAGGCCGCCGTACTGCTGGTCGATCACCAGGCCGGTCTGCTCTCGCTGGTTCGTGATATCGAACCGGACAAGTTCAAGAACAACGTCCTGGCCCTGGCCGACCTGGCCAAGTACTTCAAGCTCCCGACCGTCCTTACCACCAGCTTCGAAACCGGCCCCAACGGCCCGCTGGTGCCGGAGCTCAAGGAAATGTTCCCCGATGCGCCCTATATCGCCCGCCCCGGCAACATCAATGCCTGGGACAACGAAGACTTCGTCAAGGCGGTCAAGGCCACCGGCAAGAAGCAACTGATCATCGCCGGCGTGGTCACCGAGGTGTGCGTGGCCTTCCCGGCGCTCTCGGCACTGGAAGAAGGCTTCGATGTGTTCGTCGTGGCGGACGCTTCGGGCACCTTCAACGAAGTTACCCGCGACGCCGCCTGGCGCCGCATGGAAGCCGCTGGCGCGCAGATGATGACCTGGTTCGGCGTGGCCTGTGAGCTGCACCGCGACTGGCGCAACGACATCGAAGGGCTGGCCGCGCTGTTCTCCAATCACATCCCGGACTACCGCAACCTGATCACCGCCTACAGTACGCTGACCGCGAACAAGTAAGGCGGCCCTTCCGGGCGCCGCACGTGCAAGTGCGGTGCCCGGTTCCGGCGCTCCGGCCGGCTGTGCAGAGCCGGCCGGAGCGCCAGAGCTTATTACCCCGCACTCATGGCGCTTGCGGCTCAGTCGGCGACGACCCGGTTGCGGCCCATCTGCTTGGCGCGATACAGGCGCTCGTCGGCGGTCTTCAGCACGGCATCCGGCTCGCCGTCACCCTGGGCGACGCCAATGGAGAGGGTCAGGTGCCCGATCTGCGGCACCTCGGCGGCTTCGACGGCCCCGCGAATGCGCTCGGCGATGCCGCCCGCGGTTTCCAGCGGGGTGTCCGGCAGCAGCAGGATGAACTCCTCGCCGCCCGATCGACAGGCCAGGTCCTCGCTGCGCGAATACTGCTGGAGGACCGCCGCGACCTGCTTCAGCGCCTCATCCCCCGCGTCGTGGCCGTAGGTGTCGTTGACCCGCTTGAAGTGATCGATATCCAGCGCCAGCACCGAATACTGGCGCTGGGTCTGTTGCAGCAGCGCCAGTGCCGTGTCCAGCGCCCGCCGGTTGGTCAGGCCGGTCAGCGGGTCGCTTTGCGCTTCATGGCTGAGCCGGCCCAGCTTCTGCTGCAGCAGCTGCACGCTGGTCAGCAGCGCCTGGCGTATGGCGGAGGCCTCCGCATACCAGGCATTCACCTGGCGCAACTGCCCGGTAGTCTCCGGGGCCGACAGGTGATTCGCGCTCTTGGCCAGTTCCCGCAGTGGCCGGCTGATCAGCGCCACCCCCAGCCAGATGATCACCAGGCCCACCAGGCTCGCCGGGATGATGTCGAGGAGCATGGCGATCATCAGTTGGTGCAGCGGCGCGAGCGTGCGTTCCCGCGGCTGCTGTGCCACTACCGCCCAGTTGGCGTCGGGCACCGGCGCATAGCCGGCGAGCATCGGGACGCCCCGGTAGTTGATGATCGACGCGGTGCCGCTTTCGCCGCGCAGCGCGGCATCCACCGTGGCGCTCTTGCCCAGCACCTCGCCGAGCCGGGAGTGCTCGGGATGATAGAGCAGGCGCCGGTTGCTGTCGGTGACGAAGGCGTAGGTGCCGTCGTGGTGGAAGTGGCTGCTGATGATGGAGTGCAGCACGCTTGGCTTGAGGATGTACACCGAACCGCCCACCACGCCGAGGAACTCCCCCGAGGGGCCGATGATCGGCTGGGAGATGAATACCACCAGGTTTCCCGCCACCGATACGTAGGCCTGGCTGACCAGCGGCCGGCGCTCCTTCAGCGCCTGCAGGATGCCCACCGAGCGCAGCGTGGTGCCGACGATCTGCAGCGCGTCCGGGTAGGCCTGCAGCACCCGGCCGTCGGCGTCGACGATGGCGATGGAGTTGAAGTACGAGTCCTGCGCCTGCAGTCGCACGGCCTCGGCCCGGATGACAGCCGGGTCGTCCATGTTCCGGGACAGGATCTCGGTGCTGTAGCGCAGGTGACGGTGCGCCGACTGGAAGAACTCGCCGATGCCGGAGGCGACTTTCGCGGCGTAGGCATTGTTGGCCTCCAGCGCAGAATGGATCAGCGCCTCGCGTTGCACCCGGTAGGCGACGAGCAGGCTGTTGCACAGCGTGGCCAGGGTCGTCAGCAGCACGAAGACCAGGATCAGGCCGCGCAAGGTGATGGAGCGGCGCCTGATCATGCCGCTCGCCACTCCGGCGGAGCGCTGATGAGTCTGGGGAAATCGGTGACGGGTGTCTCTGTCGCGCTGTTCGCGGGTTGGGTCATGGAAATGCTCGGATCCGGTCGGGTCGGGAGGCGCCGCCATGCGGGGACGCCTTGCAGAGCATAGGCAAGTGTTGGCGGATGGTCATGAGGGATGTTTCAGAGAACGTGGCGAGTGAGGGGGATGTGCTTGTTCATGCTTGCCGGATTTTGGCTCGGAGCGATCATTGAGTCTTCTCAACCTGAAGTCACTAGTCGAGAGCAAGGTCCAAATGTTCTGTGACGGATGCTCGCGAAAAGGGTTTACGCCTCCTGGCTCGGGGGCAAAACTGTCGCTTCGAGAATCATGGAGGAGATGAAAGTGTCCAGGTGGAAAATACACTGGCTTGAGGCGGAAGGGCCTTTGGAAGACATCAAGGGGGATGTCACTGCTGCCGTCGGAATCGCGCAGGAAGTCCTGGGCAGGCACGCAGGACACCAGCCGCTGGACATTCTGGTGCAGCAACGAGCTGGGGAAGTGATTCCGGAAATCGGAGTCCTGGGAGTCGCCCAGCGTAAGTCACTGTTCAGCTTGTCTGTCGACACACTTAATCCGAATTTCGCCAGCTCTCTGGTTGACGGCACATTGAGCCGCCATGTCGCCCATGAGGCCCATCACTGCTATCGAATGGCTGGTCCCGGTTATGGGCGTACCTTGGGAGAGGCGCTGGTCAGCGAGGGGCTTGCCGGCCAATTCGTGAGCAGGACATTCGCCAGCGCCCCGGAACTCTGGGAATGCGCGATATCGCTCACTGAGCTGCTGCGCTACCTTCCGCGCCCAGAAGAACTGCATTCGACCAACTACGATCACGCGTCGTGGTTCTTCGGTACGAGCCCCCAACGGCCTCGATGGCTGGGATACAGCCTTGGGTACCAGATCGTCGCCCACTGGATCGAGAAGGTGTGCCCGTCCGAGCCACATCGATGGATACAGGTATCGGCGAATGAGGTGCTTGAGAGCGGACTGGCTGCGCTCTACCAGATGGATCTTCAAGGAGTCTGAGGTTCCCAGTGGGGATGATTTGGGGGATGGCCTTACCTGGGCAAAGCCTCATCGTTAGTCCGCATATGGCCGGATGTGCGAGCGGCAGTCTTGACCTTATCGGTCACGGGGATTTCTGAACGGTGTGTTGCAGCCTGAACCAGGTGATCGGAGACAGGAAATGGCTTGCCAGCGACTGTCTCTGTCGTCGCGAGCGTGACTCTCGGTGGTGTAGTGTGGGCGTATGTACTACTGGTGGTGGGGGCTGGGGCTGGGGCTGAGTGGCGAAAGCCCCGGCTGATGGGCGTGCGGGCTGCCTGCGCAGCCAGGTGCTGTTCGGAGCGCGTGGCATGGCGTCGGGGCGCGGACATCGGACTTTCGTCGCGTGAGGTGATTTTCATGGGCTGTCCCCAGGTTTGTAGCGGTGCAACCCTGCAGTGCAGCTTCGGCGTGGCGCCGTCGATGCTCAACGTGTTGCCGGTCAACCGTACGTTGTCGAGCGGCATGCCGGCGGCCAATCTGCAGGATCACATTCCCCTGGTGAACATCCTGCCCTTCGGCATGTGCAGCAGTCTCGCCAACCCGACGGTGGCGGCGGCCACGGCGGCGGCACTTGGCGTGCTGACGCCCATGCCCTGCATACCGGCCACGGCGTCGCCCTGGATACCTGGCGGCCCGCCCACGATGCTGCTGGGGGGCATGCCGGCGCTGGACTCGAACGGTACCTTGATGTGCAACTGGGGCGGGGTGATCAAGGTGCTGATGCCGGGGCAGGTGCAGATGCTGATTCCCTGACCTGATCGAGGACATGTGTCGCGATAATCGGCTTGCTTAAAGGCCGTCATCGTCGGGAAGTGGGGTTGCTACGGCCAGGCCGAAGCGCAGGAATTCCCTGATCAGATCCACCGCCGCCAGAAAGTCATCGGCATCGGCGTGGATCTGTGCTCGCTGCAACATGCTCAGCGCGGCAGCCTTTGCTGTCGGGTTGACGGGCATGGAAGCCTCCATGCGGGTCTTGTACTTGAGGTAGCGCGCCTTGGCGTATTGCTGCCAGAGCGCAGCGTCCTCCTCCCAAGGAGGCGGTACCTGCTCGAGGTTGCGGTAGAACAGGACCGGTGTCTTCAGTCGTTTCTGCTCACGATAGACCGCACGTAGTTCAGACGTCGTGACCGGAACGGCCGTGCCTCCGCCACGCATCATGTCGTTGCTCTTATAGGCTTCCTTGTGAACGATCTGGCGCATGCGATCGCCTTGCAGACTGTCCAGCACGAAGTGAATCTTCGCCCGCGTACCGAGGGCCTGGGCCAGGTTCAGGACACCGAACTTGCAGGAGCGGCGAATTCTTTGCAGGGCCAGCAGGTCGTAGTCTCGCGCAGTGGGGATGCTGGATTCCTTTGTTCGTTGCTGCGAAGTCAGAGTGGTGGGTTTGCTGGAGGAGGGATGATCAAAGAATGCATTGACGTAACGGGTGGCGCGCTCTCGTGGCAACGTCTCCGCTATCCCGGCAATGGTCTGCAAGACCCCTGGTCTCTCGTCGAAAGGTAGAAAGGTGGTGTTGTTGTACTGGTCGATCGTGACCCATACATCGTCAAAGACGGCTTTCAGCGCAGCCTTACCGGTGCTGGAGGCATCATAGAGAATCTCTGCTGCATTTTTGTACTTCTTCCGGTCTTCGCGATCGCCGTAGATAACGTCGCCATCGATGAATGAGAAATTGTCGATGAACTTGGGCATACCGACCTCCGGTGTACATTGTGTCGTCCAACGGTGTTGTTACGTACCCGAGGGCCACTGTGCCTATCCTTCGGGCACTCCGCGCTCGAACCACCAGCGCAGCCGCGAGATTGGCTTGCCGTTGTCGTCCAGCGGCCGGCCGTCTTCGGCGAACGCGCGCGGCTGCTCCAGTGGTGCGCCCTTGAGGTAGCGGGTTTCCTGGGCTAACTGGCCATTGCCGTGGAAGCGACGGAAGGGGCCGTCCTGTACGCCTTCACGGTAAAAAGCCTGTTCGGCGAGAGTGCCGTCGGCCAGGTAGCTGCAGGCTTCGCCATGCATCAGTCCGTCGCGGTAGTTGACCTTGCGCTGTAGCCAGCCTTCGGCGACGAAGAAGCGCGCCTCGCCGTGCAGCCGCCCACGGACATAGGGCAGCTGCGCGCTGATGCGGCCGTTGGGGTGGTAGAGCGTGCCGGTGCCGTGCAGTTCGCCGTCGCGATAGTCGAGGCTGGCCTGGGGGCGGCCGTGCTCGCTGATGCGCAATGGACCTTCCAGTTCGCCGTCCTGCAGGCGGCCCTGCAGGGTGCTGTTGCCGCGCTTGAGGTCCAGGGTTCCGCTGTTGGCCATGTCGTTGTCCTCAGTTGACCTTCACCAGGCCGCCCTTGAGGGTCAGCATGCCGCCGCCGTCCACCGTCTGCTCGGCGCTGGCCTTGTTGGTGAGGCTGACGCCGGCGTCGTTGGTCAGGGTGGTGCCGGCCTTGTTGGTCAGGGAGGTGCCCGCCTGGTTGGTGAGTGACGTTCCGGCCTTGCTGGTCAGCGAGGCGCCGGCCTGGGCGGCAAGATCGGCGTCGGTCTTGAGCGTCAGGCTGCCGCCGCTCTGCAGGGTAAGGGTGCCGCTGACCTTGATGGTGAGGTTGCCATCCACCGTCAGCTCGAAGTTGCCGCTGACCTGGTGGCTGTAGTTGCCGCCGGTGCTGTGGGTCTGGTCGGCGCCGACCTTCACGGTGCGGGTGTCCTTCACGTCCAGCGTGTCGCTGCCGGTCTGGATGGTCACGCTGCGCTTGCCCTTTTCCAGGGTGACGGTCTCGTCGCCTTCCTTCACCGTGCGGGTGCGGGCGTTCTGCACCGTGAGCGTCTCGTCGTGGCCGATGGTGGCGGCGCTGTCGTTGAGCACGTTCACCTTCATGTCCTTCTGCGCCTGCAGGAAGACTTCCTCGGCGTCCTTCTTGTCCTCGAAGCGCAGTTCATTGAAGCCGCCGCCACCTTTCGAGGAATTGGTCTTGATACCCGACTGCGTCTGGTTGTCCGGCAGCGCATAGGGCAAGGCGTTGTCGCCGTTGTAGACGCAGCCGGTGACCAGCGGACGGTCCGGGTCGCCGTCGATGAAGGTGACGATCACCTCCTGGCCGATGCGCGGGATGAACTGCATGCCGAAGCCCTTGCCGCTCCACGGCAGCACCACGCGCACCCAGCAGGACGAGGCCTCGTCGTTCTTGCCCTGCAGGTCCCAGGGGAACTGGATCTTGATGCGGCCGTACTGGTCGGTCCAGATTTCCTCGCCGGCCTTGCCCACCACCTTGGCCGTCTGGGCGTGCATGCGCGGCTTGGGCGTGGTGCGGGGAGGGCGGTAGGCGGTGGCCTTGGGGATGGCCTCGAAGCGATTGCAGTAGTGGTCGTGGTCGGCCTCATGGGTCACCGAGGTCAGCACCCAGTCGATGTTCAGCGCGGCGTCGTCATGCCCGGTGAGGGTGAACCAGTGCCCCGGCACCAGCCAGCGGCAGTCGCTCTCGCCGATCAGGCGCTTCTCCTGGCTGCGCAGGCCGTCCACGCGCAGCTTGGTCAGCGCATCGCCGCGGGCCTTGGCGGTGTAGCCGCCGGGGTGCTCGTACTGCGTGCGCGGCCCGGCTTCTGCCTGGGCTTGCGAGTAGAGTGAAGTGGTGGGCGTGGTGAACTCGTAGTCGGTGGCGCTGTAGGTCCCGGCCACCGCCTGCAGACAGTACTGCGCCGAACGGATGCCGTGCACCTCGCGCACGCCGATTTCCTGGCCCAGGTAGGGCACCTTCGGTCCGTTGGGAATGGGTGGAAAGGCATCGTTGCTGTCCGCCAGCACCAGGGTGTGCTTGCCCTCTTCGTGGGTGAAGAACCAGAAGATGCCTTCCTCCTCCAGCAGCCGCGAGACGAAGGCGAAATCACTCTCGGCGTACTGCACGCAGTATTCGCGGGGCTCGTAGCTGCCCGTCAGCGACAGCTTGAAGTCGGTGAAGCCGTGGGACTTGAAGATCGTGGTGACGATGTCGCTGGTGGCGAGGTTCTGGAAGACACGGTTGTTGCTGGCCAGGGTCAGCCACCAGAGCCAGGGGCGCAGGACCAGTTGATAGCGGTCGGAGGTGGCGTCGGCGGGGAGTTGGTGGATTTCGGCGAGCAGGGCGTCGAGGGGGCGTTGATTGGCGTCGTTGTGCAGGGTGGTGGTGAGGTGGCTGGCTATGGCGCCGGGCAGCGCCAGTGGATTGCTGCTGAAGCCAAGCAGGTTCAACTGGGTGAGATCGTTCAGCGCCTCCTGCCCGGTAATACGCTGCGGGTAGAGATCCGCCAGCGCCGAGGCGTTCAGGAAGAAGCTGGTGGTGGTATCGGTGGGACGGGGCATCGAAGTCCTTGGCTAATCATGTCGTTGCTGGATTATCGAGCTCCAGATGTGCGTGTTTTTGCTGAGCCTATCTGCGCGGAACACGCTCAGACCTCTCCCGGAGCAGGTTTTGAAAGTCCCTCGATAGCATTTTCCAGAATTTTTTCCAGTTCGCCCTGGCCGTATGATTCACAGCTTTTTATGCAGCTTTTAACAAGTTTCTGTTCGCGGATTAAATTGTACTGATTAATGACGGCAACTGTCCCGCCAGCAGTGTTGAGGTAATTGGTGAACTTGATGGCTGCCAATGCGGTTGCACAAGCAGCGGGATGCCTGAATTGCAGGGCTGCTCGAGTGAGTGTCCCCAGGTGATTCATGGCCATATATTTGATCGCTACGGCTGAAGCCATTCCGCCTAGTTGATAGACGATTTGGGATTTTATTTCATTATCCATTCGATTTATCGTTGTTTGGCCGAGATATGGAACCTTGGAGACATACCATCCGAACCCGGAATAAGTCAGGGCGTTTTGGCCTCCGAGGGCATATCCTATACCTGCGCAGAACATGTTTTTGAAGCCGGGATATATGTTTTTATTTATCTCTTGAAGATGTTGTATGGTTATTATTTTTGGCGCGAGAAATCCATTTTTGAAGCTTGCCCAGTAGTCTGGGGTGAACCAGAAATAACGTTTTACGTTTGAGTTTATGCTTTGAATGGACCAGCCCTTGTTGTCGCACATTTAACGTATCCTTATGCTTTTCAGTTATCCCAGCACCCACTCCGCCAACTTCCCCGTCACTTCCGCCATCAACACATTTTCAATATCCCGCGCCCCCGCCGAACTGCACTTGGCGAGCACCGCCTTGACGATCGCCGGGTCGAAGTCGAATTGCTTGCCGGTAGCCGCCTTGTAGCGCTCGCGCAGCTTCTCCAGCTTCGCGACGACGATTCCTTCCAGCGTCGCTTCCTCCAGCGGCCGGTAGGGCACCACCGTCATGCGCGCCAGGAAGGCGGCGCGGAAGGCTTGCAGCAGCACCTTGCGCAGGCGTTCGTCGAAGGTGGGCGTAGCGATCTGTTCCGAAGGGGTGTCCAGCAGCAGTTCGGCGCCGACGTTGCTGGTGGCGAGGATCACGGTGTTCTTGAAGTCCACCACCAGGCCGGTGCCGTCCTCCATCACGCCCTTGTCGAAGACGTTGTAGAAGGCTTCCAGCACGTCGGGGTGGGCCTTCTCGATTTCGTCCAGCAGCACCACCGAGTAGGGCCGGCGGCGCACGGCCTCGGTGAGCACGCCGCCGCTGCCGTAGCCGACGTAGCCGGGCGGGGCGCCCTTGAGCTGGCTGACGGTGTGGGCTTCCTGGTATTCGGAAAGGTTGATGCTGATGAGGTTGCGCTCGCCGCCGTAGAGGGCGTCGGCCAGGGCGTAGGCGGTTTCGGTCTTGCCCACGCCGGTGGGGCCGAGCAGGAGGAACACGCCCACCGGCTTGGCCGGGTCGGTGAGACCGGCGCGGTAGGCCTGGATGCGCTGGGCGATGGTGCCCAGCGACGCTTCCTGGCCCATCACCCGCTGGCTCATGCGTTGCGCCAGGGTGCGGATGGCGTGGGCCTCGTCGGCGAGCATCTTGCCCACCGGGATGCCGGTCCAGCCGGCGATCACCGCGGCCACGGTCTTCGAGTCGACCTGTTCGGGCACCAGCGGGTCGTCCTCGCGAATGGCGTCGAGGCCGGCTTCCAGGCGCGCCAGCTCGGCGGCCAGATGATCGATGCGGCCGTCGAGTTCCTCGTCGGGCTTGGCGGCGTCGGCGCTTTCGCTCAGGGTCAGTAGTTCGCGGCGCGATTGCAGCAGCTCGCGCACCGCCTCGCGTTCCTCGCCCCAGCGTTTTTCCAGGGCGCGGATGGCGGCGAGGTTGTCCACCGATTCCTGTTCCAGGCTGGTGATGCGCGTGCTGTGGTCCAGGCCGGTGGCCTGTTCGCGGCGCAGGCGTTGCAGCTCTTCTTCTGCCGCCAGTTCGCGGTGGCGCAGGTTTTCCAGTGCCGGCGGGACGTCGTGCTGGGCCAGGGCGACGCGGGCACAGGCGGTGTCCAGCACGCTGATGGCCTTGTCCGGCAACTGGCGGCCGGAGATGTAGCGGTGCGAGAGCTTCACCGCGTCGTGGATGGCCACGTCCAGCACCTGCACGCCGTGGTGCTGTTCGAGCTTGGCGGCAACGCCGCGCAGCATGTCGACGGCGGTGGCCTCGTCCGGTTCCTCGACCTGCACCAGCTGGAAGCGCCGGGCCAGCGCCGGGTCCTTCTCGAAGTACTTCTTGTATTCCAGCCAGGTGGTGGCGGCGAGGGTGCGCAGCTCGCCACGGGCCAGCGCCGGCTTGAGCAGGTTGGCGGCATCGCTGCCGCCTTCCGCGCCGCCGGCGCCGATCAGGGTGTGGGCCTCGTCGATGAACAGGATGATCGGCTGCTCGCTGCTGCGCACTGCGTCGATCACGCCTTTCAGGCGCTGCTCGAACTCGCCCTTGACCCCGGCGCCGGCCTGCAGCAGGCCGAGGTCGAGTACGCGCAGAATCACGCCTTGCAGCGGAGGTGGCACTTCCCCGGCGGCGATGCGCAGGGCCAGGCCTTCCACTACGGCGGTCTTGCCGACGCCGGGCGCACCGACGAGGATCGGGTTGTTCTGCCGGCGGCGCAGGAGGATGTCCACGCACTGGCGGATCTCGCCGTCGCGCCCGACGATGGGGTCGATGCGCCCGGCGTGGGCGTCGGCGGTGAGGTCCTGGGTGTATTGGTCGAGCACGCTGTCCTGGGCCGCCGCGTTGGCGGGTTTCGTCTTGTCCGGAGTGCGTGCGCCGGGTGGCTGTTCGCGGGAGCCTTCAGTCCATTCCAGGAGTTTTTCCCGCAGCGTTTCGTGGGGAATGCGCAGCAGCGACGAGGCGCTGTTGAGCAGCAGGGCGCGGCGTTCCTCGCGGTCGAGCAGGGCGAGCAGCAGCAGCCCGGAGCGGATCGTCGGCTGGCCGAGCACGCTGGTCTGCACCACCGCGTCTTCCAGCAGGCCGATGGTTTGCGTGGAGAGTGCCGGGGTGCGCGTGCTGCCGATGCGGAACAGCTCCAGCGCGGTGTTGATCTCGCCCACCAATTGGTCGCGCTCGAGGCCGAAGCGCGGCAGCAGCCGGGCGAGGTCGCCGCCGTCGATGTCCAGCAGTTCCAGCAGCAGGTGCTCGATCTCGACGTAGTGATGGGTGCGTTGCAGGCAGCGCTGCGCGGCGCGCTCCAGGGCGCGTCGGGATTCGGGATTGAGGCGGCCGATCAGGTTGGCGAGGTCCATCAGGGCATCTCCGCGTGGCGCAGGGTCAGGTCGATGGGCTGCACGGCGCCGCCGCTGCGGCGCAGGCCGGTGTTCCAGTTCAGCCGTGGGGCATTGCCGCGACCGAGGGCGAGCGGCCCGCTGGCGCGCACCAGCAGGCGCAGCCGGCAGTCGAGGTCGGGGCCGAAGTACAGCGCGCACAGATGTGCCAGCAATGGATAGGCGGCACCATCGGGGAGGAAGTGCCGGGCGGTGGTTTCGTCCAGCGGGCCGAGGCGCAGGTGGAAGCCGGCGTGCTCGTCCCAGACGCGGGTACCGGCGATGGCGTCGCGGCCCAGCCCGAGGTTGGCGCCGCCGCGCTTCAGCATGCTGCGCCTGGCCGGGGGGATCTCGCGCCAGGCGCCGGCATAGGCTTCGCACTGGGCGGGAATGCCGAACTGTTCGCGGAGCATGACGGCGAAGCCGACCAGTGAGCGGCGATTGCCGGCGAAGTGCGCACTGCGGGCGAGGATGCTGGCGTCGGGTAGCGGGCCGCGCTCGTGCAGGGCCGCAGGCAGCAGGCCGACCAGGGCGCGCAGCGGCTGCCGCAGGGGAGCCTCTGCCGGTGCCTGGAAGCCCACGGCCAGCCGGTGCTTGCGCAGCACCCGGTAGAGCAGGCTGAGCAGGCGGTGCTGGAACAGGTCGAGGAACTCGCCAGGCGCATGATCCTTCTGCCGTGTGCGCTGCTGCAGCCACTCCTGGTAAGCGTAGGGCAGGGCGCCGTCGGCCCCGCCCAGGCCGAAGATGGAGGTGCTCAGCAGCGGCCGGCCGTCCTCGTCTTCCAGTGCATCGATCTGGCTGGGGGCGAAGACCGGCGTCAGCGGCCCGCGCAGGCGCAGCGCTTCGGCATCCGGACGGCTACCGTGGCCCAGGGGCGTTGCCTGGGGTTGTTCGTGCTCCAGCAGGAGCAGGGCCTGCAGCCACTCGAAACGATGCGGCTCGGCGCGCAGGCGCCGGCTCAGAGAGTGATGGGCTGGCCGGCCTGGGGTTGCCATCGGCAAATCTCCTGGTCCGATTGCACCAGCACCGTGCGCACGAAGCGGTTGGCGTTGGCGTACAGCGAGAAGAACTGCGCGAGCACGGCACTGAACAGCACCGCGCTGGCGCCGACGAAGGCCTGGCGTTCAAGGTGCACGCGCACTTCCAGGCCGTTGCGCCAGCCGCGCCAGGCGTCGCTGCCGACATGGTCGACCACGCGCTCGCAATCCAGCGCCACCAGTCCCTCGATCTGGCGCGAGGCGAGTTTGTCTTCGCTGAAATCGTGCAGCGCGAGGATTTCCCGCAGGGCGTCAAGGGCCTGCGGACCCTCCACCAGGGATAGGTGGTTGAGCGTCAGTTGCGAGACCAGTTGCCAGCGCGAGGGGCCGTCCAGGGCTGGCTGGGATTGCCGGCTCGGCGCCCGCAGCAAGGTGGCGCGGGCCACCGGGCCGGGCCGTTCGAAGGACAGTTCGGTGCCCGCCGGCAGGTATTCGGCCAGGCTGCGGTTGGTGCACAGCAGTTCGGCGCTGAGGCTGTACTGCGGAGTCTCTTCCAGCGGTTGCAGGCCGGCGTCGACCAGGCTCAGCAACAGGTCGCTGCCGCGCCGGTTGGGTGTCATGCCCTCGACTCGCCGTGCGTGCCAGTAGAGGCCGAATGCGCCGGGGCGGTGCTGGGTGCCGTGGTAGGGCGCGACCTCGACCACGCCCTGCGGGGTGCTGGCGCGCAGCGAGCGGATGCTGTGGATTTCCACCGAGTTCTCGCGGTGGGCGTCGGCGACCAGCCGGTATTCGCTGCGCGTACCGTCCGGCCGCAGCGGCTCGGAGGTGCGCGGGAACAGGTTGATCGCCGGCACGCAGCCCAGCGCCAGGTCGCTGGCCTGCAGGGTCAGGCGGGCGGGGGCGGGGCGATCGAAGAGGATGTAGAGATACAGCTGCTCGCCGCTGGCGCGCAGGCCGTGCAGCGGCACGTCGAAGAAGGCGAACTTGTCGGGGAAGGCGAAGTACTCGGCGAGCAGGCGCAAGCCGGGGTGGACGCGGTCGTCCTCGGGCAGCAGGGCCTGTTCGGCGGCGAAGCCGACCCGTTGCGGCAGGCCGGCAAGGCGTTGCGGTTCGGCGCCCTCGACCTTGGCGATGAGGCCGCAGGCATGGGCGCCGAGCAGGTCGTAGAGGGCGGCCTTGGCGACGGCGTTGGCGGTCAGGTGGATGCGCAGGCTGTCGATGCCCAGTGCCGCCCAGCCGTCCTTGTCGAGGCAGCGCAGGTCGAGACGCAGGGCGGAGCGGATGCCGGCGACGCCGGTGGCGGCCTGGGCTTCTTCGGCTCCCAGCAGCACGGCCTCGGCGATGCGCAGCGGCCACAGCGTGACTTCGTCGGCGGTGCGCCAGTGCAGGGTCTGGCCGCGCAGCTCGTCGGGCAGTTCGATGCGCTCCTGGCCCGGCACGCTGACGAACAGTGGCGTGCCGCGTGGCAGGCGGTAGCCGGCGTTCAGCTTGCCCTTGGCCGGGTCCGGCTCGAAACGCACCACGGCGCAGGAGGGCAGGGGCCGCAGGGCGAGGGGGTAGAGCTGTTCCAGCAGGGCGTCGCTGAACTGCGCGTAATCGTCGTCCAGGCGCCGTTGCAGGCGCGCGACGAGCAGCGCGAAGCCTTCCAGCAGGCGCTCGACGTGCGGGTCGCCACACTCGCCGGGGCCCAGTTCCAGGCGTCGCGCCACCTTGGGATAGCGCGCGGCGAATCCGGCGCCGGCGTGGCGCAGCCAGGTCAGTTCGCGCTGGTAGTAATCCAGCAGTTCGGCGTCAATCGAGTCGCTCATGGCGTACTTCCAGTGTTCCGCCAACGGGGATGAGTTCGAACAGCAGCGGTGCGCGGCTGGTGTCCTGGCGCAGGTTGCCGAGCAGGCGCACGCGCAGGCGCTGCGGGTGCAGCGGGTCGGCGTCGACCACCACTTCGCTCAGCCCCAGGCGTGGTTCGAAGCGGGTCACCGCGCGACGGATTTCCCGTGCCAGGTGCAGGCGGTCGGCTTCGCGGCGGGCTTGCAGGGCGGTCCAGTCGGCGATGCCGTAGGCGAGGATACCGATGCCATTGCCGGCCGGGCTGCGGCTGTTGAGCAGGCGCGACAGTTCCTGCGCGACCGAGGCCGCCAATGCGCGGCTGTCGAAGGTCGGGTCCGCCCCTCCGGAGTCGGCGAGGCGGTCCAGCAGCGGAGGCCGACCGATGCTTTGCAAGGTCCGGCGCCCTTAGCTGGCCAGCTTGTTGGCGGCCATGTCCCAGGTCGAGGCGGCGGTGCCTTCCTTGCTGCCGTCGTCCTTCTGCGCGGTGAGCTCCCATTTGATCTTGGTGAAGTTCAGCGACAGGGTTTCCACCGGCTTGCCGCCGGCGCCGCCGCTGACGCTGACGTTGGACAGCACCACGTTGTTCAGGGTGTAGGTGATGAAGGGCATGACCTTGCCGTCGCCTTCGGCGGCGTTGCGCCCGATGGTGAGGATGGCGGTGGGGATGGCTTTGCCGGAGCAGCAGTATTCGTTGAGCGTCGGGGTGGAGGTGTCGACGAACTTGGTCAGGGTGAACTCGCCGATATGCGGCTTGCCGGAGGTGCGCTCGGAGTTGCTGACATCGTTGGTCACCTGCATGGCGACGTTGTGGCTGTAGGACATGATTTCGATCTTGTCTTCGAAGCCGGCCAGCAGGCTGTCGCCCTTGATGTCGTCGCCCAGGTCGAGAAGTATCGCATCCATGTTGGAAAACTCCGCTGCATGAAAGAAGTTGGATCAGGTGAAGGGGGCCGCCCGCGCGGGCGACCCCTCTGGGTCAGGCGGCGACCGGCGGCGGCAGGCTGGCTACCAGGCGGATCGAGGCGGTCAGTTCTTCCAGCTGGAAGTGCGGCCGCAGGAACACCGTGGCGCGGTAGACCCCGGGCTTGCCGGCGACCTCGCTGACGTCCACGCGGGCTTCGCGCAGCGGGTACTGCGCCTTGATCTCCTGCGGGGCGTTGTCGTTGATCAGCACGTAGTCGGCGATCCAGTTGTTGAGGTAGGTCTGCACGTTGTCGCGGGTCATGAAGCTGCCCACCTTGTCGCGCATGATCACCTTCAGGTAGTGGGCGAAGCGCGAGGCCGCCAGCACGTACGGCAGCATCGCCGAGAGCCGCGCGTTGGCGTTGGCCTCGTTGGTGTTGTACTGGCGCGGCTTGTTGGTGGACTGGCCACCGAAGAACACCGCGAGGTCGGTGTTCTTCTTGTGGCACAGGGCGATGAAGCCCAGGTCGTTGAGCTCCTTCTCGCGGCGGTCGGTGATCGCCACCTCGGTCGGGCACTTGAGCGACAGGTCGCCGGCCTGGGTGCGGAAGGTATGCGCCGGCAGGCCTTCGACGGCGCCGCCACCTTCGCTGCCGCGGATCGCCGCGCACCAGCCGTACTTGCTGAAGGCATCGGTGATGCGCTGGGCCAGGACCCAGGCGGCGTTGCCCCAGAGGTATTTGGCGTGGTCGCTGCCGTCCACGTCCTCGATGAAGTTCATGCCTTCCACCGGCAGGGTTTCCGGGCCGTAGGGCAGGCGCACCAGGAAGCGCGGCAGCGCCAGGGAGACGTAGCGTGAATCCTCGCTCTCGCGGAACGAGCGCCACTTGATCAGCTCCAGGCTCTCGAAGACCTTGCTCAGGTCGCGCGGCACCGCCAGTTCGGTGAAGCTGCCCATGTCGAACAGGCGCGGGCTGGCGGCGGCGATGAAGGGCGCATGGGCGGCGGCGGCGACGTTGGAGAGTTTCTCCAGCAGGGCGATGTCCTGCGGGTGACGGCCGAAGGAGTAGTCGCCCAGCAGCAGGCTGAAGGGGTGGCCGCCGAAGGTGCCGTATTCCTCTTCGTAGATCTTCTTGAACAGCGCGCTCTGGTCGAACTCGACGGCCTTCTCCAGGTCGTTCTGCAGGTCCTGCTGGCTGACGTTGAGCAGGCGCAGCTTGAGGCGCGCGCCGGTCTCGCTGTTCTGCACCAACTGGTGCAGGCCGCGCCAGGAGGATTCGAGTTGCTGCACCTCGGGATGGTGCAGGATCTGGTTGAGCTGGGCGCTGATCAGCTCGTCGATGCGGCCGATGCGCTCGTTGATCATGGCCACGGTGTCCTTGCTGACGGTCATGCCTTCGTCGAGGACCTGGGTGGCGAACTCCGCGAGCATGTCGCGGGCATATTCCTGCTGGCTGTCGTCGTGGGCCATACGGCCTTCGGCGATGATGTGGTCGAGCAGGTCGAGGGTCTGGGTGCTGCCTTCGGCGCCTTGCGCCGCAGCCGAACTGGGTTTGGCCATTGCTGTGCTCTCCTGGCGGCGGAATCAGGCTTGTGGTTCGGCGGGTGCTTCGCCGTCGTCGTCGGCGGCCTGGGCAGCGTCGTCGGCGGCACCGGCCTCGGCACTCACCGGGTGGGTCGCGCGGATTTCCTGCAGACCCTCGGTGTTGCTCACCACGTCCTGCAGCAACTGGTCCAGCTCATCGTTGCCGTCGAGCTTGGTGAGCAGGTCGCGCAGGCGCTGGCGGGCCTCGAACAGCCGTCGCAGGGGGACCACCTGGTTGACGATGCTCACCGGGTCGAAGTCGTCGATATGCTTGAAGTTCAGCTCGACGTTGAGCTTGCTGCCGTCGTTGGCCAGGGTGTTATCCACCTGCAGCGCCACGCGCGGGCCGATGGAGGACAGCACGGCATTGAAGTTGTCGCGGTCGATTTCGGTGAAGCGGCGTTCGCTGAGCTTGGGCAGGGGAGTGTCGGGCTTGCCCGAGAGGTCGGAGAGGATGCCGAGCACCAGGGGCAGTTCCTTCTTCTCGATGGCGTTGCCGATTTCGACGTCGTAGGTGATCTGGACCCTGGGTGGGCGCACCCGGTCCAGCTTGTGCTGTGTGCTTTCTGCCATGCTGGCGAACTCCGCTGCGTAGGAGGCGGGCACGCCGCAGCGGTGTCGCTGTCGTCGCGCTCCTTGGCAGGATCACACGCGACAGGAAGGGGCATGCTACTCAGGCCTGTCCTTGGCGATCCCATCTGGGCTCGTTTGTCCACGAGCTACCCCAAGCACGCTAGATCAGGTTGATAAAAACGCAAATGCGAAAATAATCTCTGACAGACATTTCACAAGGATGTTTCATGAAGTCGACGAAAGCCTGTCTCTGTGCTGTGCTCCTGGCAGTCATCAGCGGTTGTTCATTGTTCGGCCCGAAGGTCGATGTCGACCGTCTGACCCTGGATGTCGCGAGCAAGGCCAATGGCGATTCGCCCATCGCCGTGGACTTCGTCGCGGTACAGGATGCGGATCTGCTCAAGCTGCTCTCGGCAATGAGCGCCAAACAGTGGTTCAGCGATCGCGAACAGTACCGTCGCGACTACCAGAAGCAGCTCTCCGTGTGGAGCCTGGAGCTGGTACCGGGGCAGTTCATGGAGGCCAGGGATTTCCCCCTGGCCGGCAAGCCGGCGGCTGGACTTTTGGTCTTTGCTGGCTATAACACTCCCGGCGCTCATCGCATGCGTCTGGAGCAGCAGCCCAACGTTTGGCTGCGTTTCGACAGCAGGGAAATGCGCCTGCTGAGTGCCGACGAGCACTGAGCCGCCGTCCCCCGGGGCGGGCTCATGACAATCCAGGATGTCGAAGGGGGAGTGGTGTGAGAGTTCTGCCTGACGCAGTTTGTTGGCACGAAGGGATGCAACTGCTTCCCCAGCACTTCCAGTTGCAGGGGTTGCGCGCCGAAGTGTTGTCCGCGCGCCTGGCCCATGCGGCCAATCCCTGGTTCTGGGGGCTCGAACACCTGGAGCTGGACCCTTCCGCACTGAGTGGCGGCGTGGTGCGCATCCTGGCGCTGGAGGCGATCCTTCCCGATGGCTTGCCGGTCAGCCTGGGGCAGGGCGACACGCTGGTCTTCGATGCCACGGCAGCCGTCACCGGTTCCGTCGATGCCGGCATCACTCTCTACCTGGCTCTCAGTCCGCTGGCTCGTGGCGGCCAGGTGTTGCCGCTGAAGGGGCGCCTGCAGTCGTCCAGCGGGCCGGCGGTGCCGGACCTGGCCAGTGGCGAGAATCCCGAACCCATCGTGGTCTGGCGCCCGGCGCCGCGCCTGGTGACCGAGGCGCAACGCGCCGATTCGGTGTGCCTGCCGCTGTTGCGCATCGGCAAGGATGCCGGCGGTTTCGTCTGCCTGCCTTATGTCGCGCCGACACCGCGGATCGCGCCGGCTTCACCGCTGGGCCAGGCGCTGGTGGGGCTGTGCGCCCGTGCGCGGGAAAAGTGCGTGTTCCTTGCCGGCCGCCTGCGCCAGGCGCAGCAGGCGGAGAACACCGAGGACAGCCAGGAAATCCGCCGCCAGCTGGCTGCGCTCTGGTCACGGCTACCGGAGCTTGAGGCGGCGCTCTACAGCGGCGCGGCGAGCCCGGCGCACCTGCACGGGCTGTTGTGCGGCATGGCCGGCAGTTGGAGCGTGCTGGACCCGCTGGGCGGCGTGCCGGCTTTCCCGACCTTCGATTTCAACGAACTGCTGCGTACTTTCACTCCAGTGATCGAGTGGCTGGAAGTGACCCTCGGGCGGGTGCGCGCAGGCTACCGCAGCCTGGCCTTCGAACGTTCGGGGCATGACTTCGCCCTGGCCCTGCCGGACCTGAGCTCGCCGGTCCAGCGCCTGGTCATCGGCTTGCGCATGCCGCCGGGCTGCGGTGAGGAGCAGGCGCACGAGTGGTTATCGCGCTGCATCGTCGCTTCCGAAGCGAGCCTGGCGATACTGGGCCGGCAACGCATGTCGGGGCTCGAACATCTGCCCATGAGCCGCGCTGAGCAGATCGCCTACAGCGTGGGCGAGGACACCCACCTGTTCGTCGTGCAGGCCGAGGGCGACTGGTTCGATCCCGCGCAGCGCCTGTGCCTGCGGGCGTCCGCCCTGGGCACTGGCAACGGCCCCTGGCAGGTGGTGCTGTTCATCGTGGACGGCGCCGGCGGCGCCTGAGGCAAGACGAAAATGCCCGAAGGGAATCAGGCGATCTATCCTCCATCGTTCGGCGAAGCCCCGTTGAGCCACGCGTTCCAGGTCGCCTGGCTGGACTGGCGGCAGCGTTGGGACAGCCTGCGGGACTCGGTCGGCGAGCAGGACGCGCTCATCGAACGGGTTTCCGAGGAGGCCCAGGCGGTCGTGCGCCGCCTGTGGCGTAGCGCCTTCGGCAGTGTCGGCGAGGCCGCCGGCGAGCAGGTCAAGGGCATGGTCTACGCCTTCGTTGCACTGCTCGACGAGAACCTGCTGTTCGATCCCTGGAACGGTCAGGCGGCCTGGCAGGAGCGGCCGCTCGAGTCCCGCCTGTACGGCACGCGCAATGCCGGGGAGCGCGTTCCCCAGGCCATCCACCGGTTGCTGGAAACGCGCGCGCCGGGTACGCGCGATCTCGCCAATGTCTACCTGCAATGCCTGTTGCTGGGGTTCCACGGACGGCTGCGCGGCCCGAAGGGCGAAGCCCTGCATGAGAAGTGGCGGCATGCGCTGTTCGCCCATGCCTGGCAGCGCGACGCCGAAGCACCGGCGCTGCTGGAGACCCTGGCGCGCCCGGCAAGCGCCGCGGCCCTGCGCCTGCCGTTGCGCCGCACCTTGCCCGATGGTTTGCGGCTGACGCTGATGGTGGCGGCCGGCACCCTGCTGCTCATCGTCCTCGGTCACTGGCTGTGGAGCGACGTGCGCGGCGAGCTGACGCCGCTGCTGGACCTCGCCTGCTCGGTTACCGCCACGGAGCGGATGGGGTGAGCAGCTGGCTGATACTGGCGCTGTTCCTGCTGCTGGTGGCGGCGCTGGCGGCGGGAGTCTTTCTCTGGTTGCGCAGCAAGGGTGGCGAGGCGGTTCGCGCCTTCTACCTGACGGTACGGCAGATGGAGCAGGACCAGGACGTCGCCGATCGCTACGATGTGCCCTGGTTCCTCCTGCTGGGCGATCCCTTGCTGGGCGAACGCCTCGCCGCCGACTGGAGCCTGACTCCGGCCGGCCGGCCGGCGTGGTTCGGTCGTTGGTGGGCCGATCAGGACGGCGCCGTGCTGGCGGTGCCGCAGGCGTTGTTCCTGCCGGAAGAGGGTACGCCCTCGTCGCTGCAACCCTGGCGACGGCTGCTCGGCCTGCTGTTGCGGATGCGTCCGCGCCGCCCCCTGGACGGGGTGATCTGGACCGTGTCGGCGGAGCGCCTGCTGGACCCGGCCAGCCTGGCCCAGGAGAGTGTCCTGCTGCGTCGTCGCTTCAATGACCTGTTGCAACGGCTGGGATTGAGCCTGCCGGTCTACGTGGTGGTGACCGGGCTGGAGGAACTCGACGGTTTCACCGAGCTGCGTGCTGCACTGCCCGCTGACGTTCGCGAGCGGCCGCTGGGCTGGGCTTCGCCCTTGCTGGCGGACGCGGCCTGGCAGGGCGAGCATCTGGAGCGCGGCTTCGACCAGGTGCTGCAAGCGCTGCAGGCGGCGATTCTCGAGGCAGGGGTGCTCAAGGGGCAGTTGAGCGAGGAGTTGTATCGCTTCCCACAGACGCTGGAGAGCTTGCGCGATGGGCTGCGCCAACGCCTGGAGCCGGTCTTCCAGGGCAATGCGCTGGGCGAGGCGCCGCGCCTGCGGGGCCTGTACTTCAGCGGCGCGTTCCG
Organism: Pseudomonas sp. MT3; assembly: GCF_054720805.1. Classification (NCBI taxonomy): domain Bacteria; kingdom Pseudomonadati; phylum Pseudomonadota; class Gammaproteobacteria; order Pseudomonadales; family Pseudomonadaceae; genus Pseudomonas; species Pseudomonas sp. MT3. The sequence continues at coordinate 75,313 of NZ_JBTVPY010000027.1, forward strand.
GGTGGTGGCCAGTGACGATGAGTGGGCGCTCTCCGCTCGGGAAGGGGCTCCCGCACAATTGCTGTTCACCCGGCAGCTCTGGCAATCGCGTCTGCTGGCCGAGCGCGGGCTGGCCCAGGCGGTGCCACGGCTGCTGCGCCTGGGCCAGCGTTCGCAGCGCCTGCTGGGCACCGTCGCCGGCGTCGTCGGAGTCTGCTGGCTGCTGGGGATGTTGTGGGTCTGGCACGAGGATTCGCGTGAAGCACAAGCCCTCGGCCAGCGTATCCAGGCCATGCAGCATGGGACGAGTGAGGGCTCGGCGAGCGCCACGGCGCCGGTCGATGCCGCGCGGCTGCGCCTGCAAGCGTACTGGGCACTGCTGCAGGGGGCGCCGCGCTGGCATTACCGGTCGCTGGTGTACCCGAGTTCCTGGTTCTCCGGTTTCGACAGCCAGATGGACGAACTGCTCAGGGATCTGACCCGGCGCGAGGTGCTGACGCCTCTGCAGCAAACCCAGGCCGCGGACCTGGTTCGGCTGCGCGCCATCCGCAGCAGCGAACGTCGCGCCAACGTGCAGAGCGACAGCCCGGAGCAATGGCCCAACTTCGTCGCCGCGCGCGAGCTGGCCAGCGGCGTTCTGGCGTTCGAGCAGCGCAATCGCTGGTACAACGAACTGCGTACCGGCACCTCGAAGAATCCCCTGGAAAGCCTCGCCAGGCTGGGTGAGCAGGCCTATGGCCTGACGCTCGAACCAGGAACGTTGCGCAACGCCCGCTACTTGCAGTCGGTACTCGGGAAGGGCATTCCCGAGGCACCCGCGCCGGTCGACCCCGGCCCCCGGGATGGCCCTCTGGCGCGCAATTTCGACGACCTGATGGGGCTCTGGCTCGACCAGTTCTTCCTCTCCGACAACTTCGTGCGCCCGGCCGGCTTCCTGCGTCTGCACCTGAACGAGCTCAAGGCGCGGCAAGGCAACAGCCTGGAGGAGTTGGAGGAAACCGCCGCGCAGATCGATGCCCTGCGCAACATGGTGGCATTGACCAACGCCGCCTGGAGTCATGGCAATGCCCAGGAGATTGTCCCCGGTTATCGGGCGCTGCTGGACGACGTGCGCCAGTCCTACCTGCTCGGGCCTGCGGCGGAAGCGACGGTGACCAGCCAGGCGAGCAAGCTGCAGCGCACCTTCCACGACCAGTGGATCGCCGCCGCCGGTTCCCGCGATAACCTGCTGCAACTTCAACCCGGCGGAACCCTGGCGCTACAGGAGCATGTGGTGGCGCTGGGCAGCGCCATCGAGTCGCTGATGCGCCAGGATTTCGCCGGTACCGCCCTGCGTCAGCAGGAGCAGGAAATCGATCCGCGCCGCCTCGGCAACCTGGACGCCCACGCCCTGAATGCCGCGCTTGCGTACTACGACAGCTATCGCAAGTACAGCGAACAGGAGCAGGCGCGGATACCGGCCGAGTACCGCGACGCCCTCGCCGGAAGCGCCGCCGCCGCCACGGCCAGCGCCATGTGGAGCAGCCTGAGCCAATCCGTGCCATCGAGCGGGGCTGCTGCGCAAATCACCTTCGACGTCCCGCTGGAGCCGGCGCAGCAGGTGCGCCAGGCACTGGAATCCTTGCAGCGCAACGATCTGGCCAATGCGCTGGATATCCACCTGACCCGTGGCGCGCTGGCCGACGTCGACACCGTACTGAAGTCGATCGACGCATTGCCGTTGTTCCGCGTGCGTTCGGAGCTGTCCGGTTGGGACGGCTCGCGCAATTTCGGCCTGCAGCTCTATCGTTCCACCGACACCCAGGACCTCAAGCGCAGCCTAGCCCAGCAGTTCGAAAGCATGCTCACCCTGAGCGAGGAACATGCGCCCGCGCTGACCTGGCTCAGGGACCGGGGCAACCTCGGCTTCGCCGATCAGGACAAGGTGCGGCGCTTCGCCAACCTCAGCGATGAGCTGAGCAAGTACAAGGCGCAGAACCCGACGAGCTCGCCCATGCTGCTGGATCAGCTGGTCACCCGCGACTTCGTGGAAATGGACGCGGCAAGTTGCGCCAATATCCTGCGTACCTCGGCGCTGGTCCCTGGGCAGGGCGACGTGGCGCGGTTCACCCGTGGTCTTCACAGCCAGGCGCAGCAGCGTTGCCTGGAGTTGCAGCAGAAGGGGGCTGCCGCGGCCTGGTCCGCCATTGCCGACTACTTCAACCAGTACCTGGCCAACCGCTTCCCCTTCGCCTACAGCCTGCAAGCCGAAGATGCGGATCCGGCACGGGTGCAGCACCTGGTGGAACTGCTCGACCAGAACCTCGCGCGGGCCCAGGAGGGCCTGAAACTCAGCCAGTCGGTGGACCGCACGGCGGCGACGGATTTCCTCCAGCGCCTGCAACTGGCCAGGGCCTGGATGGGCCCGCTGTTCCTGCGTGACAAGGGCGGAGCGCGGGGTGTCGATCTCGACGTGCGTTGGCGCACCGACCGCGAAGCCGAGCGTGGCGCCGACCAGGTCATCGCCTGGACGCTCTATGCCGCCGACCGATCGCTGAGCTTCCCCGGCGGCGATGGCCAGCGCCTGCACTGGAATGTCGGCGAGCCGGTGAAGGTGCTGCTGCGCTGGGCCAAGGACAGCCCGCAGCGGCCGGACATCGACCCGCAGCAGGCGAGCATGGCGGTGGCCGACCTGGAAGTGGGCTGGGAGTACAGTGGTCCCTGGGCCCTGATCCGTATGCTGCGCTCGCACCTGATCCTGCAACGCCAGCCCAGCGCCGACTACACCGACTTCCCGTTGGCGCTGCGGGTGCCGATCCGCTCTCCCAACAGCCACGAGCCCGAGGCGCGGATGTTCCTGCGAGTCTCCCTGATGACCCCGGACGCCAAGCAGCCACTCTCGATCCAGCCGCTTCCGGTGCGCGCGCCGCGCACGCCCTTCAGCGGTGTTGGCATTGCGACCTTTGCCGGCACCCAGGAGTTGCCATGATTTCCGACCAGGCGCTACAGGCGCTGTTGCGCCCCTTGCCGGGTGACGCGCCGTGCGGCGAATCGCTGCGCTATGACCCGCGGATGGACCGCTTGCGCGAGCTGCGCCGCGAGGACGATACGCAGCTACCGACCGGCGTCTGGCAGGCCGAGCCCAAGCGTGCCGATTGGGTGGCGCTGGCAGCGCTGGCCGAAGAGCTGCTGGTGGAGCACAGCAAGGACCTGACCATTGCCGCCTACCTGGGCGAGGCCTGGATCATCATGGACGGACCGTCCGGGCTTGCCGCCGCGCTCGGCTTGCTGGCCGATCTCTGCGATGCCTACCCCGAGCAATTGCATCCGCGGGCCGCCGACAGCGATCAGGAGTGGCGCGCTGCACCGGTGGCGTGGCTGGTCCGTCGCTACAACGAACTGCTGCTCACCCGGGTGCCGCTCTGTGCCGACTGGCCGCAGACTACCCTGCATGCCTGGCAGGAGTTGCAACGGCGGCAAGTCCAGAGAGGCGACAACAAGGCTGACAAGGCTGCTGCGGAAAGCGCCCGGCAGGAACAGAAGCGACTGGATGAAGCCGTCCGCAGCGGTGCGGTGGGCGGTTGGTCCGCCACGCTGACGGCGCTGGGGCTGGCCGTCGAACACCTCAAGCGGCTGGACGCCTGGTGCGATCGCCAGCTCGGCGATGCCGCGCCAAGCCTGCACCTGCTCACCGAGTCCATCGATACCTTCGTCAATGTCATTCAGGGATGCAAGATCATGGCACCGCAAGAATTTGCACCCGCCGCATCATCGGACAACCACGCGGAGCCGGCCTCCATCGCTGCGGTGGCGCCGGCCGCGCTGCCGGCCGGCGGTCCTCCGCAGAGTCGTGAGGAGGCCTACCGGCAGCTCACCGCCATTGCCGAGTACCTGGCGCGCACCGAACCCCATAGCCCTGTGCCGTACATCATCCGCCGTGCCGTGGAGTGGGGCGCCATGCCCTTGAGCGCGCTGATGGACGAACTCGTCCATGCCGACCCCGAGGCTCGTCGGGTCTGGGTCATGCTGGGAGTGTTGCGCTGACGTCGGTTTCGAACGGGACGGGAGCTCCGGGCAACCCGGAGTAGCGAACCCCTTGAGCCGGGGGCATGCGCCTGGCGTCAGGAACGCAGGGATCAGCCAGGACGCGAGATGCCGCCTATGGCCTGGAGCTGTTCTGCGCGGACGAATCCGGTGTAGTCGAGATTGAGCAGCAACTGGCATGCTTGCTTGATGGTTACCAGAGCGCACGCGAGGAATCTACCGATGGAGCAGACTTACACCACTTATTACTTGGAAATGACCTCAGCAGACGAGTTGAAGGCAAAGTCACAACCGCATGACCTTCAAATTATCGAATGTGAAGTGCCTCAGGCCGCATTCAACCGGTTTCTCTATGAGCTGGTTGGCACGCCCTGGGAGTGGGGCGATCTCGATGCCTGGAGCGATGCCGATTGGCAGGCACTCGTTGAGCAGGACTGCCACCGTACCTGGGTCGCCTATCACCGTGGTGCGATCGCCGGCTATTACGAACTGTATCGCCCCGACGGTTGCAACAGTGAAATCCGTTACTTCGGGCTGGCATCTCAGTTTCTAGGGTGCGGCTTCGGCGGAGCACTCTTGAGTCATGCCATTCGATCCGCATGGGAATGGCAGGGTACGGAAAGGGTGTGGGTACATACATGCACATTCGACCATCCTGCTGCGCTTGGAAATTATCAGGCGCGCGGGTTCCGCATTTTCAAACAGGAGGAAACGGAGCTAAGGCGATGATTGCTTCTGGCCGATTTTGTTGAAAAAGTAGCTGCCACCCGATGCCTCCGGCAAAATCGCACGCTCAGCGGGCGTGGGGGCAGGCAGCATGATGGGACAGTTACCGGGAGGGCAGGCGCGCCTGTTCTATTCGTTCAATCTGGAAGAGCACGTCCCGCCCCAACACCTCCTGCGCAGCATCGACCAGTGCCTGGATCTCAGTGACCTGCACGCCCACCTGGCGGATTTCTACAGCCCCATCGGGCGCCCCTCGATCGATCCCGAATTGATGGTACGCATGCTGGTCGTCGGCTACTGCTATGGCATCCGTTCCGAGCGTCGATTGTGCGAAGAGGTGCACCTGAACCTCTCGGAAGATCGTCCGCAGCATCCATGAAGCGGCCCGCGACGTAGCGCGACGCATCGCCAAGACACCGGAATATCTCGTCTTCCGCTGCGAGCGCAAGAAGGTGGAGATGCTCTTCGCCCACCTCAAACGGATCATGAAACTCGACCGCTTGCGGCTGCGCGGCCTGACAGGCGCGACTGACGAATTCACCTTGGCCGCGACCGTACAGAACCTGCGCCGCATGGCCAAGCCCTTGCCTCAAGGGCCACCGCTCACGGGATAGGTACGCCTGCGGCGAGCAGAAACCCTCGAATTAACCATCACACCTGAGCCCGGACGCTCAGTTAATCGCCGAAAGGCAACTTGAAGTGACTTGCAGCCACTTCGAATGCTGGCGCACCTGGGCGGCTGGCTGCTGCAGAACCGCCTTTTTCAAAAGAATCGGCCAATAGCGGACCTCGGAGATTCAGACTACAGACTGATACGCACCGCTTGGGATTCAGTTGCCGCCTCAGAAAGGTGTGAATACACTGCCCAGCATGATCCGTCGCCTTCGATTGCTCATGGTTTTGCTTCTAAGCCTTACGCTTCCTCTCACTGGGATGGCGGGAATCGCGGCGCCCACTGAACCTTGCCCGATGCAGAGTGTGGGTATGGGCCAAATGGCAGGCATGGATCAGGACTGCTGCCAGGACTTGGGCAATATGACCCAGCATGGCAAGAAGGACTGTAAGAGCGGGCAAGAGTGCAAGACCAGCAGCCTGTTGCAGATTAGCGTTCTGAAGTCGCCTCATCCCGTAGCTACTCCCCCGCGCCCATTGCCATACACCGATGTAGTACTTAGCCAGGCACCTGCAGACCTCTGGCGACCTCCCTGCGTCTGATTCCTCTCTCGACCTGAACCCTGCCCGCAGTTCCAACGGCTGCCGGGTGGCTTGCGCTCACGCGCTGGTTTTCCAGAGGAATCCTCATCGTGACTCACGTCCGACTAAATCCCGGCTGGCTGCTGCTCGCGCTGTTGCCGGGTCTGTCGGCGCAGGCATCGTCTCTGTCACTGGACGACGCCCTGTTGCTGGCTGAACGCAACGCCCCTTCATTACTCGCACAGAGCGAGAAAGTCTCCGCAGCCAAAAGTGCCGCCATTCCCGCCGGGGAGTTGCCCGACCCCAAGCTCAACCTGGGTTTGCAGAATGTTCCCATTGAGGGTGATGAGCGCTGGAGCACTCAGCGCGACAACATGTCCATGCAGGTGGTCGGTCTGATGCAGGAGATGCCCAACGGCGACAAGCGCAAAGCGCGCATAGAGTCCGCGCTGGCCGCCGTTGCTCGCGCTGATGCCGAAGCGGAAGTAGAGCGGCTGAAAGTCCGCAGCGCCTCGGCCCAGGCCTGGATCGCGGCCTATACGTTGCAACGCAAGTTGGCGATGTTCGACGACTTCTATCGCGAGAATCGCCTCCTTGATACCACCGTTCGCGCACGTCTGGCCGGGGGTAGCGCAAGCACAGTCGATGCGGTAGCCCCACGTCAGGAGGCAGCCCTGCTCGACGAGCAGAAGGACGATCTGCTGCGCCAATCCGCCCAGGCGCGCGCAGCGCTCAAGCGCTGGATTGGCCAGGACGCGCCGCAAGAACTGAGTGGTGACTTCCCGCATTGGTCCATCGACGCCTCCCACTCGTTGCAGCACCTGCATCAGCACCCGGAGCTCGCTGCCTACGAGCCAATGACCCGAGAAGCTGAAGCCCTGGTGCGCGAGGCCGTAGCGGAGAAGAAGCCGGATTGGAGCTGGGAGGTTGACTATCAGCGGCGAGGCCGCGAATTCGGCGACATGATGACGCTGCAGGTGAGCTTCGACCTGCCGTTGTTCACCGGTACCCGCCAAGACCCGAAGATCGCCGCACGGCGCGCCCAGGTTCGCCAATTGGAAGCCGAGCGCGATGCACTGGCTCGCGAGCACGAACAGGCGCTGGAGGACGATCTAGCCGAATACCTGCGCTTGCAACGCGCCGTCGAGCGCAGCGCTGCCACCCTGGTGCCGCTGGCTGAGGAGAAGGTGCACCTTGCCAGCGCCGGCTACCGCGCCGGTAAGGCCGGGCTCGATGGCGTCGTCAGTGCCCGCGGGCAACTGGTCGAGGCCAGGCTCAAACAGATCGACCTGCAAGGCGCCCTGGCACAGGTCGCTGCGCGTCTCTACTTCACCTACGAGGAGGGGCGCATATGAGCCGTTTCCCTTGGAACACTTCAGCGCTATTGATCCTCACCCTGGCGGTGGGGGGCGCTGGCGGTTATTGGTTGGCCCGTCAGAACCAGGCGCAGTCACCTGCAGTTTCGGTCACCCCGGAGAGCAAACCGCTCTACTGGTACGACCCGATGGTTCCGCAGCAGCACTTCGATGCGCCGGGCAAGTCGCCATTCATGGACATGCAGCTGGTGCCCAAGTACGCCGAGGCTGCCCCTGCCGCCGACAGCGCGCCAGCGGTGCGCATCGAGCCGGGCATCCAGCAGAACCTCGGCGTGCGCCTGGCCAGCGTCACCCGCGGCAAGCTTGACCGCACGCTGCAAGTCACCGGCGTACTGGCCTTCAACGACCGCGACGTGGCTGTGCTACAAGCCCGCGCTGGCGGTTTCGTCGAGCGTACCTATTCCCGCGCGCCCGGCGATGTGGTGGCCGCCGGGGCCCCGATTGTCGATGTGCTGGTGCCGGAATGGGCGGCGGCGCAGGAAGAGTTCCTCGCCTTGCGTCATGCTGGCGAACCGGCATTGCTGGCGGCGGCGCGCCAGCGGTTGCTGCTGGCAGGCATGCCGACCGGACTCGTGCAGCAGGTAGAACGCAGCGGCAAGGTCCAGGCCGTGACCACTCTGAACGCCCCGATTGCCGGGGTGATCCGTGAGCTGGAGGTGCGCCCCGGGATGACCCTGGCGGCCGGTGCGCCCCTGGCCAGGATCAATGGCCTGGGGCACGTCTGGCTGGAGGCTGCTGTACCGGAGGTGCAGGCTGCGGGCCTCAAGGTCGGCCAGTCGGTCGATGCCCGCCTGCCGGCCTTTCCCGATCGCCCGGTGAGCGGCACCCTGACCAGCATCCTGCCGGAGAACGACCAGCAGAGCCGCACCTTGCGCCTGCGCATCGAGCTACCCAACCCGGACGGGCAACTGCGCCCCGGCATGACCGCGCAGGTCAGCCTCGGCCTGGCCGGGCAGAGCGCCGTGCTGCAGATCCCTGGTGAAGCGGTGATCCGCACCGGCAAGCGCAACCTGGTGATGCTGGCGGAAGACCAGGGGCGGTTCCGCCCGGTGGAAGTCCGTCTCGGCCAGGAGAACGATGGGCTGGTAGCCGTGCTGCAAGGTCTGGACGAAGGCCAGCGAGTGGTCGCCTCAGGACAATTCCTCATCGATTCGGAGGCCAGCCTGAAAGGCATCGAGGCGCGTACGGTGGATGAATCGAAGGCGCAGATGACGATGCCTCCTGTGCATGAGGCGGATGGCCGCATCGTGGACATCACCGCACAGGGCATGACCATCAGCCACGGCCCATTCAATACGCTGGGCATGCCCGGCATGACCATGACCTTCGCCCTTGCTCGTCCTGAGCTGGCAGCCGGCCTGAACCCCGGCGATCGCATCCGCTTCGGCGTCAGCCAGGGAGATGCAGGGCTGGTAATCGAACAGGTGCGCAAGCAGGAGCAACAGCCATGATCGCGAAGCTCATACGCTGGTCGGTAGCCAATCGTTTCCTGGTACTGCTGGCCACCCTGTTCATTGTCGCTTGGGGCGTCTGGTCGCTGCGCAGCACGCCTGTCGATGCACTGCCGGACCTCTCCGACGTGCAGGTGATCATCCGCACCAGCTACCCGGGGCAGGCGCCGCAGATCGTCGAGAATCAGGTCACCTACCCGCTGGCCACCACCATGCTGTCGGTGCCCGGCGCCAAGACCGTGCGCGGGTTTTCCTCCTTCGGCGACAGCTTCGTCTACGTGCTGTTCGAGGACGGCACGGACCTCTACTGGGCGCGATCGCGGGTGCTGGAGTACCTGAACCAGGTGCAGTCGCGCCTGCCGCCCACGGCGAAGACGGCGCTCGGCCCGGATGCCACCGGTGTCGGCTGGATCTACCAGTACGCCCTGGTCGACCGCACGGGCCGGCATGACCTGGCCCAATTGCGAGCTCTGCAGGACTGGTTCCTCAAGTTCGAGCTCAAGACGGTGCCGGATGTCGCCGAGGTTGCCACGGTCGGCGGCATGGTTCGGCAGTACCAGGTGTTGCTCGACCCGGTGCGCCTCGCCAGCCTCGGCATTACTCAAGGCCAGGTGATCGAGGCCATCGGCAAGGCAAACCAGGAGACCGGCGGCGGCGTGCTCGAGCTCGGCGAGGCGGAGTTCATGGTGCGTGCCTCGGGTTACCTCGAGACTCTTTCCGACTTCCGCGCCATCCCCTTGCGCCTGGCCGCCAACGGCAGCCCAGTAACCCTGGGTGATGTCGCCACAGTCCAGCTCGGCCCGGAGATGCGCCGGGGCATCGGCGAACTGGACGGCGAAGGCGAAGCGGTTGGTGGAGTGATCGTCCTGCGCAGCGGCAAGAACGCCCGCGAAGCCATCGCACGGGTGAAGGACAAGCTGGAGTCGCTGAAGAAGAGCCTGCCCGAGGGGGTGGAGATCGTCACCACCTACGACCGCAGTCAGCTTATCGACCGTGCCTTGTCCAATCTCAGCCGCAAGCTGATCGAGGAGTTCATTGTCGTCGCGCTGGTCTGCGCGGCCTTCCTCTGGCACTTGCGCTCGTCGCTGGTAGCGATTGTTTCGCTGCCCGTGGGCGTGCTCATCGCGCTGATCGTCATGCGTCACCAGGGGATCAATGCCAACATCATGTCCCTGGGCGGCATCGCCATCGCCATCGGCGCGATGGTCGACGCGGCAGTCGTGATGATCGAGAACGCACACAAGCGCATCGAGGCTTGGCACGAGCGCCACCCCGGTACGCCGCTGGTGGGCGAACAGCACTGGAGGGTGATGACCGAGGCCGCCGTGGAGGTCGGACCGGCACTGTTCTTCAGCCTGCTGATCATCACCCTGTCGTTCATCCCGGTGTTCACCCTGCAGGCGCAGGAAGGCCGGCTATTCGGCCCACTCGCATTCACCAAGACCTACGCCATGGCCGGCGCCGCCGGACTTTCCGTAACCTTGGTGCCGGTGCTGATGGGGTACTGGATTCGGGGGCGCTTGCCCTCGGAACAGCGCAACCCGCTCAACCGCTGGCTGATCCGCCTTTACCAGCCTGCGCTGGATGCGGTGCTGCGCTATCCCCGGACGACACTCGCAGCCGCGGCAATGGTCTTCCTCACCGGCCTGTGGCCGCTTTCCCATCTGGGGGGCGAGTTCCTGCCGCCGCTGGACGAGGGCGACCTGCTGTACATGCCCTCCGCGCTGCCCGGCCTGTCTGCGCAGAAAGCCTCGGAGCTGCTGCAGAGCACCGACCGGCTGATCAAAAGCGTGCCGGAAGTGGCCAGCGTGTTCGGCAAGGCCGGTCGCGCCGAGTCGGCCACCGACCCGGCGCCGCTGGAGATGTTCGAAACCACCATCCGCTTCAAGCCAAAGGAGCAATGGCGGCCAGGCATGACCAGCGAAAAACTTGTGGAGGAACTGGACCGCGTGGTGAAGGTGCCGGGCCTGACCAACATCTGGATTCCGCCGATTCGCAACCGCATCGATATGCTCGCCACCGGCATCAAGAGCCCCATCGGGGTCAAGGTCGCCGGCACCGACCTGACCGAGATCGACCGCGCCACCCAGGCAGTGGAGCGGGTGGCTAAGGGAATTCCCGGTGTGAGTTCGGCTCTGGCCGAACGCCTCACCGGCGGGCGCTACATCGACGTCGACATCGACCGCCAGGCGGCGGCCCGCTACGGCATGAACATCGCCGACGTGCAGGCCATCGTCAGCAGCGCCATAGGTGGCGAAAACGTTGGCGAAACGGTCGAAGGCCTCGCCCGCTACCCGATCAACGTGCGCTATCCGCGCGAGTGGCGCGACTCCGTTGATGCGCTGCAGCAATTGCCGATATACACCTCCCAGGGCGGGCAGATCACCCTCGGCAGTGTGGCGCGGGTGCGTATCAGCGAAGGTCCACCGATGCTCAAAAGCGAGAACGCTCGCCTTTCCGGTTGGGTCTATGTCGATGTGCGCGGCCGTGACCTAGCGTCGGTGGTGGCGGACCTGCGCCAAGCGGTGGAGCGCGATGTGAAGCTCGCGCCGGGTATGAGCCTGAGCTACTCCGGCCAGTTCGAATATCTGGAGCGCGCCAACGCCCGGCTCAAGCTGGTGGTGCCGGCGACGCTTGCGATCATCTTCGTGCTGTTGTACCTGACTTTCAGGCGTTTCGATGAGGCTGTGCTGATCATGGCCACACTACCGTTCGCCCTGACTGGGGGCGTATGGCTGTTGTACCTGATGGGCTTCAACCTGTCGGTAGCCACCGGGGTCGGCTTCATTGCCCTGGCGGGGGTCGCAGCGGAGTTCGGCGTGATCATGCTGGTCTACCTGAAGAATGCCTGGGCCGAACGCCCGGATGCCGGTGGGCCTGATGAACTGCTCGCGGCCATCCGCGAAGGCGCGGTTCAGCGTGTACGCCCAAAGGCTATGACGGTTGCCGTGATCGTTGCCGGGTTGCTGCCGATCCTGTGGGGCAGTGGCACGGGCAGCGAAGTGATGAGCCGCATCGCCGTACCCATGGTCGGCGGCATGATCACCGCCCCTCTGCTCTCGCTTTTCGTCATCCCTGCGGCTTACTGGCTGATGCGCCGTCGTCATTCCAGTGAGCCCGCTCATTCCCACAAAGGAGTTACCGCATGAGCACCCCACTCATTACCGCTGGCGCACTGATGTTCGCCCTGTCTTTTTCCGCGATCGCCGAAGATATGCCCGGCATGAGGATGGATGGAATGAACATGGAGAGTAGCCAGGCGGCTGCACCTGCCAGCGCGGAAGGCACTATCAAGGCCATCGACGTCGAGCGACATACCGTTACGCTCGCTCACGGCCCCGTTGCAGCACTGAAATGGCCGCCAATGACGATGGGCTTCAAGGTGACCGAAGAGCAACTGAAAGGGCTGCAGATCGGCGATAAGGTGGATTTCGAGTTCCTCTATGAAGGGGGAGCCTCGAAAATTGTGAGTATTCGGAAGAAGCAACTCTGAAATGAGGTCCAGTCGAGCAGGTATGCCGGCTGGGCTGCCCTAAGGGGCCAAACGTCCGCTTTCGACCGATTCTGTTGAAAAAGTAGCTGCCACCCGATGCCGCCGGCAGA
>NZ_JBTVPY010000028.1:0-9881 GCF_054720805.1 Pseudomonas sp. MT3
ACAACTGGGTATCCGCTGGCAACGTGTAATGCCCGTTCGCTTACTTTCTACCGCCCTATCCTAAGGCTGGTCGTGGCCGCCTTGGCCTGATTCGACCCATCCATGACCGGATATGACCTGGCGATTGTCCGACAACACTTCGAATATGACATCAGCTAATGACACATTCCGAGGTGGCATAGCGAACTAACGACAGGACTTGCCCGGGTCGCCGCACCTGCCGCGCTCCCGCATCCCAAGCCCGCACAACAACAAGGAGTTAGTCATGAATGCCAGCACCACGCCGATCCGCGCCAACTTCCCGGTCCGTCGCATGGACTTCAGCTTCAGCGAAACGCCGAAATACTGGTGGGACGGACAACCCTTCATGACCCACTTCATGAACAATCTGTCGTCGCTCTTCCCCTACGGCGAGAAGTTCTTCGTCGACAGCGTGCGCGCCGTACGCGAGCGCATCCAGGACCCGCAGTTGCAGAAGGACGTCAGCGCCTTCATCGGCCAGGAAGCCATGCACTCCAAGGAGCACGCGGCCTACAACGAGTATGCCGACGAGCACGGGATCGACCTGGAGACCCTGGAACTGCGCATCAAGGTCCTGCTGGAGAACATCAGCAAGGTCACCACCAAGAAGCACCAGTTGGCGATCACCTGCGCCCTGGAGCACTTCACCGCGACGATGGCCGAGCAGTTGCTCAAGCGCGAAGACCTGAGCAGCCAGATGAAGTCGGACAAGATGTACAAGCTGTGGATGTGGCACGCCGTCGAGGAGAACGAGCACAAGGCGGTGGCCTACGACGTCTACCAGCAGGTCTACGGCGGTTATTTCACTCGTACAGCGGTGATGCTGCTGACCACCGTGATCTTCCTCGGGGTCATCGCCGGCTTCCAGATCAACCTGCTGCGCCGCGACGGCCAGTTGTTCAACTGGCGCAGCTGGAAGCACGGCCTGGGCGTGCTGCTGCACCCGCGCCGTGGCTACTTCGTCAACCTGATCCGCCCGTGGCTGGACTACTTCCGCCCTGGTTTCCACCCCTTCGACCATGACACCAAGGCACTGGAAACCCGCTGGAAAGACCAGCTGGACTTTGCCGGCTGATCCTCGGGGTGAAATAGAAAACGCCAGGTAATGCCTGGCGTTTTTCATTCAACCTAATGCATCAATGGCCATCTGTACGTAGGAGTGGACTCCGTCCGCGATGCCGTCCAGCGCGATGCGGCCCTATCGCGGACGACGGAGTCCGCTCCTACGAAAGCCGGCTAGCCCTCCTGCCGACGTGGCAGATCGTCCCTGGTATCGAACCAGGACAGTTGCGACGAACACCAGATATGGCACTGCGGCTCGATCCGTTCCGGCTCGTCCAGGGTCACGATGTTGAGCCCGACCGTCTCACCGTCCCGCACCCGGAACTCCAATGGCGTGCCGCACTTCACGCAGAAGCGCCGCTCGCCCTCCTCGCTCGAACGCCACAGGCCCAGCTCACCGGACAGGTAGGCGAACCCCGTCAGCGGAATCACCGCCCAGGGCACCGCCGGCGCGGCGCTGGACCTCTGGCAGATGCGGCAGTGGCAGTAGCCGGTCTCCTGCGGCTCGGCGTCCACACGGTAGCGCACCGCGCCACAGGCGCAACCACCGAACAGGGGCAAGGTCGACATGGCCATCTCAGGCAACCCGATCATGACAAAGAAGATTCAGAGCCTGGCCAGCATGCCGAAAGTCTGCAGCACCGCGACACCGGTGAAGAGCAACAGGATTTGTCGCACGGCCAGGGCACAGACGTCCGCACGCTGCTCCGGCGGGCGCTCCAGGTAATCCAGCGACTGCTGGAACAGTTGTCGGCTGATCGCGCGCGACAGCTGGTTCAGCTCGCCCTCGTCGATCTCCGGCAGCAGGTGGAACTGGCGGATATCCTCGGCCATGTCCTCGCCGAACTCATCCATCACCCGCGCCAGCGCCGCGCGCAGCACCGGAGACGGGCCGTGCAGTTCGCGCACGCCGATGATGAAGGCCTCCGGGTGGCTCTCGACGCAGTCGAAGAACAGCCGCACGGTTTCCCGCGTCACCCGTAGGCCCCGCTCCATGTCCAGACCGAAGGGCGCGCTGGCGGCGCCCTCCCCCGATTGTGCACGCTCGGCGGCCTCACGGCGCAGGTCGCGCAGCGGCTGGCGCAGTTGGGCGGCGATGTCGCGGATGATCGCCAGCCCCAGGTCGTCGACGTCACCGAAATGCCGGTAGAAGGTGTTCGGATTCAACTCCGCTTCCCGTGCCAGTTCGCGCAATCCCAGGCTGCTCAGGCTGCGCCGCCCCGAGGCCAGACGCAGCGCCGCATCGATCAACGCCCGCTTGCCCGCCGCTTCCGCCGGCCGTTCTTCCTGTTCGATGTCCATAAGGCTCCCGTCCGACCCTACCTAAGGTTGGTTGACCCCGAAGTATACAGATGTCTACATTCTAGCCACGTAGACAGTTGTATACGCCAGCAATAATCATAACAGGAGCTTGGCCATGAGTACGGGTATGAGCACGCAACCTCAGACTGCCCCGAGCAGACACTGCAAGATCGCCATCATCGGCACCGGTTTTTCCGGGCTGGGCATGGCGATCCGCCTGAAGCAGGAAGGCGAGAACGACTTCCTGCTGTTCGAAAAGGATGCCGGCGTCGGCGGCACCTGGCGCGTCAACAACTACCCGGGCTGCGCCTGCGACGTGCAATCCCATGTCTACTCCTTCTCCTTCGAGCCGAACCCGGGCTGGACGCGCATGTTCGCCCCCCAGCCGGAAATCCGCGCCTACCTGGAGAACTGCTGGAAGAAGTACCGTCTGGAAGACAAGACTCTGCTCAATACCGAGATGCTGCGCTTCGAGTGGAATGACGAGCAGCAGCTCTGGCACCTGTTCGACGCCGCCGGCAACCACTACACCGCCAAGGCCGTGGTGTCGGGCATGGGTGCGCTGTCGATCCCTTCGATCCCGGCACTCAACGGCCTGGAAAACTTCCAGGGCAAGGCCTTCCACTCGCAGCAGTGGGACCATGACTACGATCTGACCGGCAAGCGCGTGGCGGTGATCGGTACCGGCGCCTCGGCCATCCAGTTCGTCCCGGAAATCCAGCCGCAGGTGGCCAAGCTCGACCTCTACCAGCGCACCGCGCCGTGGATCCTGCCCAAGCCCGACCGTGCCATCAGCGACAAGGAGCGCGCACGCTTCCGCCACTTCCCGCTGGCACAGAAGCTCTGGCGCGGCGCGCTGTACAGCATGCTCGAAGGCCGTGTACTGGGCTTCACCTTCGCGCCCTGGGCGATGAAGCTGGTGGGCAAGCAGGCCGAGCGCTTCATCCGCCGACAGGTCAAGGACCCGGACCTGCGCCGCAAGCTGACCCCGGATTACACCATCGGCTGCAAGCGTGTGCTGATGTCGCACAACTACTACCCGGCGCTGACCGCCTCCAATTCCTCGGTGATCACTGACGGCATCCGCGAGATCAAGGCCAACAGCATCGTCACCAGCGACGGCCGCGAGCGCCAGGTGGACACCATCATCTTCGGCACCGGCTTCACCGCCAACGATCCCATCCCGCGCGGCGTGGTGTTCGGCAAGAACGGCGTCGACCTGCTCGATACCTGGAAGAACGGCCCGGAAGCCTACAAGGGCACCATGACCCGCGGCTTCCCCAACCTGTTCTTCCTGATGGGTCCGAACACCGGCCTGGGCCACAACTCGATGGTCTATATGATCGAGTCGCAGATTACCTACGTGCTCGGCGCCATCAAGCTGATGGACCGCCGCGAACTGCAGAGCGTCGAAGTGAAGGAAGAGGTGCAGGAGCGCTGGAACGAGAAGCTGCAGCGCGGCCTCAACCACAGCGTGTGGAACACCGGCGGCTGCAAGAGCTGGTACCTGCACCCGGTGAGCGGGCGCAACTGCACCCTGTGGCCGGGCTTTACCTGGCGCTTCCGCGCGCTGACCAGCCAGTTCGACCCCAGCGCCTATCATCTGAAGGCCAAGCCCTTGAGCAGTCCTGTCGTCCAACCGCAACGCCACGCCGAGGAGATGTCGGCATGAAGAACTTCGAGAACAAAGTCGCCGCCATCACCGGCGCCGGTTCCGGCATCGGCCGCGCCCTGGCCATCGAACTGGCCTCCCGTGGCTGCCACCTGGCGCTGGCGGACGTGAACGCCGCCGGCCTGGAGGAAACCCGTCAGTTGCTCACCTCCTCCGGGGTGCGTGTGTCCATCGACACGGTGAACGTCGCCGACCGCGAGCAGGTGCACGCCTGGGCCGACAAGGCCGCCCGCGAGCACGGCAAGGTCAACCTGGTGTTCAACAACGCCGGCGTCGCACATGCCGGCACCGTGGAAGCCAGCGACTACGAAGAGTACGAGTGGATCACCAACATCAACTTCTGGGGCGTGGTCTACGGCACCAAGGCCTTCCTGCCACACCTTAAGGCGTCCGGCGACGGCCACGTGGTCAACGTCTCCAGCGTGTTCGGCCTGTTTTCCCAGCCAGGCATGAGCGCCTACAACGCCACCAAGTTCGCCGTGCGCGGCTTCACCGAGTCGCTGCGCCAGGAGCTGGACATGGAACGCGGCGGCGTCTCCGCCAGTTGCGTGCACCCCGGCGGGATCAAGACCAACATCGCCAAGACCGCGCGAATGAACGAGAGCATGGCCAAGGTCACCGGGCAGAACGCCGAAGCCGCCCGCAGCCAGTTCAACGACCAATTGCTGCGCACCACCCCGCAGAAGGCCGCGCAGGTAATCATCCGAGGCGTGGAGCGCGACTCGCGGCGCATCCTGATCGGCACGGACGCCCACGCCATCGACCTGATGCTGCGCCTGCTACCGGTCTGGTACCAGAACGTGGTCACCGGCAGCATGAAACTGGCCAAGCGCTTCGCCCCCAAACCCAAGCGCAAGCAAGGTGCTGAAGGGTACGAAGCCAAGTAAGAGTCCCTTTTCCCTGTCGGGGCGGCGCTCACCCTCTACCCCCGGGTGAGCGCCTTTTTTATCAGCGACGAATCAGCACCACCTCCAGATACTCGCTGGGCACCACCAGCGACGCCGGCCCCGCACGATTGCTCGCCTCCAGCAATTGCGTCAGGTCACGCTCCAATCCTTTCGCTTCAGCCTCCGGCAGACTGGCAAAGGCCTTGTGCAGCGGGCCGTACCAGTCGCGGAAGATCTCGATGAAATGCGCCGCAGAGCGATAACGGAAGTTGAAGGTCTGCCGCG
This sequence comes from Pseudomonas sp. MT3, assembly GCF_054720805.1. Lineage (NCBI taxonomy): Bacteria > Pseudomonadati > Pseudomonadota > Gammaproteobacteria > Pseudomonadales > Pseudomonadaceae > Pseudomonas > Pseudomonas sp. MT3. Next base: position 5,230 of record NZ_JBTVPY010000028.1, read on the forward strand.
AGGCGCGCAGTTCACTGATCGAGTCGCCGAACAGTTCGCGCAGGTGCTCCTCCCGCCCCCAGGCCGACGGCGGACGCACGCCGGCAGCCGGCGGCACGTAACCCGAAAGCACCTTGAACAACTGACCGATGAAGCCTTCCGGCGTCCAGTTGGCCAAGCCGATGCGCCCGCCGGAACGGCAGACTCGCGCCAGCTCCGAGGCTGCCTTGGACTGATCGGGAGTAAACATCACACCGAAGGTCGAGACGACGGCATCGAAACCGCCCGCCTCGAAGGGCAACGCTTCGGCGTCGGCCTCGCGGAATTCCACATCCAGATGCTCGGCGCGGGCACGTTCGGCTCCCAGTTCCAGCAGGCGCGGCACATAGTCGGTGGACATGACCCGGCAACCGCGTCGGGCCGCCGCCAGGGTGGCATTGCCGTTGCCGGCGGCGACATCCAGCACCCGCTCGTCGCAGAGCAGGTCGCAGGTTTCGGCCAGACGCTCGCCGACAATCTGCAGGGTGGTGCCGATCACGGCGTAGTCGCCGCTGGCCCAGGTGGCCATCTGGCGTTGTTTCAGGGCATTGAGGTCTACGGCGGTGCTCATTGGTATCTCTCCAGGCCGAGCGGGCGCACTCATTCGGCGGTGGTCGGATCGAGGATGGTGACGACCTGCGACACCCCGCTGGCCGGAAAGCCGCCCAGGCTCGCGTGCTCGCGCACGGTGGCCTCGTCGGGGGCGATGTACGGGCAGTAGATGCGGTCGTCGAGCACGTAGCTGGCAGCCATTGAGTCTGCGGCCCCAACTGATTCAGGACTTTGCAGGACGTCTGTGCGATGGCTTTGAAATCACGCTCGGGCAGGGCTCCGGCGCCGGGGATTTCGCGCTCGATAACGAACCGGGGCATGGCAGTCTCCAGTGGGAAGGAACGGACGGGGACTGCAACCTCCCGCACCTTCATACTGCGCCGCGCACCGGCTTCCGTCCTGCTCCGGCGTCGGCCTTCCCCGCCCGATCGTCCGACGGCCCATCGCGGCGGTCGGATCACGCCCAGAATTTCTGAAAGCTCCCGGCGAGGGACTGTCCGTAAGTTCGGAAACCATCCTCGCCGCACAACGGCGCCTGGCCCACCGGGTGCGCCAGCGGCCCGCCATCGCCCGGAGTCAGGATGTCGCCGCCACCGCCCACTGGAAGGGCGGCGGCGAGCGGGTCAGTCCCGACTGGCACGCTGCGCCGGCACCTCGCGATCGCTGCTGGCCGAGCGCTTCCAGGGTCTGATCGGTTGTCCGCCGGCAACCTGGCGGCGCAGTCAGAGCGCTGGCGCACGGCTTCAGCTTTTGCAGGCTCGCAACTACGAAAAGCGGTCCGTACCCGTTACAACCCCATCTGCTTGGCGATGATCTCGTTCATGATTTCCCGCGTGCCGCCGCCGATCGAAAGGATGCGGTTGTCGCGGTACAGCCGCTCCACCAGGCTCTCGCGCATGTAGCCCATGCCGCCCAGCGCCTGCACCGCATCGTAGGTCACCCGGTCGGCGACGTCGGTGGCAAAGTTCTTGGCCATGGAGATTTCCTTGATCACGCTCTTGCCGGCCGCCATCTTCGCCGCCTGGCGATAGGTGAACTCGCGCGACACTTCGACCTGCGTGGCCATCTCCGCCAACCGATGCTTGAGCACCTGGAACTTGCCGATCGGCTTGCCGAACGCCTCACGCTCGCGGCACCAGGCCAGCGCCTCGTCCAGCGCCAGCTGCGCGGTCATGTTGGCCATGATTGCCAGGGCCAGGCGCTCGCTCTGGAAGTTCGCCATGATACAGGCGAAGCCCATGTTCTCCGCGCCGATCAGGTTCTCCACCGGCACCTTGCAGTCGTCGAAGAACAGCTCGGCGGTGTCCGACGCCCACCAGCCCATCTTCTTCAGCTTGCGGCTGACGGTGAAGCCGGGCGTACCCTTCTCCACCAGCAGCAGGCTGACGCCACCGAAGCCATCGCCGCCGGTGCGCACAGCCACGGTGTAGTAGTCGGCACGCACCCCGCTGGTGATGAAGGTCTTGCTGCCGCTCACGCGGTAGTGATCGCCATCGCGCACGGCGCGGGTCTTCAGGCTGGCGACGTCGGAGCCGCCGGACGGCTCGGTGACCGCCAGCGCCATGATCTTCTCGCCGGCCAGCACCTGCGGCGCGATGCGCTCGCGCAGTTCCGGGCGGCCCCACTTGATCAGCGGCGGCAGGCCGATATCCAGCGAGCCCAGCCCCGCCACCAACCCGCCGGAACCACAGCGCATCAGCTCCTCGCTGGCCACCACCTTGGCGAACAGGTCGCCCTCGTGGCTGCCGCCGAGCACCTCCGGATAGCCGATGCCGAGGATGCCGGCCTCGCCGGCCTTGCGGTACAGCTCGCGGGGAAACTCCTCGGCCTCCTCCCAGTCGGCGACGTGGGGCAGGATTTCCCGTTCAACGAAGCGCCGAACGCTGTCGCGGACCAGGCGGTGGCTGTCATCGAAGTAGTCGGTGAACACGGACATGGCAAGGCTCCAGACAATATGCCTGAGAACTTACCGAGCGCTTGCTTGGTTTACAAGGCGAGACACCCGCCATCGGCTAGGACAAAAGCGCCGTCAAACTCATGCGCGCCGGGGAATCGCACCGTTGCTGCCGCCGGAGCCCTTGCCGAGCAAGGATCAGCCGCTGATCGGCCTACGTCCCGCCAGTGCGTGGGCCAGGGTGCCGCCGTCCACCAACTCCAGCTCGCCACCCAGCGGTACGCCGTGGGCGATACGCGACAGCACCAGGTCGCCGCCGCCCAGCAGTTGGGCGATATAGTGGGCGGTCGCCTCGCCCTCCACCGTGGGGTTGGTGGCCAGGATGATCTCGCTGAAGTTGCCAGCCTTGATCCGCGCTTCCAGCTCGGGAATGCCGATGGCTTCCGGGCCGAGGCCGTCCAGCGGCGACAGGTGCCCCTTGAGCACGAAGTAGCGGCCGCGATAGCCGGTCTGTTCGACGGCGAACACGTCCAGCGGCCCTTCCACCACGCACAGCAGGCTGTCGTCACGGCGTGGATCGGAACACTGCGGGCAGAACTCGTCCTCGGACAGGGTGCGGCACTGCTTGCAATGGCCGACGCCTTCCATCGCCTGGGTCAGCGCCTGGGCCAGGCGCAGGCCGCCGCTGCGGTCCCGCTCCAGCAGCTGCAGCGCCATGCGCTGGGCACTCTTCTGCCCCACTCCGGGCAAGGTGCGCAGGGCGTCGATCAGTTGGCGGATCAGCGGGCTGAAGCTCATGGGGCGGTCTCGGGTTTTCTGGGGATTAGAACGACTGTAGGAGCGAGCTTGCTCGCGAACCCTGCCCCAGCCACCAGGGCCGGAAGAGCGTTCGCGAGCAAGCTCGCTCCTACAGGGGAAGCGCCTGGATCAGAACGGCATCTTGAAGCCAGGGGGAAGCTGCATGCCGGCGGTCATGCCGGACATCTTCTCCTGGTTGTTCTGCTCGATCTTGCGCACGGCGTCGTTTACCGCGGCGGCGATCAGGTCTTCGAGAATTTCCTTGTCTTCCTGCATCAGGCTGTCATCCAGGGTGACACGCTTGACGTCATGGCGACCGGTCATCACCACGCTCACCAGGCCGGCGCCGGATTGACCGGTCACTTCGGCGTTAGCCAGCTCTTCCTGCATCTTCTGCATCTTTTCCTGCATCTGCTGAGCCTGCTTCATCAGGCCTGCCATGCCACCTTTCATCATGTCGAGTTCCTCGATTCGTTCAGTCGTCGGCGCAGGCGATCAAGCCTTTGCTTCCAGGGGTTCGATAGTACCGTCGCGGACGATCGCGGCGAACTGTTGTTTCATCTGCAGCACGTAGGGGTCGGCGGCAATCGATGCCTCGGCCTGGCGCTGACGCTCGGCGCGCTTGCGCGCGGCGGCCTGGGCGGGGGTTTCCTGTTCGGGCTTCTGCAGGGTCACCTGCAGGCTCAGGGCGCGCCCGTGGAACTGGCTCAGCGCATCGTTCAGGCGACGCTGCTGGTTGGGGTTGAACAACGCACTCTGCCCTGGGTCCAGGTGCAGGTACCAGTTGTCGCCCTTCACCGCCACCAGGGTGCAGTTGGCGCCGATGCTGGCGGTCAGGCCGGCCAGGCCCAGCCGCGGGAACAACTCCAGCCACTCGGCGGCAAGGCCCGTTGCCGGCATGGCGGCGGGCTCGGGTTCCGGCTCGGCGGTTTCCTGCTGCGCTTCGCTCTCCAGGTAGCCATAGGACTCCATGTCGACTTCGTAGTAGTCCTCGGCGGGCGGCGGCTCGTCGTCGCGGTCGTCATCGTCAGCCTCGGCCACGACCGGAGCGGGCGCTTCCACCGGAGCCGGTGCTGCCGCTACAGGTGCAGGTGCAGGTGCAGGTGCAGGTGCAGCAGGTTCGACTGGCGCAGGGGCGGCGGCAACCGGTGCCGAAGGCTCGTCCCACGGCAGGTCGACCGGCGCTTCGGCAACTGCCGGCTGAGGTTCGACGGCCGGAGCCGGCTCTGCCTCAGAGATCCCTTCCGATTGCGGTTCGACCGCAGCCGAGGACGCTTCGACGACCGGCGCGGGAGCAGCAACAGGCACTGCCTCCACGACCGGAGCCGGAGCCGGAGCCGGAGCCGGAGCCGGAGCCGGAGCCGGAGCCGGAGCCGGAGCCGGAGCCGGA
>NZ_JBTVPY010000028.1:9948-84698 GCF_054720805.1 Pseudomonas sp. MT3
GCCGGAGCCGGAGCCGGAGCCGGAGCCGGAGCCGGAGCCGGAGCCGGAGCCGTTTGAGGCTGCGGCGCGGCAACGACCGGCGCAACCTCGGCGACCGGAGCTACGGGAGCGACCGGCGCAGGCGCAACAGGCGGCGGAGCAATGGATGCAACCGGCGCTGCAACGGCGGCGCCGGCCACTGGGTTCGGGTTGGAATCAGCCGTGGCCTTGCTGATCCCCAGATCCTTTAGTGGCGACCTGGGCGCGCCGTCGGCATCGGCCGGGCGGAACGCCAGCATGCGCAGCAGCACCATCTCGAAGCCGCCACGGGGATCGGGCGCCAGCGGCAAATCGCGGCGGCCGATCAGGCCCATCTGGTAGTAGAACTGCACGTCCTCGGCGGGCAGCGCCTGGGCCAGCGCCAGCACGCGGTCGCGGTCGCCCTGGCCATTGTCCACCGCCTCGGGCAGCGCCTGGGCGATGGCCACGCGATGCAGCACGTTGAGCATTTCGGCCAGCACACCGCCCCAGTCCGGGCCTTGCTCGGCCAGGTGGCGGACGGCTTCCAGCAGTGCGCGGGCATCGCCTTCGAGCAACGCATGGAGCACGCCGTAGACCTGCCCATGATCCAGGGTACCGAGCATGGCGCGCACGTCGGCGGCCAGCACCTTGCCTTCACCGAAGGCGATGGCCTGGTCGGTGAGGCTCATGGCGTCACGCATGGAGCCGTCGGCGGCACGACCGAGCAGCCACAGCGCATCGTCCTCGAACGGCACGTTCTCGGCGCCCAGCACATGGGTCAGGTGCTCCACCACCCGCTCCGGCGGCATGTTCTTCAGGGAGAACTGCAGGCAGCGCGAGAGGATGGTCACCGGCAGCTTCTGCGGGTCGGTGGTGGCGAGCAGGAACTTCACGTGGGGCGGTGGCTCCTCCAGGGTCTTCAACAGGGCGTTGAAGCTGTGGCTGGAGAGCATGTGCACTTCGTCGATCAGGTACACCTTGTAGCGCCCGCGGGTCGGCGAATACTGCACGTTGTCGAGCAGCTCGCGGGTGTCCTCGACCTTGGTACGGCTGGCGGCGTCCACTTCGATCAGGTCGACGAAGCGCCCCTCATCGATCTCGCGGCACACCGAACACTGCCCGCACGGGGTCGAGCTGACACCGTTCTCGCAGTTCAGGCACTTGGCCAGGATCCGCGCGATGGTGGTCTTGCCCACCCCGCGGGTACCGGTGAACAGGTAGGCGTGGTGCAGGCGCTGGTTGTCCAGCGCGTTGATCAGGGCCTTGAGCACATGGGTCTGGCCGACCATTTCGCGGAACGAACGCGGACGCCATTTGCGGGCAAGAACCTGATAACTCATTGATATCCATCGCGACAGGTGAGCAGAAGTGGGCTAATCCTAGCGAAGCGGACCGTAAATTGCACCCGATGTCCGCTCTGGCCTTTGGTACATCTTGGCAAGGCCCGACCCGTACAGGCATTGTGTCGCCACTACGCCGCCATCGGAGTCTAGATGCGCCTGCTCGCCATCGTCCTGCTGTTGAGCTCTGCCGTCACCCTTGCCGAGGACCGCCCCCTGCGCTTCTCGGTGGTCGACAGCTGGGCGATGCCCCTGGCGCGAATCGAAGACGACAAGCTGACCGGCGGTATTCTCTTCGAGTTGTTCACCGAAACCGCCCGCCAGGTGCATCGGACGCCGGTCTTCCATATCCTGCCCCGCGCCCGCGTGGAGCAGGCGCTGCTCAGCCACGCGGTGGACGTGCGCTGCTACGTCGCACCGGCCTGGACCGAACACGACTTCCACGATTACCGCTGGAGCGTGCCGCTGATGATGCAGCGCGACGTGCTGGTCAGTCGCGCCGGCCTCAAGGGCGACCTGCAGAGCCTATCCGGCCAGGCCGTTGGCACCGTGCTCGGCTACCACTACCCGCGCCTGCAGCCGCTGCTGGAAAGCGGCCGAGCAACCCGCGATGAAGCGCGCAATCAGGAACTGGTACTGAAGAAGCTGCAGATTGGCCGTTACCAGTACGCGATCAGCAGCGAAATCGCCCTGGACTGGTTCAACCGCTCGTTGCCGCAGAGCCAGCGGCTGACACCCGCCAGCATCATCGAGGAAACCCCGCTGTCGTGCATGGTGCTGGACAGCCCGGAAACGTCCACGGACGAGGTGCTGGCGGCGTTGGCGGCGCTGAAGGCTTCCGGAGAGATCGAGCGCATCCTCAGCCACTATCGTTGAGGGGGCCGCACCATCAAGGGCAAGGCAAAAGCTCGACACCCGGGACGGCGGAGCGATTTTCCTGACCCTGAAATGGAGGCGGCCCCGTCAGCCACACCCCGGCACACAATGTCCCCGCCTTGGCTGCTTCCTTCCGGACCTGACCAGGTAAGCGAGTAATCGTTGCGGGGGGACCGACAGGGCCACCATCGCGAATCTCGCCAGTTCGGCGAGCCGCGCCATTGTAGCGGCTTGTTCGCAAGTTACAAGTACTTCAAGCACTTAGGTGCGTCCTTCAAGCAATTCCCGATCAGCATCACGAATCGCCCTGAAAAGTAAGGGAATCACCCTACAACTCATTGAGAAACACCCGACTAGGCCGACGCTTAGGAACATGGCCGCCCATGAGGGGCGGCCAATACCGAGCGAGGAATGCCGATATGTCTATTGCCCTGCGATCCACCACGCTCCTGGCCACGCTTTTCAGTGGCCAGCTCCTGGCCGCCGATGGCATGGTCCGGTTCACCGGTGCCGTCGTCGAGGACGGCTGCCAGCTCCAGTTGGGGAGCTCGACCGCCAGCAGTGCCCAGGTGCAGGTACGCCAATGCAACCAGACAATGTTCCTGCAACTCAACGAGCCACGGGGCGCACTGCCCAGCAAGCACTATCAGCTGACGGACACGAAAGGGCGCGCACTGGGCCCGGCGGTCACCACCACTGGCGGCACCGACAGGGTCATTCGCGCCATGACGGCAGGCGCCGCCGCTGGCGCCGAACGCAACCTGGTGCTGGTGGCCGAGTACCTGTAACGGGACTCACTGCGCCTGCAGCAATCCTTCGGGCCGGGGCTGGGTGGAGACTTCCAGGTTCGGCCCGATGAACAGGTCCATCTTGCTGTAGCCCGGACGGGTGCTGAACGTGGAATAGCGCTCCGCGCCCTGGTGGAACTGGAAGGCCACGCGGTACTCGCCCGAGCGCCACAGGCGCAGCGGGAATGCGCGCGCCTCGCCCGGCTTGATCTCTCCTGCCAGGCGTTCCTCACCATTTTCCTTGAAGCTGTAGCTCACCGCCGGCCCGCCCTGCCCCTCGTAGTGAAGGACGATCTGCGGGCGCTCGGTCCAGGCCACGTAGGCCCCGAACAGCAGCACCAGTGCCGCCACGCCGAGCAGGCGCTGTTTTCTTGCCTTGTCCATCTCGCTCTCCGCTAGCGGACAGCCCGCCCCATTGTGCGGAACGGGCCTGCCGATCAGTTCAGGCTGTCGACCAGGGCCTTGGCGGGCACCAGGCGCACCGACTTCTTCGCGGCGATCTGGATGGTCTTGCCGGTCTGCGGGTTGCGGCCGGTACGGGCAGCGCGCTCGCTGACCTTGAGCTTGCCGATACCCGGCAGGGTCAGCTCGCCGTCATTTTCCAGGGCGTCCTGGGCGATCTGCGCCAACTGCTCGAACACGCCGCGCACGGCGGCCTGGGTCAGGTCGAGGGATTCGGCGATATCGCGAACCAGTTGGTCCTTGGTCATGGGCATGGATTGACTCCTTGATACGTTGATCTTGATGAATGCTTGTCAGACGCCGATACCGTGATCGGCCAGCAGCCTGATCAGTTGCTCTTCGTCCATCACGGCGACGCCAAGTTCCTGGGCCTTGACCAACTTCGAACCCGCTCCCGGTCCGGCAACGACGCAATGGGTCTTGGCCGAGACCGAACCGGCCACCTTGGCGCCCAGGCTTTCGAGCTTTTCCTTGGCGACGTCGCGACTCATGGCCTCCAGCGTGCCGGTGAGCACCCAGGTCTGGCCGGCCAGTGGCAGACCTTCGACCACCTTGCGCTCGCTGCGCCAGTGCATGCCGAACTCTACCAGCTGCGCTTCGACAGCCTTGGCACGCTCCACACGCACAGCGTTGGCGAAATACTCGCGCACCGACTGCCTGGCCTTCTCGTTCACCCCCTTGAGGGTGCTGAGGTCCAGCCAGTCCTGGCTGAGGGTGACGAGCGCGTCGAGGCTGCCGGTCCGGTCAGCCAGCTTCTCGGCGCCGGTGGCGGCAATGAAGGGGATATTCAGCTTGTCGATGAAGCCCGCCAGCGTGGCAACGGCAGCGAACTCGGCGGAGACCTCGCCCTCGTCCTGCAACTGCACGCCATGCTCGGGGGCGAGCAGCTCGGCGATGACGCTGCGGTTGTGCTCGTCATCGAAGAAGTTATGGATCTCGTAGGCCACCTCGCCGCCGACGTCCGGCAGATAGGTGAGCACTTCCGGCAAAGCCTTCTGGATGCGCGCCAGCGAGCCCAGGGAGCGCGCCAGCAGCTTGGCGGTCTCCTCGCCCACGTCCGGAATGCCCAGGGCGAAGACGAAGCGCGCCAGGGTGGGCTTGCGGCTGTCGGCAATAGCGGCGAGCAGGTTGCGCGTGGAAACTTCGGCGAAGCCTTCCAGCTCGATGACCTGCTCGAATGTCAGGGTGTAGAGGTCGGCCGGGGACTTCACCAGGCCCTTGTCCACCAGTTGCTCGACGATCTTGTCGCCGAGGCCGTCGATGTCCATCGCGCGGCGCGAGACGAAGTGGATGATCGCCTGCTTGAGCTGCGCCTGGCAGAACAGCCGGCCGACGCAGCGGTAGATGGCGCCCTCGCTGACCGATTCCTTGCCCTTGCTGCGCTTGACCAGTTGGGTGCGCTCGACCTGCGAGCCACACACCGGGCACTGGGTGGGGATTTCCACCGGGCGGGCGTCCGCCGGGCGGCGCTCGGTCACCACCTGCATCACCTGCGGGATCACGTCGCCGGCGCGGCGGATGATTACGGTGTCGCCGATCATCAGGCCCAGGCGGGCGACCTCGTCCATGTTGTGCAGGGTGGCGTTGGATACGGTCACGCCAGCCACCTGCACCGGTTTCAGGCGCGCCACGGGCGTCACCGCGCCGGTGCGACCGACCTGGAACTCCACGTCAAGCAGTTCGGTCAGCTCCTCGCGGGCCGTGAACTTGTGGGCAATGGCCCAGCGCGGCTCGCGGGCGCGGAAGCCCAGTTCGCGCTGGAAGTCGATGCGGTTGACCTTGAACACCACGCCGTCGATCTCGTAGGCGAGGCTGTCGCGGCGGCTGCCGATGTCTTCGTAGTAGGCGCGGCAGCCCTCGACACCCTTGGCCAGCTTCAGCTCGCGACTGATCGGGATCCCCCAGCCCTTGAGTGCTTCGAGGATACCGACCTGGGTATCCGGCAGCACACCGCCCTCGACCCGGCCGAAGCCGTAGCAGCAGAATTCCAGCGGACGGCTGGCGGTGATCTTCGAATCCAGCTGGCGCAGACTGCCGGCGGCGGCATTGCGCGGGTTGGCGAAGGTCTTGCCGCCGGCTTCCATCTGCCGCGCGTTGAGCGCGTCGAAGCCAGCCCTGGACATGAACACCTCGCCGCGCACTTCCAGCACTGCCGGCCAGCCGTCGCCCTTCAGGCGCAGCGGCACATTGCGGATGGTGCGCACGTTGGTGCTGATGTCTTCGCCGGTGGTGCCGTCGCCACGGGTGGCGCCACGGGTGAGCAGGCCATTCTCGTACAGCAGGCTGACCGCCAGGCCGTCGAGCTTGGGCTCGCAGCTGTATTCCACGTCGACGCCACCGCCGAACAGGTCAGAGGACGGCAACTGGTCGGCCAGGCCTTCGCGCACGCGGCGGTCGAAGTCGCTCAGGTCCTGCTCCTCGAAGGCGTTGCCCAGACTGAGCATCGGCACTTCGTGGCGCACCTCACCGAAGGCCGAGGCGGCCGCACCGCCAACGCGCTGGGTCGGCGACTCCGCGGTGATCAGCTCGGGATGCTCGGCTTCCAGTTCTTTCAGCTCGCGGAACAGGCGGTCGTATTCGGCGTCCGGCACGCTCGGTTCGTCGAGCACGTAGTAACGGTAGTTGTGGTCGTCGAGCTCGCTGCGCAACTGGGCGATGCGTTCGGCAGCGGTCTGGGAATCGGTCATTGGGGAAGCCTCAAGCTGCAAGCTGTAAGCGGCAGGACAGGAGCCCTAAAGAAAAGCAAAGCCCCAAGCCAAGCGCTAGGGCTTGCAGCTTGGGGCCTGTTGCTTGTCGCTGCGGTTTTCGTATCAGGATCAGCGCTTCTGGGTCAGCGCGCGCCGCTCGAAGTCGATGATCCGCTGGCGGTAGTGCTCGATGGTCTGAGCGGTCATCACGCTGCGCTGCTCGTCCTTCAGCTCGCCGTTGAGTTCCTGGGCCAGCTTGCGGGCGGCGGCGATCATCACGTCGAACGCCTGCTTGGGATGGCGCGGGCCCGGCAGGCCGAGGAAGAAACTCACCGCGCGGGTGCTGAACTGGTCGATGTTGTCCAGATCGAAGGTGCCCGGCTTGACCGCGTTGGCCATCGAGAACAGCACTTCACCGTTGCCGGCCATGCTCTCGTGACGGTGGAAGATATCCATCTCGCCGTAGCGCAGGCCGCTTTCGAGGATGTTCTGCAGCAGCGCCGGGCCCTTGAAGCCGTTCTCGTCGCGGCTGATGACGTTGATGATCAGCACTTCCTCGACCGGGGCGAGAGGCGCGGAGGCAGCAGCCGGTGCGGCGGCGCGCTCCTTGTCCTTCTTGCGCTCCTTCCTGGGCTTTTCCTTCTCCTGCGGCGCTTCGGCCAGCGGGTTGGGGAAATCCTCCTCGTCCAGCGGGCCGAGCAGGTTCGGCGCCGGATCGTCCAGGTTCAGATCGCCCTGGCGCGGCTCGCCGCGGCGCTTGCCGCGCGACTCCCTGGCGCTGACCTTGGGCAGGTCTTCCTCGTCGAGCGCCGGCTCGCGGTGCTCGACCACGCGGGACGGCCCGAGCAGTTCGGGGTTGCTATCATCCCCATCGTCAGGCTGGTTGGCGAAGTGGCGATCCAGTTTGAAGCGCAACTTGCCCTTGCCACCCCGCATACGACGCCAGCCGTCGAACAGAATGCCGGCGATCACGATAAGCCCAATGACGATCAGCCATTCGCGCAGACCGATATCCATCTAATCCCGTAGCCCCTGAACAAAAAATGATGATGAAGAAAAGGACATCCTATCCCTTGAAAACGTGGAGCCAACTTCATGTTCTGACTGATGTTTTCCACGCGATACAAAAGTGGGCATTAAGCTAACACGCTCGCACACAACTTTACACTGCTTGTGGCGACACTCCGCCCTGGTCTTTGCAACTTTTCATAGCCTATCGCGAGTTCATCCTTGGCGCGATGGCTACCTCAATATAATCAACGTCTTACAAGCGTAGCGTAGTATTCCGATAGCGCCTTGCAAGTTGTATCCACATCAGGCTTCGGCCAGCGCCACCGCCGCCTCGACATCCACGGCCACCAGTCGCGAACATCCCGGTTCGTGCATCGTCACCCCCATCAATTGATCGGCCATCTCCATCGCGATCTTGTTGTGGGTGATATAGATGAATTGCACTTTCTCCGACATTTCCTTCACCAACCGCGCATAGCGGCCGACGTTGGCATCGTCCAGCGGCGCATCGACTTCGTCGAGCATGCAGAACGGTGCCGGGTTCAGCTGGAAGATCGCGAATACCAGTGCCAGGGCGGTCAGGGCCTTCTCGCCGCCGGACAGCAGATGGATGGTGCTGTTCTTCTTGCCCGGCGGGCGCGCCATGATCGCCACTCCGGTATCGAGTAGATCCTCGCCGGTAAGTTCCAGATAAGCGTGACCGCCGCCGAAAACCTTGGGGAACAATGCCTGAAGGCCAGCATTGATCTGGTCGAAGGTTTCCTTGAAGCGGTTGCGGGTTTCCTTGTCGATCTTGCGGATCACGTTTTCCAGGGTATCCAGCGCTTCCACCAGGTCGTCGTTCTGGTCGTCCAGGTAGCGTTTACGCTCGGATTGCTGCTGGTATTCCTCGATGGCCGCCAGGTTGATCGGGCCCAGGCGCCCGATGCGCGCGGCCAGTTCTTCCAGGCGGGTTTCCCAGACCTTCTCGGCGGCATCGTGCGGCAGCGTGCCGAGCACGCCGTGCAGGTCGTAGCCGTCCTCGTGGAGCTGCTCCTGCAGCGACTTGCGCCGCACGCTCAGGGCCTGCCACTCCATGCGCTGCTGCTCCAGCTGGCCGCGCAGCAGTTGCGACTGCTGTTCGGCCTGGGTGCGGCGCTTCTCGGCATCGCGCAACTGGCGGTCGGCGTCCTCCAGGGCCAGACGCGCGTGCTTGAGTTCGTCCTCCACCGCCATGCGCCGGTCGAGCAACTCCTCCAGGCGCATGCGCAGCTCTTCCAGCGGCGCGGCACCCTCCTCCAGGTTGAGGTTGAGCTGCTCGCAGCGCTCGACCAGACGCACCGCCTGGCTGTCCAGGCGCTCCAGCGCCTGGCGGGTGGACTCGTACTGGGCGCGCAGCGAGCCGACACGCACGGCCAGTTGATGAGCATGATCCTTGTGCTGGCGGGATTCCTGGCGAATACGGTCGAGCTTCTCGCGCATGCCGTCGCGCTCGGCCAGCAGCGACTCGCGGTGCTCGGTGTCCACCGCCATCGCATCCAGTGCTTCCTGCAAACTCAGGCGCGCTTCGCCCAGCTGTTCCTGCTCGATGGCGTGCTGTTCGGCCAGTTCCGCCAGTTCTTCGTCCAGTCGGCGGCGGCGCAGGGTCAACTGCTCGACCTTGGCCTGCTGCGCGGACAGCTGTGCCTTCAGCTCGCCCTGGCGACGACCTTCGTCCTGCAGACGACGGCGGACCTGGTCGCGACCCTCTTCGGCCTGGCGCTGCTCATCGCGCAGGCGCATCAGTTGTTCGTCGATTTCGGCGAGGCGCTGCTCCCGCGTTTCGCGCTCGACATACAGACGTTCCAGCTCCTGACCACGTGCCAGCACACCGCCATCGGCAGACTCGCCACGGCGCACGCGGAGGAAATTCCGCCCGACCCAGTAGCCTTCGCGGCTGATCAGGCTTTCGCCGTCGCCCAGCGAAGCACGTTGCGCCAGCGCCTGGTCGAGGGTTTCCACCGGGCGCACGCGGCCCAGCCAGTAGCTCAGGTCGACATTCGTCTCGACCTTGTCCAGCAGGCTACCGGGACGGGAAACCGCACCGGCGGCCAGGTCGAGCAGGCGCAGCTCGCCCTTCTCCAGCGCATCGAACGGCAGCCCCTTCACATCATCCAGCAGTACGCCGTGCAGGTCGGCGCCGAGCACCGTTTCCACCGCCTGCTCCCAGCCCGGCTGCACACGCAGCCCTTCGGCGAGGCGCGGACGCTGCTCCAGCCCCTGATCGCGCAGCCATTGCGCAGTGCCGTCGCCCGGATCGAGCGCGGCCTGCTGCAAGGCTTCCAGCGAGGCGATGCGGCCATTCAGGCGCTGCAACTCGCCTTGCGCCTGGTGCTGCGCGGCGGAACTTTCCTGCAAGGACTGGCGCACACGCTCCAGGCGTTCGGCCAGTTCCTGCTCTTCAATCTGTGACTCGTCCAGCAGCAGCTCGATAGCGGCGACCTGTTCGCTCAACTCGAGGATCGCGGCGTCTTCCGGGTCGGCGGCCAGTTGCGCGCGCTCGTCGTTCAGGCGGCGCTGGCGTTCACCCTGGCGCTCCAGGCTCTGCTCCAGGTGCTGGATGCGCGACTGCTGCACCTCCGCCTCGCGGCGCGGCTCGGCGCTCTGCTGGTTGAAGGCATCCCAGCGCTGCTGCCAGTCCTGCATGCGCAGCTCGGATTCTTCCAGGCCAACGGTGGCTTCCTCGGCGGCGGCGGCGCTGATTTCCTGCTCCGGGGCCAGGCGTTCCAGTTCCTCGGACAGGGTGGCCAGCAGGGTACGGTCGTGGCCAAGGTGGGATTCGGTCTCCTGGCGGGACTTCTGGGCCTCGCGCAGGTCGTCCTGCAACTGGCGCAGGCGCTGCTGGCCGTGCTGGATGCTCTGCTCTACGCGGGCGATGTCGCCGCCCACGGAATAGAAGCGACCCTGCACCTGGTTGAAGGTTTCCGACAGCTCGTGGTGGCCGTCGCGCAGGCGCTCGATGCTGGCGTCGGCGCTGCGCTGCTCGGCGACCAGCGCCTCGAAGGCCACTTCCTGGTCGCCGATCACCTTTTCCTTCTGCCCGACCTGCTCGTTCAGGTCGCGCCAGCGCAGGGCGCCGAGCTGGGCCTTGAGGGTGCGCTCCTCGGCCTTGAACTCCTGGTATTTCTCCGCCGACTGGGCCTGGCGGTGCAGGCGTTCCAGCTGACGCTCCAGTTCTTCGCGCAGGTCGGTCAGGCGCGCGAGGTTTTCCTGGGTGCGACGGATGCGGTTCTCGGTCTCGCGGCGGCGCTCCTTGTACTTGGAGATGCCGGCGGCTTCCTCGATGAAGTTGCGCAGGTCCTCCGGCTTGGCCTCGATCAGCTTGGAGATCATGCCCTGCTCGATGATCGAGTAGCTGCGCGGGCCCAGGCCGGTGCCGAGGAAAATGTCGGTGATATCGCGGCGCCGGCATTTGGTGCCGTTGAGGAAGTAGGTGTTCTGGCCGTCGCGGGTGACGCGGCGGCGAATGGAAATCTCGGTGTAGCTGGCGTACTCGCCCAGCAGGGTCTGGTCGGAGTTGTCGAACACCAGTTCGATGGACGCCTGGGTTACCGGCTTGCGCGTGTTGGAGCCGTTGAAGATGACGTCGGTCATCGACTCGCCACGGAGGTTCTTCGCCGAACTCTCGCCCATTACCCAGCGAACGGCGTCGATGATGTTGGACTTGCCGCATCCGTTGGGGCCGACCACGGCCGCCATGTTGCTCGGGAAACTGACCGTCGTCGGATCGACGAAGGACTTGAAGCCCGCCAGCTTGATGCACTTGAGCCGCATGCGCCTCCCCCTATCTCTTATCGTTCAGCCAGCGCGGCCAGGACCAGTTGGCTGTTGCGCCGACTGTAGTCGAGCAGCACCTCGCGGATCGCCGCCTCGTCACGTCCGACCACGGCGCGGAGCAATTGCTCGAAGCTGCCGATGAACTGGCTCATTTCGCCTTTGCGGCGTTCCAGGGCCAGATGATAGGTGCGGCTGATGGCCGGCAGGAGGTTTTCCACGGTTTCCTGCAGGTAGGGGTTGGCGGCGAACGGGAAGGCGACGCGCATGATGTCGAAGCTGGATTCGACGAAGGCATTGATATCGCCGCGCTCGAGGTTGTCCAGCAGGCGCTGCTGGATGGCCAGGAAGGGTTGCAGGTCGCCCTCTTCGCGCCAGCGCCGGGCCACGCTGCTGGCGAGCATGATGTAGAGCTCGGTGACCAGCGAGTAGAGGCTTTCCACATGGCTGGCGGAGAGCTCGGACACCTGCGCACCCCGGCGCGGCAGGATCACCACCAGATGGCGGCGCTCGAGGATCAGCAGCGCCTCGCGCACCGAGCCGCGGCTGACGTTG
This sequence comes from Pseudomonas sp. MT3, assembly GCF_054720805.1. Taxonomy (NCBI): domain Bacteria; kingdom Pseudomonadati; phylum Pseudomonadota; class Gammaproteobacteria; order Pseudomonadales; family Pseudomonadaceae; genus Pseudomonas; species Pseudomonas sp. MT3. Next base: position 21,460 of record NZ_JBTVPY010000028.1, read on the forward strand.
AGGGTCTGGGTGACCTTCTGTTCCTGGATGCGCTCGCGCTCCTTGAGTTCGCCCCGGATGATGCGTTCGGCAAGGTGGTGCGCGATCTGCTCAGCCAGGCTGTCCGGGGCCTTGAACGTCATGGTTGTCCTTAAGAATCTGGGCGCTTTTCGAGGGGGTGACGCGGGCGCGAAGTGTAACACAGGGTGTTACCGCGCCATCTCCTCTGGCGGGTGGGCGACAGAACAAAGGTTGGTGCGCCCGACGGGCAGAACAGGCGCAGGATTGTCGGACAATCCTACACAAAGACATACCGGGAGTCGCCCATGTTCGCCCTCCTTTCCCCCGCCTGGACGCTGCGCCTGAAGAAAGCCGGTTACTGGATCTGGCTGGTGCCGGTCTTCGGCATTCCCGTCAGTTATTGGTGGTCCTACGGCAGCGAGTATCCCAACGCCTGGCCCTGGCTGGTGATCACCGTGGTCTTCGGAGTGATCCCGCTGCTGGATTTCGTGGTCGGCCGCGACCCGGCCAACCCCGATGAGGCGGAGGACGTCCCGCGGCTGGAGCGCGAGGGCTACTACCGCCTGCTGAGCCTGGCCACCGTACCGCTGCTGCTGGGCATGCTGGTCTACGGCGGCTGGGTGCTGGCCACTTATGACGCGTGGAACTGGATCGGCCAACTGGGCTGGATTCTCTCCGTCGGCACGGTGATGGGGGCCATCGGCATCACCGTGTCCCATGAACTGATCCACAAGGACCCACAACTGGAACAGAACGCCGGCGGCCTGCTGCTGGCGGCGGTGTGCTACGCCGGCTTCAAGGTCGAGCATGTGCGCGGGCACCACGTCAACGTCTCCACACCGGAAGACGCCTCGTCGTCGCGCTACGGCCAGAGCCTCTATGCCTTCCTGCCCCACGCCTACAGGCACAACTTCCTCAACGCCTGGAGACTGGAGAGTGAGCGCTTGAAGCGCAAGGGCCTGCCGGCGCTGCACTGGCGCAACGAACTGATCTGGTGGTACGCGATCAGCGCGCTGTTTCTGCTCGGCTTCAGCGTCGCCTTCGGCTGGATCGGCGCGCTGTACTTCATCGGCCAGTCGGTGATGGCCTTCACCCTGCTGGAGATCGTCAACTACGTCGAGCACTACGGCCTGCACCGTCGTCGCCTGGAGTCCGGACGCTACGAGCGGACCACCCACGAGCACTCCTGGAACAGCAACTTCCTGCTGACCAACCTGTTCCTCTTCCACCTGCAGCGGCATTCCGACCACCACGCCAATGCCAAGCGCCGCTATCAGGTGCTGCGCCACTTCGACGAGAGTCCGCAGTTGCCCAATGGTTATGCCGGGATGATCGTCCTCGCGCTGTTCCCGCCGCTCTGGCGCGCGGTGATGGATCCGCGGGTACGCGCCTACTACGCCGGCGAGGAGTACCAGCTGAGCGCCACCCAACAAGCCTGATCCGCGCGTTCCACGCCTTGGCGGCAAGCCCTTACCCCGGCTTGCCGCCTTTTTTGCTATTGGCTTTGGCTTTTGGTAGGAGCGAGCTTGCTCGCGAAGCTCTTCTACCTGGAATCACCTCCCCCCTACTCTCTCGCAAAGGCAGAGGGAGTGCATTGGCCTGCCCGACCAGCACCGCGCTCGCCGGCAATTCCGGCTGTTCGCGAGCAAGCTCGCTCCTACAAAAAGCACCATTTATCGCCTGCGAAAAAATTTCTGACCATTTGGACAGAATTTTTATTGACTCAAAAGTCAGCTTTTCATAGATTCACCCTCCAGTGCCCTACCAAAAACAAGAACCAGCCTGGAGGCAAGCCTTGATCAGGTTCCTGCTCAACCGCGAGCTGCGCGTCGAAGACCGCCTCGACCCCAATCTCACCGTGCTCAACTACCTGCGCCAGACCCTGGGCAAGACCGGCACCAAGGAGGGCTGCGCCTCCGGTGACTGCGGCGCCTGCACCGTCGTGGTCGGCGAGCTGGTGGGCGAAGATGGCGCCGAGCGCATTCGCTACCGCACCCTCAACTCCTGTCTCACCTTCGTATCCTCGTTGCACGGCAAGCAGCTGATCAGCGTCGATGACTTGAAGCACCGTGGCGAACTGCACGGCGTGCAACAGGCGATGGTCGATTGCCACGGCTCGCAATGCGGCTTCTGCACCCCGGGTTTCGTCATGTCGCTGTTTGCCCTGCAGAAAAACAGCGCCGGCGAAAGCGTCGAGGAACGCAAGGCCGAAGCCCATGAAGCACTGGCCGGCAACCTGTGCCGCTGCACCGGCTACCGTCCGATCCTGGATGCCGCCGAGCAGTCCTGCTGCCAGAAGCAGCCGGACCAGTTCGACGCCGCCGAAGCCGAGACCATCGCCCAGCTGAAAGCCATCGCCCCGCGCGAAACCGCAGAGCTCAACAGCGGCGACAAGCGCTGCCTGCTGCCGCTGACCATCGCCGACCTGGCCGACATCTACACCGCCAACCCGCAGGCGCGCCTGCTGGCCGGCGGTACCGACCTGGCCCTGGAAGTCACCCAGTTCCACCGCGAACTGCCGGTGATGATCTACGTCGGCCACGTCGAGGAAATGAAGCGCGTCGAAGTCTTCGACGACCGCATCGAGATCGGCGCCGCCACCCCGCTGACCGATTGCTACGAAACCCTGGCCCGCGACTACCCGGACTTCGGCGAGCTGCTGCACCGCTTCGCCTCCCTGCAGATCCGCAACCAGGGCACCCTGGGCGGCAACATCGGCAACGCCTCGCCCATCGGCGACTCGCCGCCGCTGCTGATCGCCCTCGGCGCACGCCTGGTGCTGCGCAAGGGTTCCGAGCGCCGCGAACTGCCCATCGATGAATACTTCATCGACTACAAGGTCACCGCGCGCCAGGAAGGCGAGTTCATCGAGCAGGTGATCATCCCGCGTCCGCAGGCCAACCAGGCGTTCCGCGCCTACAAGGTTTCCAAGCGCCTGGACGACGACATCTCCGCCGTCTGCGCCGCGATCCAGATCACCGTGGCAGACGGCAGGATCACCGCCGTGCGCACTGGCTTCGGCGGCATGGCCGCCATCCCGAAACGCGCCAAGGCCTGCGAGGCCGCGCTGCTGGGCCAGGCCTTCAACAGCGCCACCTTCGAACGTGCCGCGCAGGCTCTGAGCGAGGACTTCGCCCCGCTCACCGACTTCCGTGCGAGCAAGGAATACCGCCTGCTCACCGCACAGAACCTGCTGCGCAAGTGCTTCCTGGAACTGGAAGCCCCTCAGGCCGTAACCCGGGTGACCCACTATGCATAAGCCCCAGAAGAGCCAGGAAGAACTCGCCGAACTGTTCCGCGCCGACCTCACCACCGGCGTGGGCCGCAGCGTCAAGCACGAGAGCGCGCCCAAGCACGTCAGCGGCGAGGCGCAGTACATCGACGATCGCCTGGAATTCCCCAACCAGCTGCACGTCTATGCCCGCATGAGCGACCGCGCCCATGCGCGCATCCTGAAGATCGACACCGCGCCGTGCTACGCCTTCCCCGGTGTCGCCATCGCCATCACCAAGGATGACGTGCCCGGTCAGTTGGACATCGGTCCGGTGGTCGCGGGCGATCCACTGCTGGCCGACGGCAAGGTCGAATACGTCGGCCAGATGGTCATCGCCGTCGCCGCCGACAGCCTGGAAACCGCACGCAAGGCGGCCATGGCCGCGATCATCGAGTACGAAGACCTGGAGCCGGTACTCGACGTGGTCGAAGCGCTGCGCAAGAAACACTTCGTGCTCGACAGCCACCAGCACAAGATCGGCGACTCGGAAGGCCAGCTCGCCACCGCGCCGAACCGTATCCAGGGCACCCTGCACATCGGCGGCCAGGAGCACTTCTACCTGGAGACGCAGATTTCCTCGGTGATGCCCACCGAAGACGGTGGCGTGATCGTCTACACCTCCACGCAGAACCCCACCGAAGTGCAGAAGCTGGTGGCCGAAGTGCTGGGCATCTCCTTCAACAAGGTGGTCATCGACATGCGCCGCATGGGCGGCGGCTTCGGCGGCAAGGAAACCCAGGCGGCCGCCCCGGCGTGCCTGTGCGCGGTGATCGCGCGCCTCACCGGTCGCCCGGCGAAGATGCGCCTGCCGCGCGTCGAAGACATGCAGATGACCGGCAAGCGCCACCCATTCTACGTCGAGTACGACGTGGGCTTCGAGGACGACGGCCTGCTGCACGGCATCAACATCGAGCTGGCCGGCAACTGCGGCTACTCGCCGGACCTCTCCGGCTCCATCGTCGACCGCGCGATGTTCCACTCCGACAACGCCTACTTCCTCGGCAACGCCACGGTGAACGGTCACCGCTGCAAGACCAACACCGCGTCGAACACCGCCTACCGCGGCTTCGGTGGTCCGCAGGGCATGGTCGCCATCGAGGAGATCATGGACGCGGTCGCGCGCCACCTCGGCAAGGACCCGCTGGAAGTGCGCAAGCGCAACTACTACGGCAAGGACGAGCGCAACGTCACCCACTACTACCAGCAGGTGGAACACAACCTGCTGCAGGAGATGACCGAGGAGCTGGAAGCCAGCGCCGAGTACGCCAAGCGCCGCGCCGAAATCCGCGAGTTCAACGCCAGCAGTCCGGTGCTGAAGAAAGGCCTGTCGCTGACCCCGGTGAAATTCGGCATCAGCTTCACCGCCACCTTCCTCAACCAGGCCGGCGCGCTGATCCACATCTACACCGACGGCAGCATCCACCTGAACCACGGCGGCACCGAGATGGGCCAGGGCCTGAACACCAAGGTCGCCCAGGTGGTGGCCGAGGTCTTCCAGGTCGATATCGACCGCGTGCAGATCACCGCGACCAACACCGACAAGGTGCCCAACACCTCGCCGACCGCCGCTTCGTCGGGCGCCGACCTGAACGGCAAGGCCGCGCAGAACGCCGCCGAGACCATCAAGCAGCGCCTGGTGGAATTCGCCGCCAAGCACTGGAAGGTGACCGAGGAAGACATCGAGTTCCGCAACAACCAGGTGCGCGTGCGCGACCTTATCCTGCCGTTCGAGGAACTGATCCAGCAGGCCTACTTCGGCCAGGTATCGCTCTCCTCCACCGGCTTCTACCGCACGCCGAAGATCTACTACGACCGCAGCCAGGCGCGCGGCCGACCGTTCTACTACTTCGCCTATGGCGTGTCCTGCTCGGAGGTGATCGTCGACACCCTCACCGGCGAGTACAAGATGCTGCGCAGCGACATCCTCCACGATGTAGGCGCCTCGCTGAACCCGGCCATCGACATCGGCCAGGTGGAAGGCGGCTTCGTCCAGGGCATGGGTTGGCTGACCATGGAAGAGCTGGTCTGGAACGCCAAGGGCAAGCTGATGACCAGCGGCCCGGCGAGCTACAAGATCCCGGCCATCGCCGACATGCCCATCGACCTGCGGGTGAAGCTGGTGGAGAACCGCAAGAACCCGGAGCAGACGGTGTTCCATTCCAAGGCCGTCGGCGAACCGCCGTTCATGCTGGGCATCTCGGTGTTCTGCGCGATCAAGGACGCCGTGGCCAGCCTGGCCGACTATCGCGCCCAGCCGCAGATCGACGCCCCGGCCACCCCTGAGCGCGTACTCTGGGGCGTGGAGCAGATGCGCAAGCTGAAGCTGGCCCAGGCGGAGAAGGCACCGGCTCAGGTCGAGCCGGCGTGATGTGACCATGGGGTGCCGCTGGCACGGGAAGACGTCCCCAATCCCGTCCTCCCCCGGGTCAGCGGCGCCCCACCCTTTCAAGAACCTGTAGGAGCGAGGGGGACGCCTAGTCCTTGCTCGCGAACCGCCCCAGCGACGTAGCCGCCGGGGAGCCCATTCGCGAGCAAGCTCGCTCCTACGAAAAGCCACCCTTGAGGTTCGCAACGATGAACTGGATCAGTGCCCTCGCCGACCTGCAACAACGCGCCGAAGCCAGCGTGTTGGTGACCATCATCGAAGAGCGCGGCTCGACCCCGCGCAATGCTGGTTCGAAGATGGTCATCAGTGCCGACAAGGCCTACGACACCATCGGCGGCGGCCACCTCGAGTTCAAGGCCATGCAGATCGCCCGCGAGATGCTCCTGGCCCGCGAGCGCGAGCCGAAACTGGAGCGCTTCAGCCTCGGCGCCAGCCTCGGCCAGTGCTGCGGTGGCGCCACGGTGCTGCTGTTCGAGCCGATGGGCCAGCCCCAGGCGCACATCGCCGTATTCGGCGCCGGCCACGTCGGCCGCGCCCTGGTGCCGCTGCTCGCCAGCCTGCCGTGCAAGGTGCGCTGGATCGACTCGCGGGAGGCCGAGTTCCCCGACCGCATCCCCGAAGGCGTGACCCGAGTAATCAACGAGGACGTGATCGACGAGATCGACGAGATGCCCGCCGGCAGTTACTTCATCGTCATGACCCACAACCACGCGCTGGACCTGGAGCTGACCGCCAGGATCCTCGAACGCAACGACTTCGCCTACTTCGGCCTGATCGGCTCCGACACCAAGCGCGCCAAGTTCGAACACCGCCTGCGCGACCGCGGTTTCGCCGCCGACACCGTGCAACGCATGCGCTGCCCGATGGGCATCGGCGAGGTGAAGGGCAAGCTGCCGGTGGAGATCGCCGTGTCCATCGCCGGCGAGGTGATCGCCACCTACAACGCCACCTTCGGTCAGCAGACCGGCAAGGGCGAGAACACTGTGGCCAAACTGTTACCCACGAGCCGTCGCGCACGCACCGCCGAAAGCGGCGCCTGAAATTTCCGTAGCATGGGCGCATCTCTATTCCGCGCCGCCCATCCCGCCCCGGCGCCTGCGAGCGCCCCGGCCCCGAAACCCGACTGAAGAGAGATCGATGAGCACTCAAGCCAAAGCCTACCGCGCCAGCATCCTGCACAGCGTCGCCGACCCGGCCGAAGTCGGTGTGGAGAAATCCTACCAGTACTTCGAGGACGGCATCCTGCTGGTGGAAGACGGCAAGGTCGCCCGCGTCGGCCACGCCGCCGAGCTGCTGCCGCAACTGGGCGGTGTCGACGTGCTGGAATACCGCGACGCGCTGATCACCCCCGGCTTCATCGACACCCACATCCACTACCCGCAGACCGGCATGATCGCCTCCTACGGCGAGCAACTGCTGGACTGGCTGAACACCTACACCTTCCCCACCGAGAAGCAGTTCGCCGACCCGGCCCATGCCGCCGATGTCGCCGGCATCTTCCTCAAGGAACTGCTGCGCGCCGGCACCACCACCGCGCTGGTGTTCGGCACCGTGCACCCGCAGTCGGTGGACGCGCTGTTCGGCGCTGCGCAGAAGCTCGACCTGCGCCTGATCGCCGGCAAGGTAATGATGGACCGCAACGCACCGGACTACCTGACCGACACCGCCGAAAGCAGCTACATCGACAGCAAGGCGCTGATCGAGCGCTGGCACGGCAAGGGCCGCCTGCTCTACGCGGTAACTCCGCGCTTTGCTCCCACAAGTACCCCGGAGCAGCTGGACGCCGCCGGCCGCCTGCTCAAGGAGCACCCCGGCGTGTACCTGCACACGCACCTGTCGGAGAACCTCAAGGAAATCGAGTGGGTCAAGGAGCTGTTCCCGGAGCGCAAGGGCTACCTGGACGTCTATGACCACCACGGCCTGCTCGGCCCGCGCTCGGTGTTCGCCCACGGCGTGCACCTGTGCGACGGCGAATGCCAGCGCCTGTCGGAAACCGGTTCGGCCGTGGCCTTCTGCCCGACCTCCAACCTGTTCCTCGGTAGCGGCCTGTTCGACCTGGCCAAACTGGAGAAGCACAAGGTCAAGGTCGGCCTGGGCACCGACGTCGGCGCCGGCACCAGCTTCTCCCAGCTGCAGTCGTTGAACGAGGCGTACAAGGTGATGCAGTTGCAGGGCATCAAGCTCGACCCGTTCAAGTCGCTGTACCTGGCCACCCTCGGCGGCGCCCGCGCGTTGGAGCTGGAGGACAAGGTCGGCAGCTTCGCCCAGGGCAACGAGGCCGACTTCGTGGTCCTCGACTACAAGGCCACCCCGCTGCTGGACTATCGCCTGCAGCAGGCCAGGACCCTGGAGGAGAAACTCTTCGCACTGGTCATCCTCGGCGACGACCGTACCGTGAAGGAAACCTTCGCGCACGGCCGTTCCGTTCATCGCCGCGGTTGACCCTTACGGTCGCAGCGCCGGGGCCTCGCTCAGGACCAACCCGGCGCTGCGGCCGCTTTTCATTCCCCCCTCGCGCGCCTTGCACGCGACCGCTCCCACCCAACACCTGGATTTCCGGGCCGTAGCACGGTGCGGGTGTTGGTTCGCGAGCAAGCTCGCTCCTACGAAGAGCGCACCGGAGCTGACTTGTAGGAGCGAACTTGCTCGCGAACAGCACGGCACTGGATAGCGGACGAAGTCCGCTCCTGCGAAAGCCTCTACTCCCCCCGCACCTCAACCAGCACCGGGCAAGGCGCCCGCTCGATCACCCGCTGCCCCACCGACGGGTCCAGCAGCCGCTCGATACGCCCCAGGTGCCGATGACCGATCACGATCAGGTCGCACGCCAGCCGCTCCGCCTCGCGCAGGATCGCCCGCGCCGGGTCGCCCGCCACCACGGCAGCGGAAGCGGCGCACGGCTGCAACTGCGCCACCGCCTCATCCACCAGCACCTGCGCCTCATGTTGCTCCAGCTCCGCCGGCGGGTACTCCAGCACGTCCTGGCGGGGCATGGCGAAGGCGCGGTCCACCGCGCAGACCACGTGCAGCTCCGCGCCGTTGCAACGCGCCAGCTCCCCCGCCGTGGCGATGATCCGTGGTGACTGCGCCGCGCCATCGATGGCCAGCAGAATCCGTTTGAACATGCCGCTCTCCTTCCGAAACAAGAACCCAGGGGCATTCTTCGGGCCTCGCCGGGCCCCGTAAAGACACGCAAAACGTAATGGACCCTTGCATGAAACGCACGCTTGCCAGGCAGGCCCGTCGAAATGGAACATGTCCGGACCGCCCTGCCCCTTCGGAGTCGTCATGGCCCTGCCCGATCTGAACCTGCTGGTCGCCCTCAACATCCTGCTGGAGGAAGGCAGCGTGGTCGGCGCCGCGCGGCGCATGCACCTGAGCCCACCGGCGATGAGCCGCACGCTGTCGCGTATCCGCGAGGCGGTAGGCGATCCGATCATGGTCCGCGCCGGCCGCAATCTGGTGCCCACGCCGCGCGCCCTGCAGTTGCGCGAGGAAGTCAGCGAGCTGGTGGAACAGGCCATGCGTCTGTTCAACGCCAAGGAAAACCTGCAGATGGACCAGCTCGAACGCTGCTTCGTGCTGCGCTCCAACAACGTGCTGGTGGGCGGTTTCGCCTCGCGCATGCTGGCGGTGATGCGCGACGAGGCACCACGCTGCAGCCTGCGGATCGCACCGGAAGCGGACTTCGACGACGAAGCCCTGCGGCAGAACCGCATCGACCTGTACATCGGCGCCACCTCGACCCTGGAGCCGGAAATCCGCACGCAGACGCTGTTCACCACCAGCTTCGTCGGCCTGGCACGGCGCGACCACCCGATCTTCGACGGCGAGATCACCGCCGAGCGCTTCGCCGCCTTTCCACAGATCAGCGTCTCGCGCCGTGGCCGCGCCATCGGCCCGATCGACGAAGAGCTGGCGAATCTCGGCCTCAAGCGCGACATCCGCCTGATCGCGCCGACCTTCCATTCCTCGATCTTCGCCCTGCTGGAAACCGACCTGCTGCTGCCCATCGCCGAGCATTCGCTGTGGCGCCTCGACCGCCTGGGCCTTTCCCTGCGCAAGTTCGATATTCCGCTGCCGCTGAAGTCCGTGGTGATCCTCCAGGCCTGGCACCCGCGCTTCGACAACGACCCGGCGCACTGCTGGCTGCGGCAGACGGTGAAGCGGGTGTGCACCGAGCTGCGCGAAAGCTCGGGGCTCCTGAGTTGAGCGCCAATCAGTGCGCCAGACGCACTGATTAATTGTAATCATTTCAATTTTCACAGCTATCGCCCTTCCCTAGACTCGACGCAAACAACCGAGTCCATTCCCATGCCTTGCACACCTCCGCCCCGGCGCGGCGGCGGCCCTCTTCGCGGAGGCCGTCCGTGACTGCGTTCGCCCCGCTTTCCGGCACCGCTCCACAGCAGGCCGCGCAACCCGCCCGGCCCGTCGCCCAGACGTTCGGTCCGCGCATCGTGGTCGGCATGCTCGGCGTGCTGATCGCGTCCCTCAGCGCCGGGCTCAACGAGAAGGTCACCGACCTGGCCATGACCGACGTGCGCGGCGCGCTGGCCATCGGACACGACGAGGGCACCTGGCTGCTCGCCCTGTATTCGGCGGCGCAGGTGGCGGCGATGGCCTTCGCGCCCTGGTTCTCGGTCACCGTCTCGCTGCGCCGCTTCACCCTCGGCGCCATCGCCTGCTTCGCGCTGCTGGCGTTGCTCTGCCCGTTCGCGCCGAACGTCGAGACGCTCTACCTGCTGCGCCTGCTGCAGGGCTTCGCCGGCGGCTGCATGCCACCGATGCTGATGACCGTGGCGCTGCGCTTCCTGCCGCCGGGCATCAAGCTCTACGGCCTGGGCGCCTACGCGCTGACCGCCACCTTCGCGCCCAACCTGGGCATGCCGCTGGCGGCGCTGTGGACCGAGTTCGTCGGCTGGCAGTGGGTGTTCTGGCAGGTCATCCCGCTCTGCGCGGTGGCGCTGGCCGCCGTCGCCTGGGGCATCCCACAGGACCCGCTGCGCCTGGAGCGCCTGCGCCAGTTCGATTACCTGGGCCTCGCCCTCGGCCTGCCGGGCATCCTGATGCTGGTGATGGGCCTGCTACAGGGCGAACGCCTGGACTGGTTCGAATCCGACCTGATCATCCTATTGGTGATCGGTGGGGCCGGGCTGCTGGTGGCTTTTTTCATCAACGAATGGACGCACCCGCTGCCCTTCTACCGTCTGGACATTCTCAAGCGGCGCAACTTCACCCACTCGCTGATCACCCTCGCCGGCGTGCTGGTGGTGCTCGGCGCATGCGCCGGGGTGCCGGCGTCCTACCTTGCCTCGGCCCACGGCTATCGCCCACTGCAATCGGCACCGATGGCGCTGCTGGTGGCACTGCCGCAATTGATCTCGCTGCCGCTGGTCGCCGGACTGTGCAACATCCCCCGCGTCGACTGCCGCTGGGTGCTGGCCATCGGCATCAGCCTGTGCGGGCTGTCGGCCTTCGGCATGAGCCAACTGACCAGCGAGTGGACGCGGGAGAACTTCTATTGGCTGCTGGCGCTGCAGATCATCGGCCAGCCGATGGCCGTGGTGCCGCTGCTGATGTCCGCCACCAGTGTGGTCGCGCCCATCGAAGGGCCGTTCGCCTCGGCCTGGTTCAACAGCGTGCGCGGCTTCTCGGCGGTGCTCGGCAGCGCCGTGGTGTCGATCCTGATGACCTGGCGCGAGCACTACCACTCCAACCGCCTGGTCGATCATCTGGGCAACGTCCCGCATGCCCTCGGCCTGCGCCTGGAGCAACTGGGCGGCGTCGAGAACATCGACCGCCTGGCCGGCCAGGTACGTGGCCAGGCCGGCGTGCTCGCCGCCTCCGACACCCTGCTGGCGATGGCCGGCCTGGCCGCCGCCCTGCTCGTCCTGATTCCGCTGATGCCGCTGCGGGTCTACCCGCCGCGTCCTGTCGTTCCCACTCCCTGATCCGAAGGTCTGCCCATGTCGAAACTGAACTCCCGTCGCGGCAGCCTGGCCCTGGTCGCCGTGCTGCTGTTCGCCCTGGTCGTCTACCTGCTGCTGCGCCTGCTGGGTCCCGCCCGCGAGCAGAGCACCGACGACGCCTACGTCCATGCCGATTTCACCCTGGTGGCGCCGAAGGTCGCCGGCTTCATCGCAGAAGTGCTGGTGGAAGACAACCAATCGGTGAAGGCCGGCCAGGTCCTGGCGCGCATCGACGCCCGCGACTACCGTGCCGCGCTGGAGGCCGCCGAGGCCGACGTGCTGGCTGCCGAGGCGCGCCATCATCATGTCGCCGCCGACCTCGAACGCCAGCAGGCGGTGATCGCCCAGAGCGCCGCCCAGGTACAGGCCGACCAGGCCGCGCTGGTCTTCGCCTCGCAGGAGCTCAAGCGTTACGAGCACCTCGTCAGCCGGGGCGCCGGTACCCTGCAGAACGCCCAGCAGGCGCGCTCCCGCATCGACTCGGCCAGGGCCGTGCTGGACAAGGACAAGGCCGCCGCCCTCGCCGCGCGCAAGCAGCTCGACGTCCTGCTGGCCCAGCAGGCCGAAGCCCTCGGCGCACTGAAGCGTGGCCAGGCGCAATTGCAGCAGGCGCAACTGAACCTGTCGTACACCGAGATTCGTGCGCCCTTCGACGGCATGGTCGGCCGCCGCGCTGTGCGCGTGGGCGCCTACACCACGCCGGGCAATGCCCTGCTGGCGGTGGTGCCGCTGCAGGACGCCTACGTGGTCGGCAACTTCCAGGAAACCCAGCTGACCGAAGTGCAGCCCGGGCAGCGCGTCGAGATCAGCATCGACACCTTCCCCGGCGAAACCCTGCACGGCCACGTCGACAGCATCGCCCCGGCCACCGGCCTGAGCTTCGCCCCCATCGCTCCGGACAACGCCACCGGCAACTTCACCAAGATCGTCCAGCGCATCCCGGTGAAGATCGTCCTCGACGCCGACCAGCCGCTGCGCGAGAAGCTGCGCGTGGGCATGTCGGTGATCGCGCGCATCGACACCGGCAAGCACGCCGCGGATGAGCGGCAAGTGGCGGTGCAATGATCCCCCGCCGGCACCTCGGACAGGCTGCACGGCACCCGCCGCGTCTGACGCGGCGGTTGCCTGGCGCGCGTCGATCAGCCACGCTATGCGCCATCCAGTCCGACAACCTGACGAATCCCATGATCGAACTCGAACGCCCCGACTCCCTGGTGGAGCGCGTGGTCGCCTCCCTGCGCCGTGAAATCGATTCCGGTCGCCTGCCCGCAGGTTCGCGCCTGCCCACGGAATTCCAGCTTTCCGAACAGCTGAACGTCAGCCGTTCGGTGGTGCGCGAGGCGGTGGCGCAGCTCAAGGCCGACGGCGTACTGGTCAGCCGCCGGGGCAGCGGTTCGTTCATCTCCGGCACACCCGGCGGTACGGTGTTTCGTCTGCCTGGCCGCAACGATGGCGGCCAGGGGCTGGCGCAACTGTTCGAGATGCGCCTGTGGATCGAGATTCAGGCCGCCCGCATCGCCGCCCAGCGCCGCAGCGCCGCCGACCTTGCGCGCATGGCCGAGGCGCTGAAGGTGATGGACGAGCACCGCGCCGACTTCGACCGCTCCGGCGGGGCCGACGTGGAGTTCCACAAGGCCATCGCCGCCGCCTGCAAGAACGACTATTTCGTGGCCTTCCACGACTTCCTCGGCGGCCAGTTGGCACACACCCGGCGCACCGCCTGGGAGAACTCCGCCGGCCTCAAGGGCGGCTCGTCTCCTGCGCAGAACGAGCACCGCGCGCTCTACGAAGCCATCGCCGCCGGCGATGCGGACGCCGCCGCGAACAGCGCCGAGAGCCACCTGCGCGCCTCAGCCAAGCGCCTGGGCATCGAACTGGCGCCCCTGCCCCACTGAAACATATTCATCTGTAAGTCGGACTCGAAATTTGTCTGACAACCTGATTTAATCGCCGCCAGCTGAATTTGTCTGACAACCTGACCTGATCAACAAAGTCTGACAACCCGACCGCGGTACAAGAGAAACAACAATGACTTACGACTTCTGCATCATCGGTGGCGGCATCGTCGGCCTGGCCACGGCCATGCGCCTGCTGCAGGTGCGCCCCGGTGCGTCGCTGCTCCTGCTGGAAAAGGAAGACAGCCTGGCCCGCCACCAGACCGGCCACAACAGCGGCGTGATACACGCCGGCATCTACTACGCGCCGGGCAGCCTGAAGGCAGACCTGTGCAAGCGTGGCGCCCAGGCCACCCAGGACTTCTGCGACGAGCACGGCATCGCCTACGACGTCTGCGGCAAGCTGCTGGTGGCGTCCAGCGCCCTCGAACTGCAACGCATGGACGCCCTGCTGGAGCGCTCGAAGCTCAACGGCCTGGACGTCAAGCGCGTGGAGGCCGGCGAATTGCGCGAGCGCGAGCCGAACATCGTCGGCCTCGGCGGCCTGTTCCTCTCCTCCACCGGCATCGTCGACTACCGCCAGGTCTGCCAGGCGATGGCGAAAGTCATCGAACGCAGCGGTGGCGAAGTCCGCCTGGGCGTGAAGGTCGATGCGATCCGCGAGGGCGGCGACAACGTCCACATCCGTGCTGGCGACGAAGGCTGGACGGCACGGCAACTGGTGGCCTGCGCCGGCCTGCAGTCCGACCGCCTGGCGCGCCTGGCGGGCATCGAAACGCAGCATCAGATCATTCCGTTCCGCGGCGAGTACTACCGCCTGCCGGCGAGCAAGAACGACATCGTCAAGCACCTGATCTACCCGATCCCGGACCCGGAACTGCCGTTCCTCGGCATCCACCTGACGCGGATGATCGATGGCAGCGTCACCGTCGGCCCCAACGCGGTGCTCGGTTTCGCCCGCGAGGGTTATCCGAAGTTCTCCACGCACCTCGCCGACGTACTGGAGTACGCGCGCTTCCCCGGCTTCTGGAAAACCATCGGCGCCAACCTGCGCTCGGGCCTGGCAGAGATGAAGAACTCGCTGTTCAAGGCCGGTTACCTGGAGCAGTGCCGCAAGTACTGCCCGTCCCTGCAACTGGACGACCTGCAACCCATCGAGGCCGGCATCCGTGCCCAGGCGGTGATGCGCGACGGCACGCTGGTGCATGATTTCCTGTTCCTCGAAACGCCGCGCATGTTGCACGTCTGCAACGCGCCCTCGCCGGCCGCCACCTCGGCCATCCCCATCGGCGAAATGATCGCCGACCGCCTGCTGCAACAGGCCTGAGCCAACGCCCGACCTCGTCATTCACACAAGGAAAACAACAGATGACCGCAACAAGGCCCGCGTCCTTGCGGGAAACGCCTGCCCAGGAAAAGACCCGTCTGCGCAAGGTGGCCGCCGCCACCATCGTCGGTTCCATGCTCGAGTGGTATGACTTCTACCTCTACGCGACGATGGCGGCGATCGTCTTCGCCAAGATCTTCTTCGACCCGAGCGACCCGCAAACCGCGACGCTGCTGGCATTCTCCACCTTCGCCATCGGCTTCATCGCCCGTCCCTTCGGCGGCATGCTGTTCGGCCACATGGGCGACAGGTTCGGCCGCAAGCAGATGCTGGTGGTGACCTTCGTGCTGATGGGCGTGTGCACCACGCTGATCGGCCTGATTCCCAACTACGACACTATCGGCATCTGGGCACCGATCCTGCTGGTGGCGATCCGCATCATCCAGGGCCTGGGCGCCGGCGCCGAACTGGCCGCCGCCGCGGTGACTTCCTACGAACACGCCTCCGAAGGCAAGCGCGGCAGCCAGGGCGCCTGGCCGGCGCTGGGCCTGAACCTGGGCCTGCTGCTGTCGTCCCTCACCGTGTACGCGCTGACCCTGCATGGCGACCAGTTCCTGCTCGATGGCTGCTGGCGCATCCCGTTCATCGCCAGCATCGTGCTGGTGGGCGTGGGCCTGTGGGTGCGCAGCAGCATCCCGGAAACCCCGGAATACAGCGAACTGCACGAAGCCAAGGCCGGCGAACTGGTCAGCCACGACGAGCACAGCGTGCAGAAAGTCCCGCTGCTGGCGCTATTTCGCAACGACCTGAAAGGCCTGCTGGTGGTGTTCTTCGTGGCCATCGGCTACAACGCGCTGAGCTACATCTTCAAGACCTTCTCCCTGGCCTATCTGACCCAGTACAAGCACGTCACGGCCAACGTCACCTCGCTGTCGGTAACCATCGCCAGCCTCATCGCCATCTTCGCCGTGCCACTGTTCGGCCGCCTGTGCGACCGTTACAGCAGCAAGCAGGTGCTGATCGCCGGCGGCGTACTCTCGGCGATCTGCGCGTACCCGTTCATGGCGCTGCTGGAAACCGGCGAGAGCCTGTGGATCTACGTGGCGCTGGGTATCGGCACCGGCCTCCTCGCGCCGATGATGTTCGCTCCGCAGGGCTCCTTCCTCAGCCGCCAGTTCCCCACCCACACCCGCTCCTCCGGCGTGGGTACCGGCCGCGAGATCGGCACCGCGGTGGCAGGCGGCCTGGCACCGCTGGGTGCGCTGTCGCTGGTGGCGTCGTCGCCGACCCACTCCACGGCCGGGGTGGTCGCGATCCTGTTCGTTGCCGCCGTGATCCTGGTGATCGCCGCGTCGTTCGACCAGGGCAGCAAGCACTCGGCATTCAAGAACTGACGCCGCCAGAACGAAAAAAGCCCCGCGTTTGCGGGGCTTTTTTCTGCCTGGCGATCAGGCCGCCGAATCGGCATCCGCCTTGCTGCGGCGCGGCTTCTTCTTGCCGGCCAGCAGGTGCGAGAACACCGCGTGCAGGTCGCCGGATGCGCCATCCACGTCCAGGTTCAGCTTGTCATCGATGTGCGCCATGTGGTGCATCATCAGCATCACGGCCTTTTCCTTGTCGCCCCGTTCGATGGCGTCGAGGATCTCGTTGTGCTCGTCGAACGAGCAGTGCGAGCGACCGCCGCTTTCGTACTGGGCGATGATCAGCGAGGTCTGCGACACCAGGCTGCGCTGGAAGACCACCAGCGGCGCATTCTTCGCCATCTCGGCGAGCTTGAGGTGGAATTCCCCGGAGAGGCGGATGCCGGCGCCACGGTCGCCACGGGCGAAGCTGGATTGCTCCTGTTTCACCATGTCGCGCAGCTCGGCGAGGGTATCGCTGCTGGCGTTGTCCACGGCCAGCTCGGTGATCGCGCGCTCGACGGTGCGGCGGGCAAAGAGGATCTGCCGGGCTTCGTCGATGCTCGGGCTCGCCACCACCGCGCCACGGTTCGGGCGCAGCAGCACGACCTGCTCATGGGCCAGGCGCGACAGCGCGCGACGGATGATGGTGCGGCTGACGCCGAAGATTTCGCCGAGAGCCTCTTCGCTCAGCTTGGTGCCGGGAGCGAGGCGCTGCTCAAGGATCGCATCGAAGATGTGCGCGTAGACGATCTCGTCCTGAGTACCGCTGCGGCTCTTGCCATTGCGCGGCTGCTTCCTGATCTGTTGCAACTGGTCGGTCATTGGTGTCGAACCCTGATCAGCCGGCGTGGGGCCGGCGCGAAATCCGTTGGAGCGAGCGGAGAGCTGGCGTCGGCCAGGTATTGGGCAACAGTGTACACAAAATGGCCAGCATCGTGCAGCCGTCCCAAGCGAGTCACGATTGGCGCCAATAGGAAGGGGTTCCGGCACCATCCTGCGACCAATCCATGCCTTTGCTTGTAAAAATCTTTCAAAAATGCACCAAACATTATTTGAACTTTTTGTACACAACTGCATAATCGCGGCGTGACTTCCTGACCTAAGAGTCAACAAATCACACCCTCACAACTCTTTCCGTTTGCGCAAGGGACGCAGGTGAACCAGCCGACGGCAAGGGACCAACAACAAGAGCGTTGAGGAGTACCGCTGTGGAAAGCACCAAACAAGAACAACAAGCCTTTGCTTCAAGCCCGCCTGCTACCGGCCTGCTCGAACGTCTGTTCAAGCTCAGCCAGCATGGCACCACCGTGAAGACCGAACTCGCCGCGGGCCTCACGACCTTCATCACCATGGCGTACATCATCTTCGTCAACCCCAACATCATGGCCGACGCCGGCATCGACCACGGCGCCGCATTCGTCGCGACTTGCCTTGCCGCGGCGCTCGGCTGCTTCCTGATGGGCCTGTACGCCAACTGGCCGGTGGGCCTGGCGCCGGGCATGGGCCTCAACGCCTTCTTCACCTACACCGTGGTCAAGACCATGAACTACAGCTGGGAGATCGCGCTGGGCGCGGTGTTCATCTCCGGCATCGCCTTCATGATCCTGACCTTCTCCCGCGTGCGCGAATGGCTGCTCAACAGCATCCCGGTGAGCCTGCGCTTCGCGATGGGCGCCGGCGTCGGCCTGTTCCTCGGGCTGATCGGCCTGAAGACCGCCGGTATCGTGGTCGCCAGCCCCGCCACCCTGGTACACCTGGGTGACCTGACCAGCCCCGGGCCGCTGCTGGCCGCCCTCTGCTTCCTGATGATCGCGGTGCTGGAGTACCGTCGCGTGTTCGGCGGCATCCTGATCAGCATCCTCACCGTCACCGTGGCCGGCATCGCCCTGGGCATCGTCCAGTTCGGCGGCGTGTTCTCCATGCCCCCGAGCCTGGCGCCGACCTTCATGGCGATGGACATCACCGGTGCCTTCAACGTGACCATGATCAGCGTGATCCTGGCGTTCCTCTTCGTGCACATGTTCGACACCGCCGGCACCCTGATGGGGGTGGCCCAGCGTGCGCACCTGGTACGTGAGGACGGCCGCATCGAGAACCTGTCCAAGGCGATGAAGGCCGACAGCACCTCCAGCGCCTTCGGCGCGGTGCTCGGCGTACCGCCGGTGACCAGCTACGTGGAAAGCGCCGCGGGCGTCGCCGCCGGTGGCCGTACCGGCCTGACCGCCGTGGTGGTGGGCCTGCTGTTCGTCGCCGCGATGTTCTTCGCTCCGCTGGCCGGCATGATCCCCGCCTACGCCACCGCCGGCGCGCTGATCTATGTCGCCATGCTGATGATGGGCGGCATGGCCCACATCGACTGGAACGAGCACACCGAAACCATTCCGGCCATCGTTACCGTGATCATGATGCCGCTGACCTTCTCGGTCGCCGACGGCATCGCCCTGGGCTTCGTGACCTACGTGGCGATGAAGGTCTTCACCGGCCGCCACAAGGACGTTACCGTCAGCCTGTATGCGCTGTGCGCCATCTTCGTGGCCAAGTTCATCTTCCTGTAAGACCCTGGGGCCCCGGCGCAACTGCGCCGGGGCTTTCACTTTCGGCGAAACACCGTCGATGATCCCGGATACCTGGCTGCTCTACAGCAACGCCGCACTGTTCGCCGCCGCAGACGGAGCTTCCCTGCCGAGCCGCCGAGGCTCAGTCACTGGCAACGGGCAGCAGCAGGCGCACACGCACTTTTGTGCCGACGCCCTGCTCGCTGCTGACGTCGATACTGCCCCCCATCCGCGTCACCAGCCCTTCGCACAGCACCAGGCCGAAACCGATCCCACCACTCACCAGGTGCTCCGAGTCGGGCAGCCTGCGGAACGGCTCGAACAGGTGCGCCAGCTCCTCGTCGGCCATCCCCGGGCCACTATCCTCGACATCCAGCACGAACTCGACCTGACCACCGGCACTCTCGCTGGTCTCGACGCGCAGCAGTACCTCGCCACGATCGGTGAACTTGAGGGCATTGCCCATCAGATTGTCCAGTACCTGGCGCAGACGCGGGGCATCGATCCACACCGGCTTAGCCTGCAGCCGCTCCAGCCGCACCTTGAAATCCAGCCCTTTCGTCGAAGCCTCGGTGCGGTAGTCCGGCAGGCAGGCGTCGATCAGCTCACGCAGATCATGGCGCCGGGGCTCTAGAAGCAGAGTGCCGGTATCCAGCTGGACGAAATCGTCCACGTCGGCGAACACGCCCTGCAGGTTCTCCGCGATCTGTCCAACGGCCGTCAGCAGGTCACGCTGCCCCTCGCCGATTTCCGTCCCGGCCAGTACCTGCTCCAGCGTTTTCGAGATTCCGCGCAAGGCCACACCGATCTCGCGCGTCACCGCGCCGCGGAAGTGACTGCGCATGCGTTCGGTCGACCGCGCCTGCAGACTGGAATGACGCAACTGGCGCAGCAGCTCTTCCCGTTCGGTATGATCCTCGGAGCCGGAGAACATGCCGAGCAACGAGCCATCGGCGTCGAACATGGGCTTCGTCCAGGTGGAGAGCGTGCGCCGCCCCTCCCTGGTTTCCACCACGCGATCGATGAACAGCGGTTTCCGTTCGGCCACCGCCTTCAGGTAAGCCTCCCGGATGACCCGCCTGTCTTCCGGATCGGTGAATCTGGACACCTCGCTGAATTGACTGCCGATCACCTCTTCGCGCGGCATATCGATCGAATCCAAGTAGACCTGGTTGCAGACCATCAGCCGCCCTTCGGGGTCGCGCAGGGTGAGCGGAGTCGGCATGGCATCGATCAGTTTCTGCAGGATTTCGAGCCTTTCCCGCTGTTTCAGCCCCGGGCCGCCAGCCTGAGGCGCCGGCTCGCTCCCGGTGGCTTCGACCAGCCCCTGCTGCCGGGCGATGTCGATCAGTTCCACCAGCGACGCCGCACGCAGTTTCTGCATCAGGCGGACCTTGTAGGTGCTCACGGTCTTGTCGCTGATCACCAGCTGTTCACTGATCGCGACGTTGCTGAACCCGCGCGCCAGCAGTTGCAACACCGCCAGTTCGCGTACCGACAGGTCCTGCAGCACCGCGCTATGCTGGCTTGCGCCAAGTAGTATGTGGCTGGGGAAATAGTTCTGACCGGCGAGCAGGGCATGTACGGCGGCCTTCAGTTCACGCGGGTCCTGCTGCTTGCTGACGAAACCCCGCGCCCCAGACTGCAGGCAGCGGCCGGCGAAATACTCCGAATTCTGGGCCGTCAGCACCAGAATCCTGCAGCCCAGCTCCATCGCAACCAGGCGCTGGATCACTTCCAGCCCTCCCAGCCCGTGAATGGAAAGCTCCATCACCACCAGGTCGGGCAACAGCCTGCGCGCCAGTTGCAGCGCCTGCGGACCGCTGTCGGTTTCGCCCACGACTTCATGCCCTTCCGCTTCCATCAGCAGACGGATCGCATGCCGGATTACCGGCTCCGGATCGACAATCAGGATCCTGCTCACCCGCGGCCTCCCGGAATCACCACAGACTTCGACATCCGCATCAACCCTCCGCTACCGGCAACGACAACCGCACCAGCGCCTGCGTACCCGCGCCGGGATGGCTTTTCAGCTCGATGCTGCCGTGCATCAGTTCAAGCAACATGCGGCACAGCGTCAGGCCAAGGCCCGAGCCGCCGCGCAGAATGTGCCCGGCGTCCGGCAACTGGCGGAATGGCTCGAACAGCCGCTCCAGCTCTCCATCGTCGATGCCGGGGCCGCTGTCCTCCACGGCCAGCATGACCTCGACCTGCCCCTTGCCCCCCGCCACCGCACTCAGGCGCATCAACACGCCGCCGTCGTCGGTGAACTTCACGGCATTGCCGAGGAGGTTGTCCAGCACCTGGCGCAGTCGCCCGGCATCCACCCACACCCTGGGCTCCTGCAACCGGCCACACTGCAGCTCCAGCGCCAGTCCCCTGGCCTGGGCCTGATCCCGTTGCCCGGCAATACAGCTCTCGGCCAGCTCGCGCAGGTCATGGGGCTGCGGATCCAGGGTCAGCCTTCCGGCCTGCAACAGGCCGAAGTCCTGCAGATCGGCGAACACGCTGCTCAGACTTGCCGTCATCTCATGGGCCACTTTCAACGGCTCGCGCTGGGCGTCGCCGATGCGCGGTTGCGACAGCGTCAGATCGATCATCGCCGAGATCCCGCGAAATACCGCGCCCACTTCCCGGCTCATGGCTTGTATGAAGGCATCCCTGACACGATTCCCGGCTTCCATGCGCCGGGAGGTATCGCGCAACTCGCGCAGCAGACCATCGCGCTCGGTCTGGTTCTGCGATCCGCACAGCATGCCTATCAGTCGCCCACCCGCGTCATGCAGAGGCTTGGCCCATAGCGTCAGCACCCGACGTCCATCGCGCTTGTCGGTAAATACCCGCTCGAAGGTCATCGGCGCGTTCTGCGCAACCGCTTGCAGGTAGTTGCCCTGAACCGCCCGGGCATCCTCCAGCGAATAGGTCATGATATCGGCGTAGCGGCTACCGATGACCTCGTCGCTGGACAATCCCGAGATCTCGAGGAAGGCCTGGTTGCAGATCATCACTCGCCCGTCGATATCGCGCACCGCAAGGGTTCCGGGCACGGCGTCGATCATCTTCTGCAGCAGTTCGAGCTGCTCGCCCTGTCCGGGGTCGAGGTCAGCGGCTTTCGCGTCGCCGCTGGACGAGCCCAACAGGTCATTGCGGCGGGCGATGTCGATCAGCTCCACCAGCGATGATGCGTGCAGCTTCTGCAGCAGACGCGCCTTGTAGGTGCTGACGGTCTTGTCGCTGATCGCCAGTTGCTCGGCGATGGCGATGTTGCTGAAGCCACGGGCGAGCAGTTGCAGGACCGAAACCTCGCGCGCGGAAAGCGACGGCTGCTGGCAGCCCACCAGCGCGGGGGCGGCGCCAGTCAGTGCGCCATCCGGGAAATAGCTGTGCCCCCGCAGTATGGCGTTCGTCGCACGCCGCAGATTCAGGGGATCGTCCTGCTTGCTGACGAAGCCACCGGCGCCCGTCTGCAGGCAGCGCCCGGCGAAGTACTCGGAATCCTGGGTGGTCAGCACCAGCACTCGCGCATCCGGCTCGGCGGCAATCAGGCGCTGGAGCACTTCGAGCCCGCCCAGACCGGGAATGGAAAGTTCGAGGATGGTCAGATCGGGGCGCAGGGAGCGCGCGAGTTGCAATGTCTTCGGGCCATTGTCGGCTTCGCCCACCACCTCATGGCCATCTGCTTCCATCAATAGCCGGATCGCGTGCCGGGTCACCGGCTGCGCGTCGGCGATCAGGATCCTGCTCATCCAGAACTCCATCGAATACTCAGGACAGAAAGAATAGATGGCTATGCCCCGGGCAGCGACCGCGCAGGCAACGGTGCGCCAACCATGAGGCAGACGTACTCAGGAGGAGGATAAAAAAGCCCGCCAATCGGCGGGCTGAAGGAGACTCCACGAAGAGTCGGGGGTAATGTCCGGGCCGGCGGCAGGCCGTCGAAGAAGCGCCTGCTAGCTGCCGCGATAGGTGGAATAGCTGTAAGGCGAAATCAGCAGCGGCACATGGTAGTGATCTTTCTCGGAAGCGATGCCGAAGCGCAGTACAACCTGGTCGAGGAAGGCCGGGGTCGGCAGTTCCACACCACGGGCGCGGTAGTAATCGCCGGCATTGAACAGCAACTGGTAGACGCCGGCGCGTAAATCGTCGCCCTGCAGCAGCGGCTCGTCGACACGGCCGTCGTCATTGGTCACACGGGTGGTGATCAACTCCAGCTGCTGGCCTTCGACGCGGTACAGCTCGATCTTGATGCCGTGGCCAGGGCAGCCGTGGGCGGAATCCAGTACGTGAGTGGTCAAGCGTCCCATTGGCTTATCGATGTCTCCGGCGCCGCCGGCGGACACCTTCCTCCTCTGTCTCGTTGATTCAAATTCGGCGGGCTGCCGCACGGACAGCCGGCAAGTGCGTTTGTGCGGAATCGAATATACCCAGCGACGCGTTCAATTGTATACAAAAAAGTAATTCAACCTTGCAAAAAGCCACCAGGACAGCCGCCTGCACGGGTGTACCAAATGCCTGAGAATGGGCGTCGCAGACAGCATGGAACGTGGTCAGGCGGGGTTCTTGCGGCGACTCCCGCGCGTATACGGAAGAGAAATGACCGTTGTGCGGATTGTATTTACAGATCGCCAAACATTTTGTATACAATGCACCCATCAACGGCAGCGCCCGGTCCACCGACTCCGCGCAGACCGCCAACCACAAGAAGGAACACTGCAGTGAGCGCCGACTACCCACGCGACCTGATCGGTTACGGCAACAACATCCCCCATCCGCATTGGCCGAACGATGCCCGCATCGCTCTCTCCTTCGTCCTCAACTACGAGGAAGGCGGCGAGCGTTGCATCCTGCACGGAGACAAGGAATCCGAAGCCTTCCTCTCCGAGATGGTGGCCGCACAGCCGCTCAAGGGCGAGCGCAACATGTGCATGGAGTCGCTGTACGAATACGGTAGCCGCGCTGGCGTATGGCGCCTGCTCAAGCTGTTCAAGAAATACGACCTGCCGATGACCATCTTCGCCGTGGCGATGGCCGCCCAGCGCCACCCCGAGGCGATCCGCCAGATGGTCGCCGACGGCCACGAGATCTGCAGCCACGGCTACCGCTGGATCGACTACCAGTACATGGATCCGGAACAGGAGCGCGAGCACATGTTCGAGGCCGTGCGCATCCTCACCGAACTGACCGGCCAGCGCCCGCAGGGCTGGTACACCGGCCGCCTGGGCCCGAACACCCGACGCATCGTCCGCGAGGACGGCAACTTCCTCTACGACTCCGACACCTACGACGACGACCTGCCCTACTGGGACCCGGCGAGCACCGCCGAGAAGCCGCACCTGGTGATCCCCTACACCCTGGACACCAACGACATGCGCTTCACCCAGGTGCAGGGCTTCAACAAGGGCGACGACTTCTTCGAATACCTCAAGGATGCCTTCGACGTGCTCTACGCCGAGGGTGCCGAGGGCGCGCCGAAGATGCTTTCCATCGGCATGCACTGCCGCCTGCTGGGCCGTCCGGCGCGTATGGCCTCGCTGGAGCGCTTCATCCAGTACGTTAAGGGTCACGAGAAGGTGTGGATCACCCGCCGTGTCGACATCGCCAAGCACTGGCACGAGAACCACCCGTTCAAAGCCCAGGAGAACCAGGCATGAGCCGTTTCCAGACCCTGACTCCGGCCAGCCTCGACCGCGCCGCGTTCGTCGCCACCTTCGCCGACATCTACGAGCACTCCCCGTGGGTCGCCGAGAAGGCCTATGACCTGGGCGTCGACGACAGCCTGAACGACATCGAGCTGCTGCAGCAGCGCATGGCCGACATCCTCCTGTCCGCCAGTCATGAAGCCCAGCTGGCACTGATCAACGCCCACCCGGACCTCGCCGGCAAGGCCGCGATCCGCGGCGAACTGACCGCATCGAGCACCGCCGAACAGGCCGGCGCCGGCATCCAGGACTGCACCGCCGAGGAGTTCGCCCGTTTCACCGAACTCAACGACGCCTACAAGGCCAAGTTCGGCTTCCCCTTCATCAAGGCGGTGAAGGGCAGCAACCGTCACCAGATCCTGGCCGCGTTCGAAGAGCGCATCCACAACACGCCGGAGCAGGAGTTCCAGACCGCCCTGGCGGAGATCAACAAGATCGCGATGTTCCGCCTGCAGCAGCTCTGAGCGAGCGGACCTTCACTCCCCTTCCGTACGAAGGGGCCCATGCGAACAACGAGATAAGAAGACCAGCCATGCGTACCCTGAAGATCGAGCCGTTGACTAAGGAAGCCTTCGCACCGTTCGGTGATGTCATCGAAACCGAAGGCAGCGACTTCTTCATGATCAACAACGGTTCCACCTGCCGTTATCACAAGCTCGCCACCGTCGAAACGGCGCAGCCCGATGACAAGGCTATCATCAGCATCTTCAGCGCCGAATCCCTGGAGATGCCGTTGCGCATCCGCATGCTGGAGCGCCATCCGCTGGGCAGCCAGGCGTTCATTCCGCTGCTCGGCAACCAATTTCTGATCGTGGTCGCGCCGGTTGGCGACGTACCTGTATCGGGCCTCGTCCGCGCTTTCCTGTCCAACGGCAAGCAGGGCGTCAATTACCACCGCGGCGTCTGGCACCACCCGGTGCTGACGATCGAAAAGCGGGATGACTTCCTGGTGGTCGATCGCAGCGGTTCTGGCAACAACTGCGACGAGCATTTCTTCACCGAGGACGAACAGCTCCTCCTCGACCCCCAACTAAACTAATAAGAGTGGCCCATTCACCGCGACGGCGGCGTCCGGGCAAGAGGTAATAACAGTGGAAGCACATCTCATCGAATGGGCGAACCTGCTGGTTCGCTGGGTACACATGATCGTCGGTATCGCCTGGATCGGTGCCTCGTTCTATTTCGTCTGGCTGGAAAACAACCTCAATCGCGCCAACCCGCGCGAAGGGCTCTCCGGTGATCTATGGGCGATCCACGGTGGCGGTATCTACCACCTGGAGAAGTACAAGCTCGCCCCGCCGAAAATGCCGGACAACCTGCACTGGTTCAAATGGGAGGCCTACTCCACCTGGCTCTCGGGCGTCTGCCTGCTGACCATCGTGTTCTACCTGAACCCGACCCTGTACCTGATCGCTCCGGGCAGTGACCTGGCCCCGGCCGCCGCCATCGCCATCGGCATCGGCTCGCTGATCGCCGGCTGGTTCATCTACAGCACCCTGTGCGACTCCCCGCTGGGCAAGACCCCTGCCCTGCTCGGCGCCATCCTGTTCGCCCTGATCGTCCTCGCCGCCTACCTGCTCAGCCAGGTGTTCAGCGGCCGCGGCGCATACCTGCACGTGGGCGCCATCATCGGCACCATCATGGTGGGTAACGTATTCCGCGTGATCATGCCGGCCCAGCGCGCGCTGGTTAAGGCCATCGAGGAAAACCGCCAGCCCGACCCGGTGCTGCCGGCCAAGGGCCTGCTGCGTTCGCGCCACAACAACTACTTCACCCTGCCGGTGCTGTTCATCATGATCAGCAACCACTTCCCGAGCACCTACGGCAGCCAGTACAACTGGCTGATCCTGGCGGGCATCGCGGGTCTGGCAGTGATCGTGCGCCACTACTTCAACACCCGCCACGAAGGCAACGGCATGGCCTGGGCCCTGCCCGCCGGCGCCGTCGGCATGATCGCCCTGGCCTTTGTCACCGGCCCGAACCTCCCCAGCAGCGACAGCGCCGCCAGCGCCCAGCCTGCGAAGGTGGAGTACCAGCCGCTGCCGGAAACCGCCATCGGTGGCAAGACCCCGGCCGAGCGCGCCAAGGATGACGCCGCGAAACCCGCCATTGCCGAGCAGGCTCCCGCCCAGGCGCAAGCCTCCACGGGCGTCGATGCCGGCTTCGACAAGGTCCACCACGTGATCCAGGAACGCTGCACTGTCTGCCACTCGTCCAAGCCGACCAGCAACATGTTCAGTGCCGCTCCGGCTGGCGTGATGTTCGACACCCCGCAGCAGATCCAGCAGCTCGCCCCGCGCATCCAGGCGCAGGCCGTGGCTTCGCAGGTGATGCCGCTGGGCAACATCACCCAGATGACCCCGGAAGAGCGCAAGCTCGTTGGCGACTGGATCGCCAAGGGTGCCCAGGTTAATTGAGCCTGCGGCACGGCCAGGAAAACCGCACCTTCGGGTGCGGTTTTTTTATGCCTGCGAATAAAGCAAACCTGTAGGAGCGAGCTTGCTCGCGAACAAACCATCAGTGCACGCCGGATCAATAGGCTGCGGCCCGGTTCGCGAGCAAGCTCGCTCCTACGAAAAGCCAATAAAGCAAAAAATGTAGTCCACTCGACCAATGGCTACATAAATCGCGAAGCCAGGAAACACGCGACCTAGAGGCATCCAACACCACCGAGACAGAACGTGACCGATGAGTTGTATACAAAAATCGATTGAACCTAATACATATCGCAAGTATAAAGTGCCGCACCGCTTCACCCGCTCGGCCCCGGGGGTGAATGATGGCCAGTATCTCCCAGCTGCCGCGCCCGTCCGGCAGCCTGTGACTGACAACAATAAAAACCGAGGTGTTGCATGTCCGTGGTATCTGAACGCCGCATTCCCGGCTCGCCTGTCGATCAGCGTTTGCCCTTGCTGCAGCTGCTGCTGGTCGGGTTCCAGCACGTTCTCCTGATGTATGGCGGCGCCGTCGCCGTTCCCCTGATCGTCGGCCAGGCCGCCGGTCTCTCCCGTGAAGAAATCGCCTTCCTGATCAACGCCGACCTGCTGGTCGCCGGTATCGCCACGCTCGTACAATCCCTCGGCATCGGTCCGGTGGGCATCCGCATGCCGGTGATGATGGGTGCCAGCTTCGCCGCCGTGGGCAGCATGGTCGCTATGGCCGGCATGCCCGGCGTGGGCCTCAACGGCATCTTCGGCGCGACCATCGCCGGCGGTTTCTTCGGCATGATCATCGCGCCGTTCATGAGCCGTATCGTGCGCTTCTTCCCGCCGCTGGTGACCGGTACCGTGATCACCTCCATCGGCATGTGCCTGTTCCCGGTGGCGATCAACTGGGCCGGTGGCGGCGAAGGCGCGGCCAACTTCGGCGCGCTCGAATACCTCGGCCTGTCCTCCTTCGTGCTGGCGGTGATCCTGCTGATCAACCGCTTCCTGAAAGGCTTCTGGGTCAACGTCTCGGTACTGATCGGCATGCTGCTGGGCTACATCATCGGCGCCAGCATGGGCATGGTCAGCCTGGACGGCATCGAACAGCGCCCCTGGTTCGACGTGGTCACCCCGCTGCACTTCGGCACGCCGGAGTTCCACCTGGCCCCCGTGCTCTCCATGTGCCTGGTGGTGGTGATCATCTTCGTCGAGTCCACCGGCATGTTCCTCGCCCTGGGCAAGGTCACCGAAACCGAGATCTGCCCCAACCGCCTGCGCCGCGGCCTGCTGTGCGACGCCAGCGCGTCGTTCTTCGCCGGCTTCATGAACACCTTCACCCACTCCTCGTTCGCCCAGAACATCGGCCTGGTGCAGATGACCGGGGTGCGCAGCCGCTACGTCACCGCGGCCGCCGCCGTCTTCCTGATCATCCTGAGCCTGCTGCCCAAGGCCGCCTTCCTGGTCGCCTCGATTCCGCCGGCGGTGCTGGGTGGCGCCGGTATCGCCATGTTCGGCATGGTCGCCGCCAGCGGCATCCGCATCCTGCATGAAGCGGATATCGTTGACCGCCGCAACCAGCTGCTGGTGGCGGTGAGCATCGGCATGGGCATGGTCCCGGTGGTCCGCCCGGACTTCTTCGCCGCCCTGCCCCAGTGGATGGAGCCGATCACCCACAGCGGCATCGCCATGACCTCGATCTGGGCCGTGGTGCTGAACATTCTGTTCAACATCCTGGGCGAACATGGCCGGGATGCCCTCTGCGGGCATCACTGAGGCGCTTTCGCGGGTGCTTCCCGGGCGCCCGTTTCAAAGCCGCGCCTACTCCTGCGCGGCTTTTTTTCGTCTGCGCAGGATCTCTCTGTCTCGTAGGAGCGAGCCTGCTCGCGAACGGTGTTTACCGATGACTCCGATTGTTTGGGCGGTTCGCGAGCAAGCTCGCTCCTACACGGCAAGCCGCCCCCCGCACGGGGCTCCAACTCGGCAGTTCGGTAGAAACCGAGCCTGGCACAGGCCCCGTCATCTGCCACAGGCAACCCTCCGGGGGCGCCCGCCTTAACGCAGACATGCCAAAGCGCAGCACACGCTCAAGCCTCCGGGCGATAGCCCAGGCGTAGGCCACCCCACTGCCGGCCGCCGATGAAGATCGGCACCGACAGGTCATGCATCAGCTCGCCGGTGTCGCGGCAGTAGGTCTGCAACAGCATCGGCTGGCTATGGCTGCCGCAGCGCAGGCCGGTGCGATCGTTGAACAAGCGCTTGCTTCGGCTCTTGAGCATGTCGACCTGCAGGTCGCCGCTCGACGGATGATTGAACGCCTGGTTGTGCGTGGGCACGTAGCCTTCGGCGGTGCAGGCAATCGCGAAGACCAGCCCTTCGTGACGCTGCAACAGGTTCTCCTGGATGCGCGGCAGGACTTCGTCGGTATAGCGGTCGAAGCGCGTGCGGTACTTCTGCGGACGGGTGCCGGGAAGCGGCTGGTAATCGCGGTCGAACAGGTCGTCGAGCCCGATGCGGCCCGCATCGAGGTCCGTCTCGAAACGCGCGGCGATGGCCTGCGCGCCTTCACGGGCCAGGTCATAGGCGCGCTGGTGATAATCGTCCAGGGCGACCTGGGCCAGGCGCTCGCTGACCATCTCGGCCTGGGTTTCCAGCTGCACCGCCGCTTCCGCCAGGCGATGGGTCTGCTCGTCGCTCACGCGCAGGTCGCCACGCACCTGCTCGACGGCGGCGAACAGGCTGTCCAGCTGGCTGCGGTTGATCTCCGCGCCTTCGGCGATCTCGGTGATCTGGGTTTCCACCGTGGCGGCCAGGCCGGCGATGTCCTGCAACTGCCGCCCGGTGCCTTCCACCTGGCCGACGCCCTGTACCAGATCGTCGGCCAACTGGCGGATCTGCTCCACCACCTCGCTGGTCTGGCGCTGGATGTCCTCGACCATCTGCCCCACTTCATCGGTCGCCTCGGCGGTGCGTCCGGCCAGCCCGCGCACCTCCTCCGCCACCACTGCGAAACCACGCCCATGCGCCCCAGCGCGCGCCGCCTCGATGGCGGCGTTGAGCGCCAGCAGGTTGGTCTGGCTGGCAATGGACTGGATCACCTGGGTTACCCGCTGGATGTCCTCGCTGCGCTGGTTCAGGGTCTCGATCAGCGCCCGGCTGGCATTGGCACGCTCGCTGAGTTGATGCATGCAATCGATGGCCGCCTGCAATTCGCCACGTCCCTGGTCGCTGCCGGCCCGCGCGCGCGTCGCAGCCTCCTTCGCCTGGCGGGCCAGACTGGAAGTGGCGCGCTCGGTATGGATCATCACTTCGGCGCTGCCGACGATCTGCTCGGCGGCCACCAGTTGGGATTCGAGCTTCTCCACCAGCCGCTGCACCGAATAGGACACACCCGCGGCGGACAGCGCGTTGCGGCTGGTCCCCCGCGACAGTTCGCGGGTCAGCTCGGCGATGTCCGGCAGCGTCGCCGGCTCGCTGGGCGAGGATGAGTACCAGTGGAGGAACCAGGGCACCCAGAGCAGCGCCGCTCCCAGCAACAGGCACAACGACAAGGGCCAGCCACCCAGGGACTGGGCGATGAACAATAGCACCAGACCGGAAGTCTGCAGGGAAAGGGTGAGGACGATACGCGGACGCGCGGTATCCATGGCGGCAGCTCTCTTCTGGCAGGCGCTCGGCCGGGACTCGTGCGACCCCGCCGGGAGCCCTGATTATTCTTGTCGGGGCCATTAGGCAGCCTGCGGCGGGCTGCGGCTATCGTTCCTTAGTAGCACGCCAGGCACATGCATCGACCGCCCGCCGGTTTCCGTGCGCTCGGCCGGCAAGACCGGTAAAATCTCCGCCCTTTCCGCCGGCGCGATCGATTTCGCGCCACCCAGCGACCCCTGATCCGACGCACCGATGACCACTGCCACGATGACCGCCACCACCCGTCCCGAGCCTTCCCGCCGCTTCAGCGTGGCCCCGATGATGGACTGGACTGACCGTCACTGTCGTTTTTTCCTGCGCCAGCTGTCCAGCCATGCCCTGCTCTATACCGAGATGGTCACCACCGGCGCACTGCTGCATGGCGACACCGCGCGCTTCCTGCGCCACCACGAGTGCGAGCATCCGCTGGCGCTGCAATTGGGCGGCAGCAATCCGGCGGACCTGGCGGCGGCGGCGAAGCTGGCCGAGGCCGCCGGCTACGACGAAGTCAACCTGAACGTCGGCTGCCCCAGCGACCGCGTGCAGAACAACATGATCGGCGCCTGCCTGATGGGACATCCGGCACTGGTGGCGGACTGCGTGAAGGCCATGCGCGACGCCGTGTCGATCCCGGTGACGGTCAAGCACCGCATCGGCATCAATGGCCGCGACAGCTATGAACAGCTCTGCGACTTCGTCGCTCAGGTGCGCGATGCCGGCTGCCGCAGCTTCACCGTGCACGCCCGCATCGCCATCCTCGAAGGCCTGTCGCCGAAGGAGAACCGCGAGGTTCCGCCGCTGCGCTACGACATCGCCGCGCAACTCAAGCGCGACTTCTCCAACCTCGAGATCATCCTCAACGGCGGCATCAAGACCCTGCAGGAATGCCGCGAGCACCTGCAGGTGTTCGACGGCGTGATGCTCGGCCGCGAGGCGTATCACAACCCCTATCTGCTGGCCCAGGTGGACGCGGCGCTGTACGGCTCGGACGTACCCGCGATCAGCCGCGCCGACGCCCTGGCGCGCCTGCGTCCCTATATCGAGCGGCACATCGCCGAAGGCGGCGCGATGCACCACGTGACCCGCCATATCCTCGGCCTGGCCCAGGGTTTCCCCGGCGCGCGGCGCTTCCGCCAACTGCTGTCGGTGGACGTGCACAAGGCCGCCGATCCGCTGGCCTTGCTCGACCAGGCGGACGAACTTCTCGCGGGTCATTGAGTCCCGTTGAGCGATGCATCGGCCTCGGGTAAGGTCGATGCATCCTCCACGGAAAACTCGCCATGACTTCCAAGCTCGAACAACTCAAGCAGTACACCACGGTCGTCGCTGATACCGGCGATTTCGACGCCATTGCCCGCCTGAGGCCGGTGGATGCTACCACCAACCCTTCGCTTCTGCTGAAAGCCGCCGCCCTGCCCCACTACGCCGAGCACCTTGCCCGCGCCACCGAAGGCGCGCGCGGTGACGCCGGCCTGGCCTGCGACCGCTTCGCCGTCGCCGTGGGCAAGGATATTCTCGGCGTGATTCCGGGGCGCATCTCCACCGAAGTGGACGCCCGCCTGTCCTTCGATAGCGAAGCCACGCTGCAGCGCGCCCATCGCCTGATCGAACTGTACGACCAGCAAGGCATCGGCCGCGACCGCGTGCTGATCAAGATCGCCTCCACCTGGGAAGGCATCCGCGCCGCCGAGCAACTGGAGCGCGAAGGCATCCAGACCAACCTGACCCTGCTGTTCTCCTTCGCCCAGGCCGCAGCCTGCGCCGATGCCGGCGTATTCCTGATCTCGCCCTTCGTCGGCCGCATCTACGACTGGTACAAGAAGGCCAACGGCCGCGACTACGTGGGCGCGGAAGATCCAGGCGTGCAGTCCGTCTCGCGCATCTACCGCTACTACAAGGCCAACGGCTACGAAACCGTGGTGATGGGTGCCAGCTTCCGCAACCTCGGCCAGATCGAACAGCTCGCCGGCTGCGACCGCCTGACCATCAGCCCGGACTTGCTGCAGCAACTGGCCGAGGCCCAGGGCGACCTGCCCCGCGTACTGCAACCCGGCGGCGGCGAAGCGCGCCAGGTGCTGGACGAAAGCGCCTTCCGCTGGCAAATGAACGAGGATGCGATGGGCACCGAGAAGCTGGCCGAAGGCATCCGCCTGTTCGCCCGCGACCAGGAAAAGCTCGAGGCGCTGCTTTCCGGCCAATAATCCCGGCGCGCACGAACGCAAACCGGCGCCCCAGGGCGCCGGTTCTCATTCGGGGATCAGCGGATCAGTGACGCTCGAGGGCGTTCACCAGATCGTGGAAAGCCTCGCGATTGGACTCGTTGAGTCCCATCAGGATGCGGTGGGCTTCCAGCACCTTGCCGCGCACCACCTCCTCGGACTGGTCCTGGGGAGGCAGATCGGTCAGGCAATCCGAGCACGGAATCGGGCGATCGACGATGTTGAACACCTGATCGAAGCCCATCGACTGCAGCAGCCGGGTGATGTCCGCGTTGGTGGTGACCAGCGTGGGCAACAGGCCGACCTTCTGCCGCGAGAGGATCGACAGCTTGGCCAGGAGGCCCAGCGTGGTACTGTCGATGCTCTGGGTTTCCGTGAGATCGATGATGATCGCCGAGAAATTCAGCGCGGCGAAGATTTTTTCAATGGTGGCATCCAGCGCCGAACACAGGGTCAGTCGGACTTCGCCCACGAACTTCAGGACGAATGAGCCATCCTGCTCGGCGAACTGGATTTTACCGGTACTCATGCAAGGTTCCTGCTCAACACCAGCAAGGCAATATCATCCGGCATCTCGGACAACTTGGCCAGCCCGAAGACCTGTCGCAGGCCATCCAGCGTTCCGCCGGCGGCGACGACCTGCTGTGGCAGGGCCGTCTCCTTCTCCTTCAGGGTAACTCCCGGCAGCACATCGAGAATGCCGTCGGAGAACAACGAAAGACTGAAGGACTTGGGTAGATCAAGGACATGGTCCTCGTAGGTCGCTTCGTCGAACAGCCCGACCGGCAGGCCACGGCCTTCCAGGTAACGGGCTTCGCCGTCGACATAGAGTACCGGCAACGGCAGGTGGCCACCGATGCTGTAGGTCAGGCGGTCGGTATCCAGGTCGATCACGCCGCCGAGCATGGTCACGTGCTTGCCCAGCTTGCAGTTGATCAGGCCACGGTTGATATGCCCGAGCACATCGGAGGGTTTGAACTCCGGCAGCATGCCGTTGCGCCGCGATTCGTAGAGCAGGCGCGTGGTCATGAACTTCAGCAGCACGGTGACGAACGCCGAGGAGGCGCCGTGGCCGGACACATCCGCCAGATAGAAGCCGATGCGGCGGGCATCCACGCGGAAGTAGTCGACGAAATCGCCCGACAGGTACAGCGACGGGATGATCTGGTGGGAGAACACCAGGCCGTCGGACTCCCACGGGGTTTCCGGCAGCATGTTCATCTGCACCTGACGACCGGCGTTCTGGTCTTCCTGGAGCAGGTTCAGGCTGGCCTGCAACTCGCGGTTGGCGGTTTCGAGCTTCTCGCGGTAGCGGCGGTTTTCCGAACGCAGGAAGGCGCGGTCCAGGGCGCGGCGGACCGAATGTTCCAGGACGGCGAGGTCTTCCAGCGGCTTGATCAGGTAGTCGGCGGCGCCCAGGCGCAGGGCCTCGACCGCATCGCTCATGACGCCGGCGCCGGAAAGCACGATGACGGGAGTCTCCACCGCCATCTCGCTGACGCGGCGGATCAGCTCCAGGCCATCCATTTGCGGCATGCGCAGGTCGCAGATCACAAGGTCGGGCAGCGAGTGCTCGAATACCTGCAGGCCCTGCTGGCCATTGGTGGCCTGCTGGACGGTGAATCCGCTGTCTTCCAGGTAGGCGGCGAGGCTTTCTCGAACGACGTCGTCGTCATCGATGATCAGCAGCGAGGCACTGGGTTTGTGCATGGGTCATCCAGGCAAACGGCGCCGGAGGTAGTGGTGGTGGCGCTCATTCAAGGGAACAACGGCGCGGGTCGGGTGCGACAAGGCGCAGACACTACTCCCATCCGCCCGAGGGTTCAAGCGGGCGCCGCCCGCGACCGGGTCTGCCGGGCGCGGGGGCTGTGCCTGCGGAGCGGGAGGGCCAGGATCAGAAGTCGTCTTCGACCTGGCCGTCCTTGACCTTGAACTCGCGGTTCTGCAGGTAGGCGTTGCGAATGAAGGTGTACTTGTCGCCGCTGATCAGCTTCTCGGACTTCAGCAGGTCGGCGCGGGTATCGACGATGTCCACCCCACGGATGCTGTTACGCACCGATACGTTGTCGATATACGGATACGGGCCGGTGTAGGCGTCCGGAATCAGCGACGGCGCATCGCGCAGGGTGCTCGGGCCCAGCAGCGGCAGCATCACGTAGGGGCCGCTGCCGACGCCGTAGTGACCGAGGGTCTGGCCGAAGTCTTCGTCGTTGCGGCGCAGGCCCATGTGGGTGGCGACGTCGAAGAAGCCGGCGAGGCCAAAGGTGGTGTTGAACAGCAGGCGGCTGGTGTCGACGCCGGCATCGCGCATTTTCAGCTGCAGCAGGTCGTTGACCAGGTTGCGCACATCGCCGATGTTGCTGAAGAAGTTGTGCACGCCGTCCTGGACGAAGTTCGGGGTGACGTACTGGTAACCCTGGGCCAGCGGCTTGAGCGCGTAAGTGTCGAGGGTGTCATTGAAGGTGAAGATCGGGCGGTTGATGCTCTCCCACGGATCATCCTCGCTCTCGGCCTGGGCCAGGATGGGAGTCGTCGCCAGGCAGGTAGCGGCGAGCAGGCTGAGGCAGCGTTTCGTCCATTGGACGCCTAGTGGGCGCATCGGTAGTTCTCCAGTGAATGACATTTCGGACCCGTCCGAGCAGGCCGCTATGCGGGCGGAGTATATAGGTCCGCGAGCATTTTGATGACAGGCAGCGCCATCGTGGAGTTTCGAAAAGGCCGCCGCCGCGGGCAAGCATGCCGCCCGCGACGACCTCCACGGACAAAGCATAGTGCCAGTTCAGTCCGGGAAGCGTGCGTCGATGACGATTTCCAGCGCATCCGAACGCCAGAACTCCCGGTCGAACTCCACCAGCCGCCCGCCGGCAGTGTAGTTTGCCCGCTCCACGTGCAGCCCCGGCGACCCCGGCGTGAGCTGCAAGGGCGCCGCCCAGACGTCATCCAGCGCCGTGGGATGCATCATCAGTTCGCAGCGCGACAGCGTCAGCCCCAGGCGTTCGCGCAGTACCCGGGTCAGGGACCTGTCCAGCGCCTCATCGAGCAGGCCGGGACACCAGCCGGCGTCCAGCACGATCTCCTCCAGCATCACCGGACGCTCATCGACCCAGCGGCGGCGACGGACCCGAAACACCTCGGCGTCGTCCGCCAGGCCCATCCGCCGGGCCAGCAGGGGGCCGGCGGCGCAACGCTCGGCCGACAGCACCTCGGTGCGCGGCGTACGCCCCTGGGCCTGAACATAGTCCATGAACCCCGTGGTGCGCGTCGGGTTGTAGCGAATCCGGGGCGGTGAAACGAACCAGCCGCGACGGTTCTCGCGGTACAGCACGCCCTCGGTTTCCAGCTGCTGTAGCGCCTCGCGCAGGGTCACGCGGGTGCAGCCGAAGCGCTCGGCCAGTTCGCGCTCGGGTGGCAGGCGCGGCCCCAGGGTCGACTCGGCGATGTCACGGGCCAGTTGGTCGCGGATCCGCAGGTAATGAGGCATGGGTTCGACCGGCATGCGGCTGTCTCCGAAAAATGCGCGGCGATTATAACGGCAGCCGCCTCGACTTCATCGGACCGTCACATTGGCCCGCTAGTCTGGCCTAGACCAATTATCAGAAAGCCCGCCATGCCTGCCACTGCCGACCTTCCGCGCTTCACCACCCTGTTGTTCGGGCTGTCCGGTGATCTGGTGGATTTCGGCGCAAGGACGCTGCCGGTGGCCCTGCGGCGCACCTGTCCCGACTGTCCGCCGGAGCGCCTGGCCGACGCCCTCGTCCTGCCCCCGCAGGATGCCCTCGAGCATGCCCTGGGACGCAGTGCCGATGCGCAGGAGCGCAGCCGCTTCCAGTCCGCCCTGGACGAAGCCGCCCAGGCCCACGCCGAGGCCACGCCCGGCGCCCTGGATGCCCTGCAGGCGTTGCACGAGCACGGCGTTCCCTGCGCCTGGCTCGATGAACTGCCCGCCCCCACCACGCTTCGCCTGGCCACCGCGCTGGACGAACGACTGGCCGCCGGACTGGAAGTCGGCGGCCGCCAATGGCCGGCGCCGGATGCCTGCTGGCAAGCGCTGATGCACCTGGACAGCCCGCGCCTGGACGGCTGCGTGCTGGTCAGCGGCCAGCCACGGTTGCTGCAGGCCGGCCTGAACGCCGGGCTCTGGACCATCGGCCTGGCCGCCAGCGGCCCACTCTGCGGACATGCCCCGGGCGACTGGGACGCCCTGGCGAACCTGGAGCGCGACCGCCTGCGCGCCCAGGCGACCCTCGGCCTGTACCGCCTCGGCGTGCATTCGGTCATCGATCACCTGGGCGAGCTGGATTCCTGCCTGCAGGACATCACCAGCCGCCGCCTGAAAGGAGAGAAACCATGAAGCCCGCTCGCCATCGCTTCATCGACGAACTGGCCGAACGCTTCGCCAGCCACGGCGCGGAGCCGTATGGCGAAGCCATCAGCCAGGCCGAGCACGCCCTGCAATGCGCGACCCTGGCCGAACGCGCCGGCTGCGCCGACAGCCTGGTGATCGCCGCCCTGCTCCACGACATCGGCCATCTCTACGAAGACCCGGCCGTGCTGGAAACCCGGGACCTGCGCCACGAAGAGTTCGGCGCCAACCTGCTGCGCGAGCTGCTGCCCGAGTCGGTCTGGCAGCCGGTGCGCCTGCACGTCGCCGCCAAGCGCTACCTGTGCGCCGTGGATCCGGCCTACCAGGCCGGCCTGTCCTGGGCCTCGCGGCAGAGCCTGGCGCTACAGGGCGGCGCCTTCGACGGGCGCGCCGCCAGCGCCTTCGTCAGCGCCCCCTATGCCCAGGACGCCATCACCCTGCGTCGCCTGGACGACCTGGGCAAGGACCCATCCATGCGCACGCCGGAGCTGGAACACTTCTTCCCGCTGCTCGAACGCCTGCTGCATGTTGATCGGCATCAGGCAGGGGTGCGCGCGGCGAGTTAAGCTCAAAGACATGGCGATGGACCTTTCCCCTACCGGGCAGGTCCATCTTGGGCACGTACCGCAGAAGGACACCACCATGCCGACACAACGCCTCCAGCAAGAACTCCAGGCCCTGCGCGAGCAACTGGAGCGCCAGCCGCCGCTGACCGAGGATGACCGCGCCGCGCTGCGGGCCCTGATCAAGGACATTGAGATGCAGCTGGCCAACGAAGAGGCGCTGGCCGACGAAACCCTGACCGACAGCATCAACCTGGCCGTGGAACGTTTCGAGGCGAGCCACCCGACCCTGGCCGGCACCCTGCGCTCGATCATGCAGAGCCTGGCGAACATGGGCATCTGAGCCCCGGCTTCGTGATGCCAACGCATGAAAAAACCCGGCCCAGGCCGGGTTTTTTGTATCCGCGCTTTACTGGCGCACCAGCCGGCGATTGTCCGGCTGTACGGCCTCGCTGCTGCGGTAGGGATTGATGTCCAGCCCACCGCGGCGTACGTAGCGCGCGTAGACGGTCAGGCGGGCCGGCTGCAGCAGGCGCTGCAGGTCGAGGTAGATGCGCTCGACGCACTGTTCGTGGAAGTCCTGGTGCTGCCGGAAGGACACCACGTAGGCCAGCAGGCTCGCGGCATCCAGCGCCGGACCGGTGTATTCGACCACCAGCGTGCCCCAGTCCGGCTGGCCGGTGACCGGGCAGTTGGATTTGAGCAGGTGGCTGTAGAGCACTTCGTCGACGCGACGGGTGTCGTCGCAGCGCAACAGTTCCGGGCGCGGGCGATCGTAGCTGTCCACCGCCAGGTCCAGGCCGTCGATGCAGGTGCCTTCGATCAGGGCCACGCCCTCGCCCGCCACGTCATCCAGGCTGCGCACGCGCACGCGCACCGGCGCGCCGGCGGCAGCGGACAAGTCACGCTCCATCAGCGCGCGCACGGCGTCGGTGCTGTCGAAGGCGGTCTGGTTCAGCGAATTGAGGTAGAGCTTGAACGACTTGGACTCGATGATGTTCGGCGACTGTGCCGGAATGGCGAACTCGCCAATGGCCACCACCGGCTTGCCCGATGCGGTCAGCCAGGACAGCTCGTAGCAGTTCCAGATGTCCACGCCCCGGTACGGCAGGGTTTCGGCCGTCAGGCCCAGCTCGGCCCACTTGGTGGTGCGGGAAATCGGGAACAGCAGCTCCGGCGCATAGGTGGAAACGTATTCGCTGGATTTGCCCAGGGGCGAGTGTTCGGCGGGATGGTGCATGAGGAGGACCTGCTGGATCGGCGATGCGGGCGGTGACGCGAGGCGGCGAGTGTATACAAATCCGCCGGTCCTTTCAGCAGCCGGCGGACGAGCCGGGTGCCGATACGACGTCCCCGGTAGGAGCGAGCTTGCTCGCGAACCGCCCAGGCACGAGTCCGCCGGGAAGTTCATTCGCGAGCAAGCTCGCTCCTACGAAAAGCGTCAGAACCACATCCGCACGCCGGCAACCCAGTAGCCCTCCTCGTCGACCTCGCCTTCCGCGCGGGCGATGTCGCCGCTGCGGCCGTAGGTCTTGTTCCAGACGTAACCAAAGTACGGTGCGAACTCGCGGCGCACTTCGTAGCGCAGGCGCAGGCCGGCCTCCAGCTCGCTGCCCCCCGCGCCGACACCGATGTCGCGGTCATCGGCCAGCGCCAGGTTGTACTCCAGCGACGGCTCCAGAATCAGTTGCTGGGTAAGCAGCAGTTCGTACTCGGTTTCCAGGCGCAGCGACGGGTCGCCGTTCTCGCTGAGGAAGAGGTTGGCGTCCACTTCGAACCACTGCGGCGCCAGTCCCTGGATGCCGAGTACGGCGTAGGTGCGCGACGGTCCCGGCTGGTCGTCGTAGCGCACGCCCACCTGCCAGTCCCAGAAGTCGGCGACCATGCGCTGGTAGAGCAGTTGCACTTCGTTGTCGGTGGTCGGGCCACCGGCGTCACGCTCGCCCTCCAGTTTCAGGCGCAGTTTCTGGTAATCGGTGCCGTACCAGCCCTGGGCCTCCCAGCCCAGCGCCTGATCGTTGCCGTGGAAGCGGCTTTCCAGGCGCTGGATCAGCAGCGATCCCATCGGCATATCGTCCATCTCGGCACTTTGCGCGGGCAATGCCAGGCCCAGGGTCGCCGCGCAGGCCACCGTTGCTATGCGTTTCATGACGACTCCTCAGAGGCTGGCGGCGGCAGGTGCCGGCTCGACGATGACCTTGCGCATCATGCCGGCGGCCATGTGGTAGATCAGGTGGCAGTGGAAGGCCCATTCGCCCAGGGCGTCGGCAGGCACGTCGACGTCCAGGGTACTGCCCGGCGCCACGCTGACCACGTGCTTGAGTGGGTTGAAGCGGCCGTTGCCCTTGTCCAGTTGCATCCACATGCCATGCAGGTGCATGGGGTGGGTCATCATGGTGTCGTTGATGAAGCGGATGCGCACCCGCTCGCCGTAGGTCAGGCGGATCGGCTCGGCCTCGGAGTACTTCTTGCCGTCGATGGACCAGAAGTAGCGCTCCATGTTGCCGGTCAGGCGGAACTCGATGGTGCGGTCCGGCGCGCGGTAATCGGCGAAGGGGCGCATGGCCTTGAGGTCCGCGTAGACCAGCAGGCGGTTGCCCGGTTCGGCCGGTTGCGGCGTGAGGCCGCTGCCGGGGGCGTAGTCGGACTTCGACGCGGGGGCGGCGCTCATGGACGCGTGATCCATGCCGGCCATCTGCGAATGATCCATGCCGGCCATGCCCGAAGCCTCCTGGCCCTGCATCGCCGAATGGTCCATGCCGGCCATGCTGGAGTGATCCATCGCCCCGTCCTGCTGCGGCATCGCCATGCTGCCGTGGTCCATGTCGCCGTGGGCCATGCCCATGTCCGCCATTGTCAGCAACGGACGCTCGCGCAGCGGCGGTATCTCGCCCCGCATCCCGGCGCGCGGTGCCAGGGTCGCGCGGGCGTAGCCGCTGCGGTCCATCGCTTCAGCGAAGAAGGTGTAGGCGCGGTCTTCCTGCGGCTGCACGATCACGTCGTAGGTTTCGGCCACCGCGATGCGCAACTCGTCCACCGTCACCGGCTGCACGTCGTTGCCGTCGGCCTGCACCACGGTCATCTTCAGGCCGGGGATGCGCAGGTCGAAGTAGCTCATGCCCGAGCCGTTGATGATGCGCAGGCGCACCCGCTCGCCCGGCTTGAACAACCCGCTCCAGTTCTGCTCGGCGTCCTGGCCGTTGACCAGGAAGCGGAAGCCGGCGATGTCGGCGATGTCCGTCGGCGTCATGCGCATGCCGCCCCAGTCCAGGCGATCGCGCAGGGTCGCGAGTAGTCCATTGGCGCTGGAGTCGGCGATGAAGTCACCGAGGGTGCGCTGGTTGCGGTTGTAGTAGTCGCTCTGCTTCTTCAGGTTGGCGAACACGGTTTCCGGCCGGGTGTCATGCCAGTCGGCCAGCAGCAGGGTGTATTCGCGGTCGTAGCGGTACGGCTCGCGCTGCCTGGGTTCGATCACCAGCGGGCCGTAGAGCCCCTCGATCTCCTGGAAGTCGCTGTGGGCGTGATACCAGTAGGTGCCGGACTGCTTCACCGTGAAACGGTAGGTGAAGGTTTCGCCGGGCTTGATGCCGGGGAAGCTGATACCCGGCACGCCGTCCTGGGTGTAGGGCAGGATCAGCCCGTGCCAGTGCAGCGAGGTGTCGCGGTCGAGGGTATTGGTGACGCGCAGCTCGACGTCCTCACCCTCCTTGAAACGCAGCTCCGGCGCGGGTGTCTGCCCGTTCACCGTCAACGCCTTGCGCGCGCCGTCGGAGAGTTTCAGCTTGCCCTCGCCGATGGTCAGCTCATACACGCCCGCCTGCGCCGCCAGCGGCATCAGCAGCAGCGCGCCCAACGCCCAATTCCTTGCGCGGATCATCTTGGCACTCCCGGCTCAGGGCTTGACGGTCAGCTTGCCGACCATGCCGGCCTGGTAGTGCCCCGGGATGTTGCAGGCGAACTCCAGGCTGGTGGCCTTGCTGAAGGTCCAGGTGAGTTCGGCGGTCTTGCCCGGCTCGACCAGCACGCTGTTGGGGTCGTCATGCTTCATCATCTGGCCCATCGGCATGTTGCCGTGGCCCATCTTGCTGTGGTCCATCTTGCTCATGTCGTGCTGCATGCCGGTGGGAGTCAGCATCCCGGCATCCATCATCTGCTGCATTTCCTTCTGGTGGCCGGCATGCATCGCCGCGCTGCCGAGGTTGAACTCGTGCAACAGGCTGCCGGTGTTGTGGATGACGAAGCGCACGGTTTCACCGGCCTTGACGTCGATGTTTTCCGGGTCGAAGTACATTTCCCCCAGCTTGATTTCCACGGTGCGGGTGGCCTGGGCGGCCTTGCCCGGCTTGCCGAAGTCGTAGGCATGCCCGGCATCGGCCAGGGCCGGCAGGCTGAAGCTCGCGGCGATGGCCAGGGCGGAAGCGCAGAACAGATGACGCAGGGACATATCGCAACTCCTCGATTGGGTTTGGCTCATCCTCGCCCTCCCCGCCTGCCGCCTGGCTGTCAGGAAGATTACAGTTCTGTCAGCTTCGCACCCTTCGCCGCTGGCGGGTTTATAAAGACGACGAAAAAAAGCCCGCCGGGTGGCGGGCGAGGAACCTCTCGATGAACAGGTTTCAGCAATGACGACTGACGTCGGCGGCGCGCTCCTGCATGCGCTGGAAGGTGATATCCCCGCCCCCATCGGCCAGCGCCGGGGTGACGGGGAACAACAGGACGGAGAACAGCGTGGCGATGAACAGGTGCATGGTGGGTCTCCTGGAGGATGTACCCGCAGTCTGCGCGGACCAGGCTGTCAGAGCGCTGACACAGTGATTACCCTATCGACAGCTGCGCCGCTGGCGCCTGAATGGATACCCCCGAAATGAAACTCCTGATCGTCGAAGACGAACCCCGCATCGGCCAGTACCTGCGGCAGGGCCTGAACGAAGCCGGCTTCGCCGTGGACCTCTGCCAGGACGGCGACGAAGGCCTGCAACTGGCGCTCTCCGGCGAACACGACCTGCTGATCCTCGATGTCATGCT
This sequence comes from Pseudomonas sp. MT3, assembly GCF_054720805.1. Taxonomy (NCBI): domain Bacteria; kingdom Pseudomonadati; phylum Pseudomonadota; class Gammaproteobacteria; order Pseudomonadales; family Pseudomonadaceae; genus Pseudomonas; species Pseudomonas sp. MT3. The sequence continues at coordinate 64,251 of NZ_JBTVPY010000028.1, forward strand.
GCCCGGCCGCGACGGCTGGCAGATCCTCCAGGCCGTGCGCCAGACCGGCAGCGCGGTGCCGGTGCTGTTCCTCACCGCGCGCGATGCGGTGGAAGACCGCGTGCGCGGGCTGGAGCAAGGCGCCGACGACTACCTGGTGAAGCCCTTCGCCTTCGTCGAACTGCTGGCGCGGATACGCACCCTGCTGCGCCGCGGTGGCCAGCAGTTGCAGGAAACCACCCTGCAACTGGCCGACCTGGAGTTGGACCTGCTGCGCCGCCGGGTACAGCGCGCCGGCAAGCGCATCGACCTGACCGCCAAGGAGTTCGCCCTGCTGGAACTGCTGCTGCGCCGCAACGGCGAAGTGCTGCCCAAGTCGCTGATCGCCTCGCAGGTCTGGGACATGAACTTCGACAGCGACACCAACGTCATCGAGGTCGCCATTCGCCGCCTACGCGCCAAGGTCGACGACGAGTTCCCGCAGCGCCTGATCCACACCGTGCGCGGCATGGGCTACGTGCTGGAAGAGCGCGACGCATGATGGCCGCCCGCCTCTCCCTGGGCGTACGCCTGAGCCTGCTGTTCGCCGCCTGCACCGCCGCCGTCTCGCTGCTGGCGGGCATCGTCTTCAGCCGTGCCAGCGAGGCGCATTTCGTCGAGCTGGACCTCCAGGTGATGGCCGGCAAGCTGGCGATCTTCCGCGACATCCTCGGCAACGTCACCGACCCGGCCCAACTGCAGCCGCACACCGCCGAGCTGCGCCGCGAACTGGAGCGCCATCCCGACCTGGGCCTGCGGCTCAACGGCGCCGACGGCCGGGCCTGGTTCGAACAGATGCCGGCGCGGGTCATGCCCGACAGCCCACCCGCTTTCCGCGAACTGCAGGCGCCGCTGGACGCCAAGGCGCCGAGCGGCCCGCAACTGACCCTGGTGCTCGACATCACCCACCACCAGCACTTCCTGCAACGCATGCAGCAGTTGATCTGGCTGACCATGAGCCTTTCCGCGCTGGCCACCGCACTGCTCGGCGCCTGGGCGGCGCGCAGCAGCCTGCGCCCGTTGCGGCGCATGAGCGAGGTCGCCGCCAGGGTTTCGGCGCACTCGCTGACCACCCGCCTCGACGCCAGCCAGATGCCGCAGGAGCTGCGCGGCCTGGCCGGCGAACTGAACGCCATGCTGGCCCGCCTGGAAGAGGCCTTCCAGCGCCTGTCGGCATTCTCCGCCGATATCGCCCATGAACTGCGCACCCCGCTCACCGGGCTTCTGACCCAGACCCAGGTGGTGCTGTCGCGCTCGCGCGGCCTGGAAGACTATCGCGAGGCGCTGCACGGCAATCTGGAAGAGCTGGAGCGGCTGACCGCGATGGTCAACGACATGCTGTTCCTGGCCAAGGCCGACCACGGCCTGCTGGCGCCGCACCGGCAGAAACTGGCGCTGGCCGGGGAGGTGGACGCGTTGCTGGAGTTCTACGCACCGCTGGCCGAGGAACGCGGCATCCGCCTGGAGCGCCAGGGTGAGCTGCAGATCCAGGGCGACCGCCCGCTGCTGCGCCGCGTGCTGGCCAACCTGCTCGACAACGCCCTGCGCTTCACCGCCGAGAACGGTACCGTCCGTGTGCGCCTGGAGCCCGGCCGGCTGAGCGTGGAGAACCCCGGCCGGGAGATTCCCGCCGAGCGCCTGCCACGCCTGTTCGACCGTTTCTACCGTGCCGATCCCGCTCGCCGGGAGGGCCAGGGCGAGCACGCCGGGCTGGGGCTGGCGATCTGCCGGTCCATCGTTCGGGCCCACGGCGGGGATATTCGCTGCGAATCGGCGGATGGCTGGACGCGGTTCGTCATCGAATTCCCGCGATAGCGCTTTTGTAGGAGCGAGCTTGCTCACGAACAGAGTCACCCGTAACTCCGGCGGGGGGCGGTTCGCGAGCAAGCTCGCTCCTGCAAGATCAAATGCCCCCGGCGGTAACGCACCCAATACTCCGAAAAAGAAAAGGCCCCAACCGGGGCCTTTTTCATCAACGCAACGCGCCGCTCACTGCCGCATGCCGCGCCCGCTCACCAGCAGGCGAATGCAGAACACGTAGAGCAGCACGGTCGCCACCAGCATGAAGATCACCGCCGTACCGATGCGGATGTCCGACACGCCGAGGATGCCGTAGCGGAAGGCGTTGACCATGTGCAGGATCGGGTTGGCCAGCGACACGGTCTGCCAGAACGGCGGCAGCAGCGTGATCGAGTAGAACACCCCGCCCAGGTAGGTCAGCGGCGTCAGCACGAAGGTCGGGATGATCGAGATGTCGTCGAAATTGCGGGCGAACACCGCGTTGACGAAGCCGCCCATCGAGAAGATCGCCGCCGTCAGCACCACCACCAGCACGGTGATGCCGATGTGGTGGATCTGCAGGTCGGTGAAGAACAGCGACAGCAGAGTGACGATCAGGCCCACCGCCAGCCCGCGCAGCACGCCACCGCAGACGAAGCCCAGGAGGATGGTGTGCGGCGACACCGGCGACACCAGCAGTTCCTCGATGTTGCGCTGGAACTTGCTGCCGAAGAAGCTCGACACCACGTTGCCGTAGGAGTTGGTGATCACCGACATCATGATCAGGCCCGGCACGATGTACTGCATGTAGGTGAAGCCGCCCATGTCGCCGATCTGCCGGCCGATCAGGTTGCCGAAGATCACGAAGTACAGAACCATGGTGATCGCCGGCGGCAGCAGGGTTTGCGGCCAGATGCGCAGGAAGCGGCGAACCTCGCGGTAGACGATGGTGTTGAGGGCGACCCAGTTGGCGCGCAACTCGTGGCTCATACCGCCACCTTCGACAGATTCTTCTCCACCAGCGACACGAACAGCTCCTCCAGGCGGTTGCTCTTGTTGCGCAGGCTCAGCACCTCCAGGCCCTGGGCGTTGAGCTGGGCGAACAGGCCGTTGATGCCCTTGGACTTGTCCACCTGGACCTCCAGGGTATGGTCGTCCACCAGGCGCACCGGGTAGCCGTCGAGCTTCGGCGCCTCGCTCAAGGTCGCCTTCAGGTCGAGGTAGAAGGTTTCCACATGCAGCTTGTTCAGCAGCTTGCGCATGCTGGTGTTCTCCACGATGGTGCCGTGGTCGATGATCGCGATGTTGCGGCACAGCTGCTCGGCCTCCTCCAGGTAGTGCGTGGTGAGGATGATGCTGATGCCGTCCTGGTTGAGCTCGGTGAGGAAGTTCCACATCGAGCGGCGCAGTTCGATGTCCACACCGGCGGTGGGTTCGTCGAGGATCAGCAGGCGCGGTTCATGGATCAGCGCGCGGGCGATCATCAGCCGGCGCTTCATGCCGCCGGACAACTCGCGGGAGGCGGAATTGCGCTTGTCCCACAGGCCCAGCTGGGTCAGGTACTTCTCGGCACGGCCCTTGGCCACGCTCATCGGGATGCCGTAGTAGCCGGCCTGGGTGACGACGATGTCGAACACCTTCTCGAACTGGTTGAAGTTGAACTCCTGGGGCACCACGCCCAGGCAGCGCTTGAGGCCATACGGGTCCTTGTCCAGGTCGTGGCCGAATACGTTGACCGTGCCGCCGGTCTTGTTCACCAGGGTGGAGAGGATGCCGATGGTGGTGGATTTGCCGGCGCCGTTGGGGCCGAGCAAGGCGAAGAAATCGCCTTCGGCGACGTCCAGATCGATGCCCTTGAGGGCCTGGAAGCCGTTGCCGTAAGTCTTCGTCAGTTGACGGATGGACAGCGCGGAACTCATGGGGATTCCCGTTGCAAGTCTTTGGAAAGTCGCAAGTCTTTGGAAAAAGGCCTGCTTGATAAAGGTCCGCCGCGCGGATTGCAACCTCTGCTGCGCGCGCAGTGGCTCAGGTCAGTTCGGTCATGACCGCTTCGCGGTAGGCCGGGCGCGCCTTCAGGCGTGCGTACCAGGCCTCCAGGTACGGCTGCGAAGGGCGCTCGATGGGCATCTCGAACCAAGCATAGATGAAGCTGCCCAGCGGAATGTCGCCCATGCCGAATTGTTCGCCAGAGAGGTACGGCTGCTTGGCCAGTGCCTGTGCCGGGATGTCCAGCAGCTGCGCGCAGGTCTCGAGCGCCGCCTGGATCGCCGCATGGTCGCGCTGCTCCGGCGGCGTGCGCAGGGTACCCCAGAACAGCGTGCGGAACGGTCCGGCGAAGGACGAGGTGGTCCAGTCCATCCACTTTTCGGCGCTGGCGCGCTGCTGCGGGTCCTGCGGGCACAGCGCCGGCGCGTAGCGCGCGGCGAGGTAGCGGACGATAGTGTTGGATTCCCAGAGGATGAAGCCGTCGTCGTCCAGGGTCGGCACCACGCCGTTGGGGTTCAGCGCACGGTACGGCGCCTCGTTGACCAGGCCGAACGCGCCGCCGGCGTCGATCCGCTCATAGGCCAGGCCGGCCTCCTCCGCGCACCAGAGCGCCTTGCGCACGTTGGAGGAATTTTTCCGGCCCCAGATCTTGAGCATGCTGCGCCTCTCTTGTTCTCGTCATTCGATGGTGCCGCGTCCGCTGGACGCGACTTTGGATGACGGCACCCTACCGGCTCGGGCGCTAGGAAAAAAGGCGTCTGTACTGATGATGACTATCGATTGCTTTCATGCTTGGCCGCCTCGGCACGCATATCGCCTGCCAGCGGCTCCTGTGTCCCGGCGAACAGGTGCGGGTAGCACTGCTGCAGGTAGCCGAAGAAGAACGCCTCCGGCACATCGGCGAACTGGCCGTGGCTGCGCAGGTATTCCATATGCCGCGCCCCCTCGCGATTGAACGGATGGAACACGCTGTCGCTGCGGCCATCGAACTCCAGCGGCAGCACACCGAAAGCCTCGCACAGGCCGATGTCGAAGGCCGGCGTGGCCTTGACCCAGCGGCCGTCGAGGAACAGCTCGGTATAGCCGTGCATGGCGAACACTTCGCTGCGCAGCAGTTCCAGCAGGCGCGGCGTGGCCAGGTGGTTCTTCACGTCGGCCAGGCCGATCCGCGCGGGAATCCCGCAATGCCGGGCGCAGGCCGCCAGCAGGGTGGCCTTGGGCACGCAGTAGGACTGCCCGGCCTGCAGCGCGTGGCTGCCGCACAGGGTCTGCGGGTCGAGGCTGAACACGTAGGGGTTGTAGCGGATCCGGTCGCGCACCGCGTAGTAGAGCGCTACCGCCTGCTCCAGCGGCGTGCCGCCCTGGCCCCGGTGATTTTCCGCGAACTCGATCACCCCGGGGTGGTCACTATCCACGAAGCGGCTGGGCTTGAGGTATTCCTGCATAAAGCTGTCTCCGCGATGCCTGTCCCGTCAGTCTAACCAGCCGGCGCGCCCGGCAGGCACGGCAATCCGGCCAAGCTGTCCGGCCAAGCAGCCATTGATCCTGTTCGACGGGCTAAGCTTGCGGGGCATTGCGGCAGGTACCCCGCGCCCTGCCCGCGCACCATTCGTCATCAAGCCCGCCGCGGCCTGTTGTCGTGGCGGACTGTCATGGAGGAATCCCCATGCTGTTGCTCTGGTTGCTCGTCCTGATTCTCGGGGTCGCCTGGCTGGCCCATCGACGTACCGCGCCACTCAAGGCCCTCGGCCTGGTCGCCGGCTACCTGGTGCTGATGAGCCTGCTCAGCCGCGCCCACGGCTGGATGGTGCTGTTCTGGCTGCTGTGGGCGGTGGCGGCAATGACCATCCTCGCCGCCGACCTGCGCCGCAGCCTGTTCACCTCGCGGCTGTTCGCCTGGTTCAAGAAGACCCTGCCGCCGATGTCGGACACCGAGCGCGAGGCCATCGAGGCCGGCACGGTCTGGTGGGACGGCCAGTTGTTCAGCGGCCGCCCGGACTGGGGCACCCTGCTCGGCTATCCGCGCGCGCAGCTGACCGAGGAAGAGCAGGCCTTCGTCGACGGCCCCACCGAACAACTCTGCGCCCTGGTCAGCGACCATGACATCGGCCAGCGCATGGACCTGCCGCCGGAAGCCTGGGCGTTCATCAAGGCGCAAGGCTTCTTCGGCCTGATCATCCCGAAGGAATACGGCGGCAAGGGCTTCTCCGCCTTCGCCCACTCGCAGGTGGTGATGAAGCTCGCCAGCCGCAGCGGCGATCTCGCCTCCACCGTGATGGTACCCAACTCCCTGGGCCCGGCCGAACTGCTGCTGCACTACGGCACCGACGCGCAACGCCAGCGCTACCTGCCGCGCCTGGCCAGCGGCGAGGAAATCCCCTGCTTCGCCCTCACCAGCCCGCAGGCCGGCTCCGATGCCGGCGGCATGACCGACATCGGCATCGTCTGCAAAGGCCAGTGGAACGGCGAGGAAGTTCTCGGCCTGCGCCTGACCTGGGAAAAGCGCTACATCACCCTCGGCCCGGTGGCCACCCTCCTCGGCCTGGCCTTCAAGTGCCATGACCCGGACCACCTGCTGGGCGAGGAAGAAGACCTGGGCATCACCCTGGCGCTGATCCCCACCGACACGCCCGGCGTGCAGATCGGCCGCCGTCACGTACCGCTGGGCGCCGCCTTCATGAACGGCCCCAACGCCGGCAAGGACGTGTTCGTGCCGCTGGACTGCATCATTGGCGGTGCGGACATGATCGGCAAAGGCTGGATGATGCTGATGAACTGCCTGTCGGTGGGTCGCTCCATCTCCCTGCCGGCGGTGGGCACCAGCGTGGCCAAGACCGGCAGCTACGTCAGCGGCCGCTACGCGCGCATCCGCGAGCAGTTCAACGTGCCGCTGGCGGCCTTCGAAGGCATCCAGGAAGCCCTCGCGCGCATCGGCGGCAACGCCTGGATGATGGACAGCGCGCGCATCCTCACCGCCAGCGCGGTGGACCTGGGCGAGAAGCCCTCGGTGCTCTCGGCCATCCTCAAGTACCACCTCACCGAGCGCGGCCGCGAGTGCATCGCCCATGCGATGGACATCCACGGTGGCAAGGGCATCATCATGGGCCCGAACAACTACCTGGGACGCACCTGGCAGTCGGCGCCGATCTTCATCACCGTCGAGGGCGCCAACATTCTCTCGCGCAACCTGATGATCTTCGGCCAGGGCGCCATCCGCTGCCATCCGTACGTGCTCAAGGAAATGGAACTGGCGAGCCGCGACGACCAGGACCAGGCCGAGCGCGAGTTCGACGACCTGCTGCTGCGGCACACCGGCTTCGCCGTCAGCAACGCCGCCAGCAGCCTGTTGCTGGGCCTTGGCCTGGGCAGCTTCGACCAGGTGCCGGGCGACCGCGTCAGCCGCCCGTACTACCGCGCGCTCAACCGCCTGGCCGCTGCCTTCGCCCTGCTCGCCGACGTCAGCATGATGTTGCTCGGCGGCGAACTGAAACGCCGCGAACGCTTGTCGGCGCGCCTGGGCGATGCACTCAGCCACCTGTACCTGGGCTCGGCGGCGCTCAAGCGCTACCACGACCTGGACAACCCGGAATACCTGCAACCGCTGCTGCGCTGGGCGCTGGAGGAAAACCTGTGCAAGGCCGAAGCGGCGCTGGCCGGGTTGATCGACAACTTCCCCAGCCGCCCCTTCGCCTGCCTGCTGCGCGTGCTGGTGCTGCCGCTGGGCCGCCGCCATCGCGGCCCTGGCGACGCACTGGATGCGGAGATCGCCGCCATCCTCGGCGGACCGCAGGACGACCCGGCGCTGCAGGCGATCCTCGCCGGCGCCTTCCTGCCCGACGCCCCGCAGGACTCGGTCGGCAAGCTCGGCGTGGCCTACGACCGGCTCACCGAGACGGCGCCGCTGCAGGAGAAATTGCGCCAGGCGCTGCGCGACGGCCGCATCGTCCCCGCCGCCGGCCAGTCGCCCATCGACGCTGCGCGCGACGCCGGCGTGCTCGACGCCAGCGAGGCGCAAGCCCTGCACGAAGCCGAACGCGCGCGCCGCGCCGTGATCGACGTGGACGACTTCTCTCCGGAGGAACTGCAGGGCAAGGCCGACTGAAGCACCCGGCGACGACTCGGGGCGCCTGCGGGCGCCCCTTTTCGATGTGCGTCTTTACCGACACACAGCAGTGCCACCGCCGGCCGCAGGGTGCACACTGCTACTATCCCCGTCATGGAGAATGCACCATGCGCCGAAGCATCCCCCTGCTGCTGGCGATCCTGCTCGCCGGCGGCGCCCAGGCCGACCCTTGGCTCTATCCCAGCCGGCCACGGCCGGTCGCACCGCCCACGCCGGTCATCGATCCCATCCAGCGACAGCAGGACAGCCTGCAACGGCAGAGCGAGATGCGCCAGAACGAACTGGACCGCCAGCGCCTGCAGTACGAAAGCCAACGGCTGCAACTGGAGCAGGAAAACCTCAGGCGCCAGCAGAATAACCAGCGGCTGCAGGAGCAGCGTCGCCAGTTGCAGGACCAGGTGATCCAGCGCCAGCAGTACGACCAGCAGCAATGGCGCCTGGACCAGCAGCAACGCCAGCTCGACATGCAGCAACAGCAGATCGACAACCGCCGCCGGCAAATCCAGTCGCAACCGCTGCGCCGATAGTCCGGCAGTGCCGGCGAAACCCGATGTCGATATACTTCGCAGCCGTTTCAACGCTGTCCCAGAGGAAGCATCATGGCCAACGCCTATCTCGACCACCACCTCGCCCTGCTCAACCACCTGCGCACCATCCTTGGCGCCCTGGGCGAAGCCGAGCAGGTGCCGGAAGAAAACCACGGCCTGTTCCTCGAACGCTTCGATGAACTGATGAGCGAACTGCCACGTGACCCGGAAGGCGCCCAGTATCTGGGCCAGGATCTGATCAGCCAGGTCTTCCACCGCTACCCGCAGATCGCCCACCTGGTCCCGCGCGACCTGCTGTGGTTCTTTGGCGGCGACTGCCTGCACTTCATGCCCGACGAAGAGCTGCAGATGTATCAGCAACTTGACGAGCGCCGCTTCGAAGCCGAAGAGAACGGCGAGTCTTTCGACTGGAACCGCGAGAAGCAGATATTCGCCCTGCCGGACGACGCGCCGAAGCACTGACGGCATCTGAAAACGAAAAAAGCCCGCACGATGCGGGCTTTTTCATGGGCGATACCCTGACATTCGAAGCGTTTCGATCAGACGCCACGGCCGCCGGGCACCCGCGAAGCGACGTCGCGGCGCCTCCCTCGCCACCCTCGCCTCCATAGGCTGAAACTCCCACCCCGCCTGGGAGTATCAGCCGATGCGCAGCCCCCCGACGCATCCCCATAGTTGTGGCATGTGGCAGTAAAAGGCCAGCAGCCCGGCCTCAACGAATGGAACTGCAAGGGAGAATGTTCATGGCTACCCACAAGAAAAACGCCTCGTCCACGAGCGACGCCTCTGTCAGTACCGACCAGCAAGACTATGCCCCCGGTAGCACTGCCAGCATCACGGCCAACGGCTTCGCCGCCGGCAGCACCGTGATGTTCCAGGTACGCCACGCCACGAGCGCCGGCCCGGATGGGACGTGGGGCACGCCCGACGACGTGCTCGATGGCAACGCCGGCGCCGGACACGCGCCCTGGTACGTAACCGATGGCGGCGCCGGCGATCTCGACGGTAAAACCAATGGCAGCGTCATCACCTCCTGGTACGTGAACCCCGACGACTCGGCCGGCGCGACCTTCCAGCTCAGCGCGGCCTCGACCGGCGCCGATCAGACCTTCGGCACCGCCGACGACACGCTGGCGATGGCATCGTTCACCGACAGCGGCCTGATCACCGTGACGCCCGGAGTGCTCGTTACCCTGGACGAAACCACCGAACTGCAGAACGCCATCGCCTCGTCGGGCACTTCTGGAGATGCTGACGACAACGACATCCTGCTGAGCCGTCTGCCCACGACCTTCTCCGACCGGCTGGCGGAACTGGAGGCAGGTACCGCAATGGGCGCGGCCCTGAGTGGCTATACGGGTGCCGTGGGCGACACGGGCAGCACGGCGTTCAGCCTCTCCGGAGCGAACATCACAGATGTCAGCTTCGTCGGCGTCGATGGTAAACCGCTCAATGGCGATGACAGCGGGCTGCTGACCCTCGACGGCACCAGCATCCTTCTCTACACGGATACGGACAACAACATCCTGCTGGGCCGAGCCGGGGAAAACGGCGCGATAGTCTTCGCCGCCTATATCGAGGAGATAAAGGACTCGCCCCAATCGCCGCCCACCGGCGGCAAGATCTGGACCGTGGAATACCAACCGATCCAGCATTCCGACGCCACCGACCCCGACGACGCTCTCGACCTGCACGACACCGTGTTCATCGGCGCCAGCCAGGACCTGACATTCAGCCTGGAAAACGCCCCCTCCGGGCAGAACCTCTTCCTGATGTACACGACGGCGAGCCCGCAAACATACCTCGACGGCAACACCGTGAGGATCTCGAGCCCCGCCATCATCGCCACGGGCAAGAACCCCGCGGACCAGTCGGCCGGCGCCAACATCACCAGCGGTGACACGATCAATACCAGCCAGGGGGGTGGTCCAACCACCTTCGGCACCAACAACCAGATGATCGTGGAGCAGGAGGGCATCCGCTTTACCTTCGTCACCGGCGCCAAGCAGAGCGTGACCATCCCCAACCTGGATCAGAATGAAGCCGATGTTGAAGCCAACATCGACTTTACCGGCCTCTTCGATGCGAAGGCGGCCAGTTTTGACGTGGTGCAGTTGCAAAGCGGCAAGAGTGCCGTCGTAAAGATCAGCGCATTCACCACCGATAAAGAATCCGGCGTGGACTTCGTCAACGGCTATTCCGACGACAGTGCCGTCGAAATCACCAGCGTCCGCGTCATCAACAAGAGCACCGGGCAGGTGATCGAAAACTCGGACGGCTCGGTGAACGATGGGAGCATCGTGATCACGATTGCTTCCGGGATAGCTACGATCACCGGCGTGAAGGCCGGCTACAAGATCGAATACACCACACAGGGAGACCACAACCGCGTGCTCGTCGAGAACGGCGCCGCGCTCAACGCCACGGGCAACACCCATGCCGACTTCGACATCGGCGGCTTCATGCTGGTCCAGGTCGCGACTGACCATGCCGAAATCGGCTCCAGGATGATCTTCGAAGACGATGGGCCATCGATCGCTCCGAGCGAAGCCTCGGTACCCACGCTGACCACCGATGACACCCATATCCCGGACAGCGCAGGCCCCACCAGCTTCGCCGACCTGTTCAGCCCGGACTTCGGCAAGGATGGCTTCAAGGATGCCGATGACGACAACGCCCAGGATGCCGATGCAATCAGCTACTCCCTCGGCGTAAGCGCCGACAATGGCGTGGACAGCGGCCTCGTAGACACCCTATCGGGCGACAAGATTTACCTCTACCTGGAAAACGGCACGGTCGTGGGCCGGGTTGGCACCTCTACTGGCCAGGCCGATCCTGCCGGAGACATCGCCCTCACGATTGCCGTCGATGCCAATACCGGCGCCGTGACGCTGACGCAAAACAACTCGGTGGTACACGACGATCCGCTGGATCCAGCTGAAACCGGTACCTCCGCTGCGGGCCTGGCAGCGGCCAATCTGGTCACACTGACAGCCACCATCACTGACGGTGACGGCGACACTGCCTCGACCTCACGGGATATCGGCGATGCCTTCAAGTTCGAGGACGACGGCCCGTCGATCACCCCGAGCGAAGCCTCGGTACCCACGCTGACCACCGATGACACCCATATCCCGGACAGCGACGGCCCCACCAGCTTCGCCGACCTATTCAACCCGGACTTCGGCAAGGATGGCTTCAAGGATGCCGATGACGACAACGCCCAGGATGCCGATGCAATCAGCTACTCCCTCGGCGTGAGCGCCGACGGTGGCGTGGACAGCGGCCTCGTAGACACCCTGTCGGGCGACAAGATTTACCTCTACCTGGAAAACGGCACGGTCGTGGGCCGGGTTGGCACCGCCGCTGGCCAGGCCGATCCCACCGGAGACATCGCCCTCACGATTGCTGTCGATGCCAATACCGGCGCCGTGACGCTGACGCAAAACAACTCGGTGGTACACGACGATCCGCTGGATCCAGCTGAAACCGGTACCTCCGCTGCGGGCCTGGCAGCGGCCAATCTGGTCACACTGACAGCCACCATTACCGATGGCGACGGCGACACTGCCTCGACCTCACGGGATATCGGCGACGCCTTCAAGTTCGAGGACGACGGCCCGGCGATCACCCCGAGTGAAGCCTCGGTACCCACCCTGACCACCGATGACACCCATATCCCGGACAGCGCAGGCCCCATCAGCTTCGCCGACCTGTTCAACCCGGACTTCGGCAAGGATGGCTTCAAGGATGCCGACGACGATAATGTCCAGGACGCCGACGCGATTACCTACTCCCTCGGCGTGAGCGCCGACGGTGGCGTGGACAGCGGCCTGGTGGATTCGCAGTCGGGTCACAAGATCTACCTCTACCTGCAGAACGGCGCGGTCCTGGGTCGGGTCGGAACCGCAGGCAACATGGCCGATCCAGCGGGAGACGTGGCGCTCATGATCACGGTCGCCGCCAATACGGGCGCCGTGACGCTGACGCAGAACAACTCGGTGATGCACAACGATCCACTGGATCCGGTTGAAGCCGGCGCCTCCGCCGCTGGCCTGGCAGCAGCCAATCTGATCACGCTGACAGCCACCATCACTGACGGCGACGGCGACACCGCGTCGGTATCCCGTGATATCGGCAGTGCCTTCCGGTTCGAAGATGACGGCCCCTCGCTTGCCTTCGGCAATCTGGTCGGCACCGGCAGTGTCCTTCCGCAGTTGGGATACTGGGACAAGTCGTACGGGACCGACGGACTGGGCGCGGCCGGCCTGGATATCTCGTTGGTGAATGACCAGTTCACCCTCGTCAGGCCCGACAACTCGACCGCGACCGGGAGCGGTACGCTCACCGAGCAGTCACCCTCACCGGACGCTAACGGCGCATTCCATTTCGACGGAACCTTGACGGCCGACTTCAACAACGACGGCACCACGGACCCCGCCGTCCACTACACGCTGACAGCCTTCGCCGACGGCACCTACACACTGGACCTGCTGGAAGGCTTCAGCTCGACGCACACCCTCAGCAGTGCCAACGGCTCGCTTGATGCGGGCGGTCCGGACCCGGTACGCACACTGACGATCGGCACCGAACATGTCGTCTTCTTTGCCGCAGTCCCGACGGCACTGCCGGAGAGCATCCAGATCGGCATCGGATCCGGGGAGGACGACCTCACCGAAACGCAACTGCAGACCGATCCCCTGCCCTCGTACATCGGCACGGCCGCGATGAACGTCAGTACGTCGGGCATCGGTATCGCCAACAACAACTTCGAAGGCAACAACACGACCGGCATCAATGCCGGTGACGAGAGCTTCGTCGTCAATCCCGAGACCTTGCTGACCTCCATGAAGGTCTTCATCGACAACTCGCTGCAGGGCTACAACCCGGCCACGGAGGAGCTGTACTACACGATCTACTACTCCGACGACACGATTTCCGGTGCGCCGACCAAGGTGCTGGCCGGAGACCTGACCGCGGAGGCCGGGAACCAGCAGTCCTTCACCATCCAGGCGGCCAGCGGGAAGATGATCGACGCAGTCCAGCTCACGATGGGCAAGGGCGCGGTCAAGATCCCGGTAATCGAGTTCACCCAGCAGGTCGAAAACCTCGCCAGTGACATCCAGCTGTCGTTCAACGCCACGGTCACCGACAAGGACGGTGATACGGCAACCAGTGCATTTACCGCCAACCTGTTCGCCAACGAGAAGGCGGGCTCGACCTTCGACTTCACGCTGGCGGGCATCGCCGGTACGCAGGAGGCCTTCAACGTCGACCTGTCCCGTACCGAGGGCAAGTATGAGGTCACCGGCTTCGATGTGACCGCGGGCCAGCGGGACACCCTGGTGCTCAATGGCGACCAGAACGCCGTGGTCGATTCGATCGACACCAGCGGCGCGAACAGTGTCGTGACGGTTACCGAGTCGGGCGGACAAGTCACGACCATCACCCTGGTCGGAGTCGACATCCTGAATACCGACATCGTTCATGGCAGTGTCTGAAACATCGCCTGAGTGAATGAATGCGAGGGTGGCGTGAAAACCACCCTCGCATTTTTTGCGCTGCCGGGATGAGCTCCGCGCCAGCGCCTCCGCGACGAACGTCCGGGCACCCTGAGGCTTAAAGAACGCGGTGGAGACATACCCGTTCACACGGCGAGAACCGCGGGAATGGCATCACGCTCCACCTGGGGCGGTGGCGCGCTAGGCGCCCCGAAGGTGAGGGGTGTTCTGGCGTGCGAGTCGATCCAGTTCCACCCAGGTGGACTCGGGCGGATTTTCGCTGCTGGTGAGCCCGTGCTTGAGCGCATACATCAGCAAGTCGATGCGATTGATGAGGTCGAGCTTCTGATAAATGCTGCTGAGGTGGTTGTGCACCGTGTGTTCGCTGATGCCCAGGCGCTCGGCGATGCTCATGTACTTGGCGGACGGTTTCTCCACGATGGCGCGAATCAGCTCTCGCTCGCGCAGCGTCAGCCGCGCCTGTTTCGCCTGCTCCAGGTTGCATTTCAAGGGAACGTGCCCGCTCGCGGCATAACCGGAAAGCCCCCCGGCCCAGGCTCTGTCCAGCCCGATATCGCGATGGTGAACGTTGATGATGGCCTGGATGATCGACTCCGTCGGATCCTCCGCCAGCACCACGCCACGCGCCCCCGCCTCTATCGCGTGGGCAACGGGTACGGCTTCGTACAACCCCTTGAGGACCAGCACTTTCATTTCGGCGCTGCGGGTGAGTTCCGCGATGACCTCCAGCGGGTTCAGCACATCGGGGAAGAAACTGAAGAAAATCACATCGGGACGCGACCGGTCCGCAAGGTCCAGCGCGTAGGTATAGGTGGTGGCCTGGCCGCCCACTTCCATCCGGGGCTTCCTGGCATTGATCAAGTCGTGCAGGCCCATCAGAACGAGGGGACGACAGTCAATCAGCATCACACGTATCGGCTTTCTGTGGTCAGGCATTTTCTCTGACCTCCTTGAAAAATGAACGATGACCTCCACCCGCGGGCCTTTCGGGATCAACGATTCGCTCGCCTGGCCTGCGTGATCGAAGGACAGGTACCAGCGTCGACAGGCCTTGACCAAGGCCGTCCGGGTGTGGACAACCAGGGTTTCTGCCGGCTCCGGGGGGACTTCCATCCGCTGTACCGGCAGAGGCAGCGGACGTTTCCAGCAGCCGGACAGAGCCGTCGAGACAACACGGACAGGAACCGCTATCACTTGCCCAGCGATGCCGTGCTCCCTCGAATCGGTCAACTGAGTCTAGGCCAGCCCAGTGGGCTACCGATCAGCCTCTCCACCTGAGGTCGGCTCGAACCTCGCGCCAGTCGCCTCGGCCAATCCGCTCGAAGAATGGCGTTAAGCCCCTGAAATCAAGGTCTTGGATGCACCCTGGAGGCCTTGCTGCTCGCACTTGACCCCGGCGCAGATCGTCAATTAAACGACGAAAGGCGATCAAAAAAAGCACAGAATGACGATTACGTCAAATTATCGTCTACCCCTGCTTCGCCGCATCACACACAGCCGAATCCTGACGAAGTCAGCGGCCCGCCCGGCAACGCGGATGAGGGTGAGCGAGCAGACCCCAGGCGAGTTGGCCGCGCCTACAGGCGCAAGGGAGCGAGGATCGGCTACCGGGCCGCGTGCAACCGGCCCGGCAGGCTCAGGGATGCTGGAAGGCCTGGCGGGGAACGCCGGGACTCAGCCAACCATTCACGCTTTCGACGCTTTCGACCGGTGGTTTTCCCGCCCAGCGATTGAGGGTGAATACATTGCTGAGAAATTCGTATTGCGTCTTGAGCAGGTCCCGCCGAGCGCGGAACTCATTGCGTACGGCGGCCAGTACGTCGACGGCATTGACCATGCCGTAGCTCAGCCCTTTCTCCGCCGCCACCCGTGACAGTTGCGCCGAGGACAGGGCCAGCCGGTTCGCCTCGATCTTTTCGCCATTGGAATTGGCGGTCAGGTAAGCGCTGGTGATCTCCTTGACCACCCGGCGACGGATCTCCTCCAACTGCTCCTCGGCGGCCAGTTGATCCTGGTAGAGCCCACGGACCCGCGCCGACGTCGAGCCGCCGCTGTAGATCGGCACCTGAATGCCGACTCCGGCGACGTAACTGTCCGTGCGCGGCGCCAGGGCATTGTTGTAGCCCTCGTTGGTCTGCTGTGCGCTCAGGCTCAGGCTCAGGGTCGGGTAGTGCCCGCCCTTGCCGCTGCGCAACGCCGCGCCCGCGGCTTCGACGCCGCTTTCGCTGGCCTTGAGCGCCGGGTTCTGCGCGATGCCTTCGCGAACCCAGTTTTCCAGACTCTGCGCCGAAACCCGCAGATGCACGTCATCGCGCACCCGACTGAGCCGCTCCTTGACCGGCCGCCCGACGATCTCCGCCAGCGCCTCGCGACTGATGATGGCCTGGTTGCCAGCCTCCAGCTCCTGCGCCGCCAGCAAGTCCACCCTGGCCTTGAGGTCGAGCTGGTCGGTAATCAGCGCCAGCTGCTTCTCGTACAACGCGTTGACCCGATCCAGGCTTTCCTGCGTGGTTTGCCGCTCCGCCCTCACCAGCTCCAGCTCATCCTCGGCCGCCAATGCCGTGAAATAACGCCGCGCCAACTCCACGGTGGCCTCCGCCTGGGCATCCAGCGCCGCCGATTCGGTCTGCCGGGCCAGGCTCTTGAACTTCTGATAGTTCTCCCACGCGGCCTTGTTGTAGAGGTACTGGCGCAGCACCAGGCTGTAGCTCTCGCTATCGTAACTGTCCTGCACCAGGTCGCTTTCCTGGTGAATCCGGTTTGTCCCGGCATTGAGCGATACCTGCGGCAGCAACGCGCCCATCGCCTCGCGCTGATGTTCCCGGCCCGCCTGCGCTTGCGCAAAGGACGCGAGGACTTTCGGATCCTCCAGCCGCGCCTCGCGATACAGCTGCATGAGGTCGGTGGAATCCGTCGAAACACTGACGCCAGCCGGCGTTGCCGCAACGGTTTGCGCCAGGGCGCCTCCCGCCGCAAGCATGAACGCACCCGCCAGCAGAACCGCCGATGGGCCCATGATCACTCCTCGATCATCGATTGAGACAGGGCGTTGCGGGCCGGCTGCATCAGGTACTGCAACAGCGTGCGCTGCCCGGTAATGATCAACACGTCCGCCGGCATCCCCGGCACCAGCTTGCGCTCACCCAGGGTGCGCACGCCGTGCTCGGTGACCCGGACCCGCGCCAGGTAATAGGCAGTCCCGCTCTTTTCGTTGATCAGCCGATCAGCCGAGACATTGCTGACCTCGCCTTCGATCACCGGAGTGGTCGCGCTATTGAACGCGCTGAAACGGATGTCGGCACGCTTGCCGACGGCGATACGATCGATATCCACCGGCGGCACCTGAGCCTCTATGACCAGCTCGGAAACCGATGGAACGATGTCCAGCAGCGGCGTCCCCGGATGCACGACGCCGCCCACGGTGTGCACGGTCATGCCAATGACCATGCCCGCGTCGGGCGCGCGGATGATGATGCGGCTGAGCCGGTCTTCCAGCGCCGAGGCTTTCTCCCGCAGGTCATAGATCCTGGTCTGAACCTCGGCCAACTGTTTGGCGACATCGGAGTTGAAATCCTTGTCGACCTGCAGGATCTGCAATTGTGTCTCGTTGATCTGCAGGCGGGCCCGGTTGATCGTGGAGCGATGATCCGCCACCTCGGAGCGGAGCATCCCCAGCTTGCGTTCCTGCTCGACCAGCCGTTGCTTGTCGACGAACCCCTGCCTCAGCAGATCGGACAGCTCACCGATTTCACCGCGATAGGATCGCTCGAGCTGAAGCTTGGCATCGATCACCGCCTCCAGCCCGCTGATCTGTTGATTCAACTGGCCGATGCGCTCGCGCAGCACCGCGATCTGTCCCAGCCGTGAGCCCTGCCGGGCATTGAACACCTGAGTCTCGCTCTGGCGCGCCTCCATGCCTCGCGGGCTGGCGAGATCGGCGGACTCCCCAAAACCGATCGCCGACAGCGCGTCGCGCTCGGCCTTGAGGCGTGCCTCCATCGCCACGGTCGCGACAAGCTGGTTCCGGGTCATCTCGTATTCGAAGCGCAACTGGGCATCATCGAGAACGATCAGCGGATCGTCGCGCTTGACGATGTCGCCGTCGTGGACCAGCACCTCCTTGACGATGCCGCCCTCAAGGTGCTGGACCGTTTTACGGTAGGTCTGCACGGTGACCACTCCGGGCGCGTAGACGGCACCGTCGAGCGGGGCGAACGCCGCCCAGGTGCCGAACAGGCCGAAGGTCACCCCGACGATGGCAAGGCCCAGCCGACGGATCTTGCGGTCCGAGATCGGCAGGTCGACGAAACTTTCAATTTGACGACTGGACATCACAGTCGTCCTTGCCGGTGTCCACCGGAGCGATACTGGCGCCCGCCGGCATGACCCGCTGATGCACCTGCTGCCGGGCCTGTTGCTGCGCCTGCTGTTGAACCTGCAACTGCTTCGCGTTGAGTTCGGCCAGCACCTGGTCGCGGGATCCGTAGAGCGTGACCATTCCGTCGTTCATCAGCAGGAGCCGGTCGAGTTGCGACACGATGTTGGTGCGGTGGGTAATGACAAACAGCGTCGCACCGGTCTGCTTGAGCTGCTGGATGGCCACCGCCAGGGCACGGTCGCCAACGTCGTCGAGATTGGAGTTGGGCTCGTCGAGAACGATCAGCCGCGGATTGCCATACAAGGCACGGGCAAGCCCGATACGCTGGCGCTGCCCGCCCGAGAGCATGATGCCCTCACTGCCAATCACGGTGTCGTAGCCATCGGGCAATAGCAGAATCATTTCGTGCACGCCCGCCATCCTGGCCGCCTGGATGACCTTCTCCGGATCGACCTCGGCGAAACGGGCAATGTTCTCGCCGATGCTGCCTTCGAACAGTTCGATATCCTGGGGCAGATAGCCGACATGCGGACCGAGCGCATGCTTGTCCCAGGTGCTGATGTCCGCACCATCCAGGCGGACCACCCCACGCTGCGGCGCCCAGACTCCCAACAGCGCCCTGACCAGGGTCGACTTGCCCGCGGCACTGGGGCCGATGATGCCCACCACGCAGCCGGCGGGTACGCTGAAACTGATGTTTCGGATGATCGGAATCGTCGAGCCCGGCGCCGCGACAACCAGGTTCTCGATCTGCATGTGCCCCAGGGGCGCCGGCAACGGCATGCGCTCGGGTTGCGCCTGCAGCTTGCCCAGCACCTCATTCAGGCGGCTGTACTGCGAACGCGCCGAAATGAAGCCCTTCCAGCTGCCGATGAGCAGATCGATGGGAGCCAGGGCACGGCCCAGCAGCACGGCTCCGGCGAACACCATGCCCGCCCCCACCTGATGGTCCACCGCCAGGTACGCCCCCAACCCCAGCACCAGGGATTGCACGAGGAGCCGGAAGGTCCGGGAAAGCGTCGTGATCATCGCCCCTTTATCGCTCGCCAGGGACTGCAGCAGCAGAACGTTCCGTTGCCGGCTCCCCCAGCGATCCATCAGGGTTTCCAGCATGCCCATCGATTCGATGACTTCCGCGTTGCGCAGGTTCTTCGTGGTGTAGAGCGTCGCCCCGATATGTTCCTTGTTGGCCTGGGCCAGTGCCGGCGCCGTCAGCTTCTCGTTGACGAACGCGAGCACCAGCAACACCAGGGCGCTGCCCGTCGCCACCCAGCCGAACCAGGGGTGAAACAGGAACATCACGGCGATATAGATCGGCAACCAGGGCGCGTCGAAGAAGGCGAACAGCCCGCTGCCGGTAAGGAACTGCCTCAAACCCGTCAGATCGTTGAGCGACTGCGCCGAGGCATCCATGCCACCACTGTCCAGGGCCCGCTTGAAACTGGCCTTGTAGACCTGGCGGCTCAGCAACACATCCAGCCGGGTGCTGACCCGAACCATGATGCGCGAGCGAACCCACTCCAGGGAGCCGAGCGTGATCACCAGCACGGTCATGATCAGCGTCAGCATGGACAGGGTCGTCAGGCTTCCACTGGTTATCACTCGTCCATACACCTGCAGCATATAGAAGGTTGGAACGAGCATTAGCGCATTGATGAATAAGCTGAAAAAGCCAACAAAAAAGAAGCTCTCGCGGCAGGCTTTCAACGCGTTTTTGAGACTGTCTTCAGGTGTGCTTCGCATGGAAACCTCTGCTCGAGAGGCCAACCTTCGTGGAGCTTAGATCACGCCGAAAGACTCTGTGTAGCAAATGGCCAGACACTCCCGGACAGCCGGTATACCGCGTGACAACAGCCCGACGGCGAGCACTCGAAGCGACTGCGATTCGAAGCCCGAGCACGCGGCATGGGTCCGCGGTCGCCGCCGAGCGATGCGTCCGGAAGCGCTGGGCCCGGAAACGAAAAAGCCCGCTGCGAGCGGGCTTTGTCAAAGGCACGGATTTTTCTGCCGCACAAACGAAAACACCGCCCCAAAGGGCGGTGTTTCGATTTTGGAGCGGGAAACGAGACTCGAACTCGCGACCCCGACCTTGGC
>NZ_JBTVPY010000029.1:0-81614 GCF_054720805.1 Pseudomonas sp. MT3
CCAACACCGATGCGGCCGGGTAATTCTGTTCGCGAGCAAGCTCGCTCCTACGAAAAGCAGTTGGCCCGCAGTCCGTAGCGGTACCCATGCTGCTCAATGCCTGGACTCTATCATCCGCGGCACGCAGCCATCAGCTGCTGCACTTACGCCGCAGGATGAATACCTGTAGGAGCGAGCTTGCTCGCGAACCACCCAACACCGATGCGGCCGGGTAATTCTGTTCGCGAGCAAGCTCGCTCCTACGAAAAGCAGCTGGCCCGCAGTCCGTAGCGGTACCCATGCTGCTCAATGCCTGGGCTCTATCATCCGCGGCACGCACCATCAGTCGCTGCACTTACGTTGCAGGGTGGACACTGTAGGAGCGAGCTTGCTCGCGAACCACCCAACACCGATGCGGCCGGGTAATTCTGTTCGCGAGCAAGCTCGCGCCTGCGAAAAGCAGCTGGCCCGCCGCGATGGGTATCGCTTCGCCCCACACCATCCTGCGAAGAGCTGCCCAACCGAAGTCTCAGGCGTGCGCCGAGTTCGTTCCGCTACAAGAGCATCGCGGACGGAGTCCGCTCCTGCGGGGGTTCATCGCCTGGCGTACAGGCGAGTTCCTTCCATGGTCAGCCGAAGTGCTTCTTCAGGTAGATCCGCTGGTGCCCCGGCGGACAGTCTTCCAGCACGCCCATGCGTTCGAACCCCTGTTTCTCGTAGAAGCCCGGCGCCTGGAAGCTGTAGGTGTAGAGGAACAGGCCGACGCAGCCGCGGCGGCGGGCTTCGTCTTCGGCGAGGGCGATGAGCTGGCTGCCCAGGCCGCTGCCGCGCTGGTCGTTCGGCAGCCAGAGATAGTCGATATAGAGCCAGCCCATGCCGGATTGGCCGAACATGCCGCCGACCACCTCGTCTTGTTTGTCACGGGCGTAGAGTTCGAAGTCGTCGTAGGTGTTGCTGCGGCCCATCTGTTCGAAGTTGTAGGCGAGCAGCCCCTGGATGACCACGTGGCGTGCGTGCGGGTCGACGCCGAGGGTGAAGTTGAAGGTGGATTGCATGGGGCGCTCCGGATTGGCGAAAGCGCCAGTCTAGGGAGCTGGCGGCGGGTTGGGTAGGGAGGAGGGGACAAAAGCGGGTCCGCTCTTGCAAGGGGCTTTCTGCGCACTTCGGCCCGCGATTGCGTCGGAAGAGGGGCGCTCGGGCCGTTCGCTACGGCGGTGTCGCGGAAGGACAGGCAGCGGTAGGCGCCGTTGCCGGGGCCGTATATCCAGCTCTCCAGCGGCGAATTGCCGGGGGCGAACTTGTCGTCCGGCTTCCGCTCAGCCCTGCGAGAACGCGCACTTGTCGCGCCCGCTGCGCTTGGCATCCAGCAGGGCGGCGTCGGCGCGGCTGACGGTCTGCGAGTAGCTTTCACCGGGCTGGTGTTCGGCCACGCCGAAGCTGGCGGTGACGGACAGGGCGTCGGTACCCACGCGTACGGCGAGGCAGCGGATGTCGTTGCGCACGCGTTCGATGATGGCGGCAGCGTCGGCCAGGCGGGTTTCCGGGAGGAGGAGGAGGAACTCCTCGCCGCCCCAGCGCCCGCAGAGGTCGTACTGGCGCAGCGCGGCCTGTATGGCGCGGCCGATTTCCACCAGCACGCGGTCGCCGATGTCGTGGCCCCAGATGTCGTTGACCTGCTTGAAGTGGTCCACGTCGAGCATGGCCAGGACGTAGGTGTCGTGGTGGCGCTGGGCGCGTTCGCTTTCCTCGCGCAGGCGCTCCATCAGCAGGCGGCGGTTGGCGATACCGGTGAGCGGGTCGTGGGTGGCGGCTTCGCGCAGGGCGACGTTGAGGTCGCGCATCATGTCCTGGTAGCGGTCGGAGATGCGCGCGACCTTTTCCAGTTGGCGCAGCTGCTTGTGGTAGCGCTCGGACAGCGTGGAGTTCTGCGCCCGGGCCATGGACTGGAAGCCGTCGGAAATCCGTGCGATGCGTTCCAGGCGCGCGAGCTGGTCGAGCGATTGCTGGTGCTTGAGGTACAGCGCCTCGCGCAGGGGGTGCCCCTCGTATTGGGGGTCGGCCAGCAGTTCGTCGATCAGCAGGTCCAGCTCGCGCTCGCTTGTCATGGCTCTTACTCGTCGTAGGCTTGGATGACGAACGGGAAGGTACAGTCCTCGCGGAACTCCTCGGCCAGCTCGGCGACGCGCTCGTTGCGTCGGTCGTAGTGCCAGGCGACGGCGGCGGCGCGGCCTTCGCGGTGGGCCTCTTCGAGCAGGTCGAAGATATCCATCATGGCCTTGATGGAGCTGGTGTTGAGGTATAGCAGGCGCAGGTCGAGCGTGAGCGGGCGTTGTTCCCCGGCGAGGAAGCGCTCGACCCATTCGATCACCTGGCCGAACAGTTCATAGGAGTTTTCCGGGTAGGAGTCGCCTTGCATCGTGAGGGTGCCGGCCTGCCAGTCGCCGTGGATCGATGGAGTGGACTGGGTTCCTGCGATGTTGAGGTTGGTCATGGCTGGGTGTCCCTGGATTCGCGTGTTCAGATCACGGCGCGCAGGCTGAAGAAGGCGCGGCCGTCGGGTTGTTCGGTGAGGGAAGTCTTGAGCGGCGCGTTGGATTTGCGGGCGATGTCCAAGAGGCCCAGGCCGGCGCCGGTGGTGGCTTCGGCATCGCGCGGGCGGCGCAGCTGTTCCTTGTAGGCGGCCTTGAGCTGGACCTTGTCCAGGTCGGCGATGCTCTCGATGCTGCGCACCAGGCTGCGGCCGTCTTCCAGTTCCACCAGGTTGCCGGCGGAAACCACGTAGTGGCCTTCCTCGTCGCGGGCGATGGCGACGGTGGCCGAGGCATCCTGTTCGCCGTAGCCGCGCAGGGAGGCGTAATGGCGGATGTTCTGGGTCATTTCGATGTAGACCGCGAACACGTCCATCGCTTCGCTGGGATGCGCCTGCTCGGCCTGCAGGTAGTTGCGCAGGGCATGGCCGATTTCTTCGATCAGGCTGCGCGAGATGGGCCCGTTGAAGCAGAGCAGTATGCGTTGCCGGGTGTAGCTCTCGCGCATGGCCAACAGATCTAGCGATTCCATGGAATACCCCTAGTCGAATCGGAAGGAGAGGATGGTGATGTCGTCGCGCTGCGGACGCTCGCCCTGATACCGGGCGAGGGTAGCGGCGAATACGTCCGCCTGCTCGGCCAGTGGTCGGCACGCGTGGCTGCGCAGCATGTCGGCGAAGCGGCTGTTGCCGAAGCCGAAGCCGTGTTCGCCGCCGGCCTGGTCGAGGAAGCCGTCGGTGCACAGGTAGTAGGTCCAGCCGGCCTGCATCGGGACTTCCACATCCTGATAGTCACCCTGGCGCTTGTCGCCGATGGCGCGGCGCGCGCCCTTGTGCTCGCGCACGTCGGTGCCGTCGCTGGCGAACAGGGAAATCTTCGCTCCGGAGAAATGCAGCCGCTTGCGCTGGTGGTCGACGCGCACCAGGCCGGCGTCCATGTTGGTGGCCAGGGAGTGGGTGAACTCCTCCTGGCTGAGCATGCCGCGCATGACGTGGTCGGTTTCGCGCAGGATGGCCGCCGGGTCGTGGCTCTGCACGCTGTCGATGGCGTGGTCGATGGCGGCCAGGGCGAGCATGGTCATCAGCGCGCCGGGGACGCCGTGACCGGCGCAGTCGACTACGCCGATCAGGCTGTCGTGGGGGCCTTCGCGGTAGATGTAGAAGTCACCGCCGACCACGTCGCGCGGTTTCCACAGGACGAAGTGGTGCTCGCCCAGGGACTTCTGCAACTGGCGGTCGGGGAGGATGGCGCGCTGGATCAGGCTGGCGTAGTCGATGGAGTCGCCGATCTTCTTCTGCGCGGCGGCCATTTCGCGGTTGGCCGCTTCCAGCGCCTGGGTGCGCTGCTGCACCTTGTCTTCCAGTTCCTCGGTATGCCGGCGGACCTGGTCGGCCATGCTGGCGAAGGCGGACGACAGCTCGCCGATCTCGTCCGGGCGGGTGCGCGGCAACGGGCTGTCGTACTGGCCGGCGGCAATCGCCTTGGCCGATTGCTTGAGGCCGCGCAGCGGGCGCAGCACCAGCAGGTCGACGGTGTAGGCGAAGCCGAGCAGGAGGATCGCCAGCAGCCCGGCGAGGGTGCCCGCCAGCGGCCACATCCAGCGGCTGTCGAGCACCTGCGCGGCGTGCAGGTCGATGGCGCTGAGCACGTGCCAGCGCAACTGCGGGATGTAGGCCATCGCCAGCAGTTGTTCCTTGCCGTCGAGCGTCGCCCACATCGTTTCCACTTCGCCGGGGTTGGCCTCGGCCTGGCGCAGGGTCTGGCGCAGGGCGGCGCGGTCCTGGTCGCTGCCGAGCAGGTCGAACACGCGGTGCTTGGCCTTGGCGCCGGCGCCGGAGGAGAAGGCGATCATGCGCGTGTCCGGGTGCGCCTGGATGGCGCCGTCGGGGTCGACGATCATCGGCGTCACCCCGGCCTCGCGGCGCGAGATGAACTGGTCGAGGAACTCGGTGAGATCCAGGCCGCCGCCGGCCAGGCCGACCTTTTCGTTGCCGGCGCGGACCACCATGTTGAACCAGACCTTGGTGACCTTGAGCTTGGCGTCGTAGTTGACGTTGATGTTGTACGACTCGCCGCGCGCCAGGGTGTCGAAGTACCAGCGGTCCTGCGGGTCGTTCTCGCTCAGGGTGTAGCGCGGGGAGTTCGAGAGCGGCGAGCTGGAGTCGTTGAAGTAGTAATGGCGCGAGGCGTCCACCACGACGAAATAGGAGTAGTTGCGCTGGTCGGCGCGGTAGCCGTCGGCTTCGCGGAAGAACAGCGAGCGGCGCGCCGGATCGTTCTCGTCGAGCATCCAGTCCTGCGTCACCACGGACTCGGCCAGCCGACGCGAAAGCGCCAGCTCGCGGATCACCGGAGCGATGATCTTCTGCTGGTTGAGCAGGGTGAAGTTCCTCGCGAAGGCGAGGCCGAAATGTGTGCGGATGTCTTCCATCGCCTTCCAGCCCAGCAATACCGCCGGTACCAGTGCCAGAAGACAGGCGATGAGCAATGCCACCACCGATTTACCGCGCAACCCCCATCTTGCCGCCATGGCTCTCTCAATTCTCCTCGTCGCCCGCCGTCTGCCGGTCTTTTGGCGAAAGCTCAATTGTGCAGTTTGTATACGGGCACAATCAAACCAAATTGATGGCGGAACGCCATAATTCTGACGTCACACAATCGACTCTCAGGAGTCTAGCCATTGTCTGAAATATCGCTTAGATGGCGTTTGGGTTTCGTGCACCACTAGACGCGATTTCCTCCACCGCTCTGCCGGGCCTGTTGCAGCAGGGCGGCGGCGATGCGTTCCAGCGGCAGGACTTCCTTCGCCGCGCCCAGCTCCACCGCCTCGCGGGGCATGCCGTAGACCACGCAACTGGCCTCGTCCTGGGCGATGGTGTGGCCGCCGGCCTGACGGATGGCCTGCAGGCCCCGCGCGCCGTCCTTGCCCATGCCGGTGAGCAGCGCCGCCAGCAGGTTGCGCCCGGCGCAGCGGGCGAGGGAGTCGAACATCACGTCCACCGCCGGCCGGTGGCCGTTGACCGCTGCCTCGTGCTGCAGGTGCGCCACGTAGTTGGCGCCGCTGCGACGCACTTCCATGTGGAAGTCGCCGGGAGCGATGAGTACGTGGCCGGGGAGGATGCGGTCGCCGTCGCGGGCCTCGCGTACGCAGAGGCGGGTCTGGCGGTCCAGCCGTTCGGCGTAGGATCTGGTGAAGCCCGGCGGCATGTGCAGGGTGACCACGGTGCCGGGGCAGTCCGGCGGCAGTCCCAGCAGCACTTCCTTGATCGCCTCGGTGCCGCCGGTGGAGGCGCCGATGGCGATGATCTTCTCGGTGCTCAGCAGCGGCCCGCCGGCGGTGGCACTCGCGCCGGTGGCCACGCTGGGCCTGCGCATCCGCGCGCGGGCGGCGGTCTTGAGCTTGGCGCGGATTTCCTCGGCGTAGGCCTGCATGCCTTCGGCGATGCACAGGCGCGGCTTGGCGATGAAGTCGATGGCGCCCAGCTCCAGTGCGCGCAGGGTGGCCTCGGAGCCCGTTTCGGTGAGCGAGGAGATCATCAGCACCGGGGTCGGCCGGCCCTTCATCAGCTTGTCGAGGAAGGTCAGGCCGTCCATGCGCGGCATTTCCACGTCGAGGGTGATCACGTCCGGCGAGTGCTGCTTGATCAGGTCGCGGGCGGCGAAGGCATCCGGCGCGCAGCCCACCAGGTGCAGCTCCGGGTCGCCCTGGATGATGTCCTTGAGCAGGCTGCGGACCAGCGCCGAATCGTCGACCACCAGAACCCTGATCGTCATGCCGCCCTCCCTTCAGAACAGATCGATGGTCCCGCCGCGCGTCTGCCGCGACAGTTGCTGACGGTATTGCCGCTCGCGCTGCAGCAGCGTGTCGTTGGCCAACACGCGCAGCTTGCGCACCAGCACCCGGCCGCTGCCGGGGAAGAAGTAGACCTTGCGCGGGTGCACGTCGAGCAGGTCCTGGGCGAGCACCGGAATGCCCTCGGCGCCCAGGTAGTCGAGGACGAACTCGACGTTGCGCTGGCCGACGTCGGCGCTGAGGTTCTGCAGCACCGAGCCGCCGCCGAACACCTTGGCCTCGAAGTTCCGCCGCTGGGCGCCACGGCGCACCAGGGCGCTGATCAGCAGGTCCATTGCGTGCACGCCGTAACGCCCGGAGCTGGACAGCAGGCGGCGGGTGCCGGCGTCGCCGGGCAGCATGAAGTGGTTCATCCCGCCCAGCCCGCTGCTGCGGTCGCGCAGGCAGACCGAGACGCAGGAGCCGAGCACGGTGACGATCATCAGTTCCTCGGCGGTGACGAAGCATTCGCCGGGCAGCAGCTTGACCGCGTCCATGCCGAAGCGTGGGTCGTGGTAGCGGTTGAGGGGCGCGTAGGCTGCGCTCATCTCAGGCCGACCCCGCCGCCTGGTAGGTGGTGCGGCCCACCGAGCGCACCAGGTGGTTGGCGTGGACGAAGTTTTCCGAATGCCCGGCGAACAGCAGCCCGCCGGGGCGCAGCAGGCCCACCATGCGTTCGAGCAGGCGGGTCTGGGTCGGCTTGTCGAAGTAGATCATCACGTTGCGGCAGAAGATCGCGTCGAGCCCGCCACTGATGCCCCAGTGGGCGTCGAGCAGGTTGATCTGGCGGAACTCCACCAGTTGCCGCAGTTCGCCGACCACCCGCGCCTTGCCGGTGTTGTCGCCGGTGCCGCGCAGGAAGAAGCGTTTCTTCTGGCTGCTGTCCAGCGCTTCCAGGCGCTCCATCGGGTAGATGCCCTGGCGCGCGCTGTGGAGCACGCCGGTATCGATGTCCGAGGCCATGATCTGCACTGGCGGGGTGAAGCTGCCCAGGGCGTCCACCAGCGTCATGGCGATGGAGTAGGGCTCTTCGCCGGTGCTCGAGGCGGTCGACCAGATGCGCAGTGGACGGTGGTCGCGCAGCTGTTCCTCGGCGAAGCGCGCCAAGTGCTCGAAGTGGTGGCGTTCGCGGAAGAACGCGGTGAGGTTGGTGGTCAGCGCGTTGACGAATTGCTGCCACTCTTCCTCGTGGTCCTCCAGGTAGGCGAAGTACTCGGCGAAGCTGTTCAGCCGCAGGCTGCGCAGGCGCCGGGAAAGGCGGCTGTAGACCAGTTGTTGCTTGTTCTCCGAGAGGCTGATGCCGGCGTGCCGGTACAGCCGTTCGCGCACCTGCTGGAAGTCTCGGCGGGTGTAGTGGAACTCATGGTCGGGGGCCGGCAGGTCAATGTTGGGCATGGGGTCGATCCGTGTGTTCTGGGCGCGTCATTCGAATTTCTGGATGCTCGGGGGAGTCTGGCGCGGTGGCCTTGCCCTCACCCCCAGCCTTCTCTCTCGGGAGAGGGTCAGGGTGAGGGGGCTCTTACGGCCCCCTGTCCCCGGTGAAGAGCCCCTGCATACCGGGCTCATCTCCAACCTTCCCTGGTCCGCTTGCGGCGACCGGCCCTCCCATTGCTCCGGCCGCCGCCATCCCTGCGCCCCGCCCGATCAGAACTCTTCCCAATCCTCTTCCTTGCCCTTGGCCCGCACCGCCTTGGCCACCCCGCGCGCGGCGCGGGAGGCGTGCGCTGGCGCCTCGGCCCGCGCCGGGCGAGCGGCGGTCAGGGGCACCACGGTGGCCGAGGTGTCGAGCTTGAACACCGAAACCGACTGGTTGAGCAGCCCGGCCTGCTCCTGCAGGGCCTCGGCCGAGGCCGCGGCCTCTTCCACCAGCGCGGCGTTCTGCTGGGTCATCTCGTCCATCTGCGACACCGCGCCGTTCACCTCCTCGATGCCGCTGCTCTGCTCGGCGGAAGCGGCGGCGATCTCGGCCATGATGTCGGTGACGCGCTTGATCGCCACCACGATGTCGCTCATGGTCTGGCCGGCCTGGGCGACCAGGGTGTTGCCGTTCTCCACCTTGTCCACCGAGTCGTTGATCAGCGTCTTGATCTCCTTGGCGGCGGCGGCCGAGCGCTGCGCCAGGGTGCGCACTTCCCCTGCGACCACGGCGAAGCCGCGGCCCTGTTCTCCAGCGCGCGCCGCTTCCACCGCGGCGTTGAGGGCGAGGATGTTGGTCTGGAAGGCGATGCCGTCGATCACCCCGATGATGTCGGCGATCTTGCGCGCCGAGTCGTTGATGGCCGACATGGTGCCGACCACCTTCTGCACCACGCTGCCGCCTTCGGTGGCGACTTCCGAGGCGTTCACCGCCAGCGAGTTGGCCTGGCGGGCGTTCTCGGCGTTGAGCTTCACCGTGCTGGTCAGCTCCTCCATGCTCGAAGCGGTTTCCTCCAGGCTCGAAGCCTGCTGCTCGGTGCGGGTGGACAGCTCGGCGTTGCCGCTGGCGATCTCGCTGGCGGCGGTGTGGATGGTGTCGGCGGCCTCGCGGATCTGCCCGAGCATGCGCGACAGGCTCTGCGCGGTTTCGTTGGAGTAGTCCTTGAGCTCGCCGAAGGTGCCCTGGTAGTCGGCGTCGATGCGCTGGGTCAGGTCGCCCTGGGCCAGCGCGCCGAGCATCCGGGTGACGTCGCGCAGGCCCTTGTCGGCGGTCTCCACCAGGTTGTTCAGGCCGGTGGCCAGCTTGAGGAAGAAGCCGTCCTTGTTGGACGCCTCGATGCGCTTGCTGAAGTCGCCGGCGGCGGCGGCCTCCACCAGTTGCGAGACCTCCTGTTCGGCGCGGAACTCCTCGGTGCGGTCGGTCCATTGCACCGCCGAGCCCAGGCGCTCGCCGGCATCGCTGAACACCGGCACCACGTCCAGGGCGAAGCGCCGGCCGCCGAGGTTCAGCTCGGCCTGGTAGCGTCCGCTGAGGTGGGCGAGCAGGGTGCGCTGGTGTGCCGGGTTCTTGTGGAACATGTCGATGTTGGCGCCCATCAGGCGGCTGGCGTTGAAGTTCGGCAACTGCTTGCGGATGTCCGCCTCGGCGCGGCCGAGCATCTCGCTGACGGTGCGGTTCATGTAGATGATGTCGAGGTCGTTGTTGGCGATCATCACGTTGGCCGAGACGTTATCCAGCGCGCTCTTGATCCCGGCGTTGTACTCGGCGGCGTCGGCGCTGGCCCTGAGGCTGGCGCGCACGCCGTCGATGGCCTCGGTGATCATCGCCTTCTTGCCCGGCAGACGGTCCATCTCCGGCGAGAGGTCGCCCTTGCCGTAGGCGGTGACGGTGGCCACCACCTTCATCTTCACCGCGATGTGCGAGGCGACCAGCTCGTTGATGCCCTTGGCGATGCGTGCCGGGCGGCCGCTGAGCCTGTCCGCCGGGATCACTTCGTCGATCCAGCCCAGCTCGTGCTGGTGGCTCATCTCGGCAAGGCCGGCCTCCAGGGCCTCGTTCTGCGCCAGCTCCGCGCGCTGCTCGCGCAGGGTGCGCTGCACGCTGCGCAGGCCGTCGTAGAGGCGCTCGTAACCGGGCGCGGGGGCCTCGCCGATGGCGACATCGAGGTTGCCGTCGACCAGGCTGTGGAGAAGGGCGGTGATGCGGTCGGCGCGTTGCTGCGCCACGGCGTGTGCGTTGAACAGACCCATTGTCGTTATCCTCGGCTCAATCTTTTTTTGTCGTGTGGCAGTCAGGCGGCGGCTTCATCGACCAGCGCCATCTCGCGGCTGGTCATGAGTTTTTCGATGTCCACCAGGATCAGCATCCGCTCGCCCGCGGTGGCCAGGCCGAGCAGGTATCGGGTATCGAAGCTGGCGGCGAACTCCGGCGGCGGCTTGATCTCCTCGCCGGCCAAGGCGATCACGTCGGAGACCGAATCCACTACCGCGCCGACGATGCGCCGGCCGACGTTGAGGATGATCACCACGGTGAACTGGTCGTAGCTGATGTCGGCCAGGTTGAACTTGATGCGCAGGTCGACGATGGGCACGATGGCGCCGCGCAGGTTGATCACGCCCTTGATGAAGGCGGGCGCGTTGGCGATCGCGGTGACCTGGTCATAGCCACGGATTTCCTGCACGCGCAGGATGTCGATGGCGTATTCCTCGCGGCCCAGGGTGAAGGTCAGGTACTCCTGCGCGGGGCTGGCCGCGAGGCTGGCTTCAGTGGCGCTCATGGGTGGTTTCTCCTTGTGCCGCCAGGCGCGGCAGGGCGTCGACATCGAGGATCAGGGCGACGCTGCCGTCGCCCATGATGGTGGCGCCGGCGATCCCGTCGATCCGGCGGAAGTTCTGTTCCAGGCTCTTGATCACCACCTGCTGCTGGCCCACCAGTTCGTCCACCTGCAGGGCGAAGCTCTTGCCCTCGGATTCGAGGATCACCACGATCGCCTGCTCCGGCGGCAAGGGCGTTGCGTCGATGTGCAGCAGCGCGTGCAGGGAGAACAGCGGGAGGTACTCGCCGCGCACGCGGATCACCGCCGCCTCGTCGCCGGCCATGCCGCGCACGTCGTCGGCGCGGGCCTGCAGCGACTCGACGATGTAGGTCAGCGGGATCACGTAGTTGACCTTCTCCACCGCGACGATCAGGCCGTCGAGGATGGCCAGGGTCAGCGGCAGGCGGATGCCCAGGCGGGTGCCCAGGCCGGCGGCCGAGTCGATCTCGATGCGCCCGCCCATGGCCTGGATGTTGCGCCGCACCACGTCCATGCCGACGCCGCGCCCGGAGAGCTCGGTGACGGTCTCGGCGGTGGAGAAGCCGGGCATGAAGATCAGTTGCCAGACTTCCGCGTCGGCCATCCCGTCGTGCACCGCCATGCCCTTCTCGCGGGCCTTGGCGAGGATGCGCTCGCGGGACAGGCCTCGGCCGTCGTCGGAGATTTCCACCACCACGCTGCCGCCCTGGTGGCTGGCGGCGAGCTTCACCGAGCCCTGCGCCGGCTTGCCGGCGGCCAGGCGTTCGGCGGGCGTCTCGATGCCGTGGTCGATGCTGTTGCGCACGATGTGGGTGAGCGGGTCGCTGAGCTTCTCGATGACGCTCTTGTCCAGCTCGGTGTGCTCGCCCTGGAGGATCAGCTCGACCTGCTTGCCCAGGCGCGCCGAGGTGTCGTGCACCAGTCGCGGGAAGCGGCTGAAGATGAAGCTGATCGGCAACATGCGGATCGACATCACCGATTCCTGCAAGTCGCGAGTGTTGTGCTCCAGTTGCGCCAGGGCCTGCTGCAGACGCTCGTAGTGCGTGGGGTCGAGGTCCTCGCTGAGCTGGCTGAGCATGGCCTGGGTGATCACCAGTTCGCCGACCAGGTTGATCAGGCTGTCGATCTTCTCGACGCTGACCCGGATCGAGCTGGACTCGCCCTCGCTGCGGCTGTCCGCGCGCGCCGCCGCCACGGGCTTGGCCGGCGCCGGCGCGGACGCCGGTGCGGCCTCGCTGGAAGCGCCCGGCGTACCGGGCGCGTCGTCGAAGAAACCGAAGTCTTCGTGGGCGGCCGCGGGTTCGCTGGAGGGCGTGCCGGGGGCGTCATCGAAGAAACCGAACGCATCGTCGTCGCTGGCCGCCCGGGGCGTACCCGGCGCCTCGTCGAAGGAGCCAAGCGCCGTACTCTCTGCCGGCTCCGCCAGCCAGGCGCGCAGGCGCTGCACCGTAGCCTGCACCGGCGCGCTCGGGTCCGGGCACTGGTCGCGGTGGGCGTCGAGCAGGCGCTGCAATACGTCGCGGGCTTCGAGGAACACCCCGATCATCTCCGCGCGCAGGGCGGTCTGCCCGCAGCGGATGCGGTCGAGCAGGGTTTCCAGTTCGTGGGTGACGGCGGTCAGGTCGTCGAAGCCGAACATGCCGCTGGAGCCCTTGATCGAGTGGGCCGCGCGGAAAATGCCGTTGAGCGCCTCGGCGTCCGGCTGATCGAGGTCGAGCCCGATCAGCAGCAGTTCGAGGGTGGCCAGGTGTTCGTCGGTTTCCTCGAAGAACACCTGGAGGAATTGCTCCATACCGTTAGCCATCTGGGGTTCCCCTACGGCAGGACCTTGCGGGTCACTTCAAGGAGCTTGGGCGGGTCGAACGGCTTGACCAGCCAGCCGGTGGCGCCGGCGCTCTTGCCCTGCTGCTTCATGGCATCGCTGGACTCGGTGGTCAGCATGAGGATCGGCACGCTGCGGTAGCCGGCCATGTCGCGCAGGCTGCGGATCAGCGACAGGCCGTCCATGTTCGGCATGTTCTGGTCGGTGAAGACCAGGTTGTAGGTCTTGCGCTGGGCCTTGCCCAGGCCGTCCCTGCCGTCCACGGCCTCGTCCACGTCATAGCCGGCGGACTTGAGCGTGAAGCTCAGCATCTGCCGGATCGAGGCCGAGTCGTCGACGATCAGAATCTGCTTTCCCATTGCGTGACTACTCCTTGTTCCCAGGGGCTGGCATTCGGGGAGATGGGCCGGCGTCAGCCCACCAGGGCGATGTTGGCCAGGTACTCGATGATCGACTGCAACATGTCACTGCCTCCTTTGCATCCGTCGGGTGGGTGCACTCAGAACAGCTCGACTTCTCCGGCGCTGAGGCTGGTCTGCGCCACCGGGTTGTTCAGCGGGCGGTCGAGTTCGGCGACTTCCGCACGCAGGCGCTCGCCCCATTCCCGGGGCTCGCGGCCATCCAGCGCGCCGAGGCCGACGGCCAGCGCAGCGAGACGCGCGCCGTGCTTGCCGATCTGTCCCAGCAACTGGCTGCTCATGTCCTGGAATTGCAGGGCGGTGACCGCCGCGTTGACGCCGTCGCCCACCTCCAGGGAAATCCGGTCCAGCTCCTGCACCACCTTGAGGGTGTGCTGGTTCATCGCGTCGAGGTCGTCGAGCATGCTCTGGATCTTCTGGCGCGAGTCGAGGGCGAAGGACATGTCCTTGTCGGCCAGTTGGGCGATGGCGCCCTCGGCGTCCTTGATCTCGTGGTAGACCACGTCGACGTGTTCGCGGATGGCTTGCGAGAAGTGCGTGGAACGGGTGGACAGCGCGCGTACCTCGTCGGCCACCACGGCGAAACCGCGGCCGCTTTCGCCGGCACGGGCGGCCTCGATGGCGGCGTTCAGGGCCAGCAGGTTGGTCTGCTTGGCGATGGCGTCCATGTCCTGGGTGGACTGCAGGATCTCGCCGATCTTGTGGGTGACGCGGTCCATGCGTTCCACCAGTTGCTGCGAGGTGCGGCTGGTTTCCAGGGTGGCCTCGACGAACAGCCCGAGGGTTTCCTGGGTGGCGTGGATGAAGCGCTGGAAGTCGATGTCGTCGTCCAGGTGGCCGCGCCCGTCGTAGCGCTCGATCAGCGAGTGGGACAGGCCGCGCTGGGTGTCGATGCGCTCGGCCAGGCCGTGGAAGCTGTCGGTGAGCTGGGCGATGGCGTGGTGCAGGATGCCGTCGACCTGGTGGGTGTGGCCGTTGAGGTTGGCCAGGTGGGTTTCCACGGCCTCCTGCAACGGGCGCCATTGTGGCAGCTGTTCGCTGTCCAGGCTGACCTGCTGCGCCGTCGTTTGCGCCTGGGCGGGGCCGACCAGCAGGGTGCTCAGCACCAGGCTGGAGAGCCAGCCCACCGGCAGCAGCATCCAGAACGGCACGCCTGCCCAGCAAAGCCCGGCCACCACCGCCCAGGGCAGCGACTGGATAACCAGGCGTTTCGGCCAGCCCTGGCCGGTGGCCTGAACCGCAGGCGAATCGAGTCGGGTATCGCGCATGGTGCACTCCGTTGCCGAGCGCCAGATCGGGGAACCGCGCGGCTGCTGGGGTAGGTCCTAAGCAGTGCTTCGGCCTGGCTTCTTAAAGCTAGAGCGCTGTTGGGTGATGTCAAATTGACGCTATTTTGCCGGCATTCTGCGGGGGGCTTGATCTAGAGAGGTTTTTGCCGGAGACGCCGTTGTCCGGGCTTCGCCTTTGGCGACGGACGGTAGTCTGAAGGCCCCGTACGATAGGGGCTGCAGACGCTTGGGGAGTGGCAGGACGCGCCGGGATTGGCATTACGGGCCAGCCGTTCGCGCATGCCGATGGCTCAGCGCAACAGGAAGGGCGGTGGTGCGTCCTGCACCCCGGTTTCGTTGACGTATTGCTGGTAGTGCTCGATCAGCCCGGCCAGCCAGCCGCGCATCGTGCGCCGCGTGACCCTGGCCGGCGACGTGCCGGTGGGCGTCGACGGGCAGCGCAGCCGGACGATCAAGAAGGTCTGACGCTTCACCCAGAGCCCCTCACCCCAACCCTCTCCCCTTGGGAGAGGGCGGGGGTGAGGGCCGCACGGCACGCACTTACAGGAACGTACCCATGAGCCAATCCACCGCCCTCAGGCAACCCACCCCCGAACCCTTCGCCATCGTCCCCCTCGACGCCCCGCTGGGCGCCGAAGTGCGCGGCCTGGACGCCCGCGAGCCGCTGACCCCGGAGCAGATCCTGGCGATCAGGCAGGCCCACCGCGACCACCACCTCCTGATCTTCAAGCACCAGCAGCTCGACGACGAGCGGTACCTGCGCTTCGCCACTCTGTTCGGCGCGGTGTTCCAGCCGCCGGCGGACGTACCGGTGCTGTCCTCCGGCGCCGACGGCAAGGCGCCGGACATCGTCAAGGTGGCCAATACCGGCGACGGCGAGCTGGGCAACTTCGCCCTGCCGGCCCACGTCGATCACCAGTGGACGCCGGTGCCGTCCTCCGGCTCCTTCCTCTACGCGCTGGAGGTGCCGAAGACCGGCGGCGAGACCCATTTCACCAACCTGGCCCGCGCCTACGCGACGCTGGACGAGGCGACCCGCGCCGAGATCGATGGCCTGCGGCTGATCAACTACAACCCGTTCATCCGCCTGAAGAACGGCGGCTACAACGGCGGCTTCGTGCGCTACCGCACGCCGGACATCGAGCCGATCCAGGGCACCGAGCACCCGCTGGTGCGCACCCATCCGGAAAGCGGCAAGCGCGTGCTGTTCCTCTCGGTGCACACCGAAGTGGAGATCCCAGGCCATGATCCGCAGCAGGGCGCGGCCCTGATCGAGCGGCTGCGCGAGCACCTGCAGCGGCCGGAGCTGAGCTACACGCACAAATGGGAAGTGGGCGATATCGTCTGGTGGGACAACCAGGCCACGCTGCACGCGCGCAACGCGTTCCCGGCCAGCGAGCGGCGGCGCCTCAAGCGAATCAGCCTGAGTGGCAGCCGACCTTTCTAAAAGGGCAATGAGGCGCGGGGGAGGGGCCGGCGCCCCATCCGCCAGCCGTTCCGCCGCGCCTCACCATTTTCGCCTTAGAGCGTGCCGAGCAGCTTGCGCGCGGCCTGGGTGTGGTCGGCGATCAGGCGCTTGAGGTCGAGGCCTTCGACCTCGCCGTCGATGACCCGCCAGGTGCCGCCGATCATGATCCGGTCGGCCTTGTCGGCGCCGCACAGCAGCAGTGCCGACAGCGGATCGTGGCTGCCGGAGAAGCGCAGTTCGTCGAGCTTGAACAGCGCCAGGTCCGCCTGCTTGCCCACCGCCAGTTCACCGATGTCGCTGCGGCCGATGAGCCTGGCCGAACCCTTGGTGGCCCAGCCCAGCGCGCGTTCCGGGGTGATCTGTTCGGCGCCATAGCGCAGGCGCTGGATGTACAGGGCCTGGCGGGCTTCGAGGATCATGTTGGAGGCGTCGTTGGAGGCCGAGCCGTCCACGCCGATGCCCACCGGCGCGCCGGCTTCTTCCAGGGCCACGGTCGGGCAGATGCCCGAGGCCAGGCGCATGTTCGAGCTGGGGCAGTGGCAGACGCCGGTGCCGGCTTCGCCCAGGCGACGGATTTCCTCGTCGTTGAAGTGGATGCCGTGGGCCAGCCAGGTGCGCGAGCCGAGCCAGCCGACGCTGTCCAGGTAGTCCACGGTGCGCTGGCCGAAGCGCTGCAGGCAGAAGTCTTCCTCGTCGAGGGTTTCGGCGAGGTGGGTGTGCAGGCGTACGTCTTCGCGCTCGGCCAGCTCGGCGCTGGCGCGCATGATTTCCGGGGTGACCGAGAACGGCGAGCAGGGCGCCAGGGCGATCTGCACCTGGGCGCCGTCGCCGCGCTGGTGGTACTCGCGGATCAGCCGCTGGCTGTCGTCGAGGATGGCTTCGGCGCTCTGCACGGTCTGCTGCGGCGGCAGGCCGCCGTCGGCCTCGCCCAGGCTCATGGAGCCACGGGTGAGCATGGCGCGCATGCCCAGTTCGGTGACCACGCCGGCCTGCACGTCGATGGCCTGCTCCAGGCCATCGGGGAACAGGTAGTGGTGGTCGGCGGCGGTGGTGCAGCCCGACAGCAGCAGCTCGGTCAGGGCGACCTTGGTCGCCACCGCCAACTGGTCGGGGGTCAGGCGCGCCCACACCGGGTAGAGGGTCTTCAGCCAGGGGAACAGCGGCTGGTTCACCACCGGCGCCCAGGCGCGGGTGAGGGTCTGGTAGAAGTGGTGGTGAGTGTTGATCAGGCCGGGAGTCAGCACGTGCTGGCTGGCGTCGAAGGTCTGCTCGCAGGGAGCCTTGGGCTGCTGGCCGGCGGCGACCAGTTCGACGATGCGACCGTCCTGCACGACGATGCCGCCACGGGCGTCCTGATCGTTGGCAGTGAAGACGGCGAGCGGGTTGCGCAGCCAGAGACGGGTAGAAGGCATGAGTGATTCCTCGTTGGGCGGAGCCGCCGCGTGAGGCGAGCCGGCTCCTGTATTGAGAGAGCCAGCTCAGTGTTAACCCTGTCTGCTGATCCAGGTGCGCTTGGTGCTACCGAGCGGTTCGCTGCGCGTCGGCCATGCGGCGTTGGCGATCGTCGGGAAATGCTCATTGACTGGAGTCAACTGCGCTTTCCCGCCAACCGCCGCCTTGCCTGGCTCTAGCTCGCAGAACCTGACGTCGGAGTCAAGTGAGGGCTCATGGTAGCCGTATCGGGGCGGTTCGTCACCAGTCGATCGTCGTTCCCTGGTAGTCCAGGTAGAACTGGCCGCCACGGCCGGCATGGCCTTCGACCTGGTCGACGAGGCCTTTCACGCTGGTCGGAACATCCAGCGGCGCGGCTTCGCCGCCCATGTCGGTGCGTACCCAGCCGGGATGCAGGTTGAGCACGGTGAGGCCGGTTTCGCCCAGTTCGGCGACGAAGCTGCGGGTCAGCGAATTGAGCGCCGCCTTGCTCGCGCGGTACAGCGCCATGCCGCCGGACTCGTTACCGGCGACGCTGCCCAGCTCCGAGGTCATGAAGGCCAATACGCCGCGCTCGCCATCGATGCGCGGCAACAGGCGCTCGGCCAGGCGCAGCGGCGCCACGGCGTTGACCATGAACAGCTGGCCGATGTCGGCCAGGTTGGCATCGATGGCCGACTGGTGCGGCGGGCCGTAGATGCCGGCGTTGATGAAGACCAGGTCGAAGTGCGCGCCGGCCAGGGCCTCGGCGAGGCGGTCCTGGGAGTGCACGTCGTCCAGCAGCAGCGCTTCGACGCGCACCGGCAGGTTGGCCAGCTCACCGGGGTGGACGACGTCGCGCACGGTGGCGGTGACGTCCCAGCCACGGTCCAGCAGTTCACGCACCAGGCCCAGGCCGAGGCCACGCGAGGCGCCGATGATCAGGGCGGATTTCGGGGTGGTCATGGCAGCCTCCAGCGGTTTGACGGAATCGGGAAAGAATAACCCACAGTGCGGGAGGGCATTTGCTTCCTGTAGGAGCGAGCTTGCTCGCGAACCGCCCAGCGCCAGCGTGGCCGGGGAGCTCTGTTCGCGAGCAAGCTCGCTCCTCCTACGAAAAGCGAAAAACGAAAAGCAGAAACGACAAGGCCCGGCATTGCGCCGGGCCTTGTGGATAAAACGCCCCGGAGAGTGTGCGCCGGGGCCTGGGCAAGGAGCCCAATCAGTCGGTGACGATCTTCGAGTGCTTCTGGGTGTCCTTCATGGTCACGTAGACCAGCAGCGAGCAGGCAATGCACGCGGTGACGTACCAGTAGAAGCCGCTCTCCATGCCGATGCTCTTGAACCACAGCGCCACGTACTCGGCGGTGCCGCCGAAGATGGACACGGTCAGCGCGTACGGCAGCCCCACGCCCAGGGCGCGGATCTCGGTGGGGAACAGTTCGGCTTTCACCACGGCGTTGATCGAGGTGTAGCCGCTGACGATGACCAGCGCGGCCATGATCAGGAAGAACGCGCCCCACCAGGTGTCGATGCTGTGCAGGGTGCTGAGGATCGGGTAGGTGAAGATCGTGCCCAGCACGCCGAAGGCGATCAGGATCGGACGACGGCCGATCTTGTCCGATAGTGCGCCGACGATGGGCTGCAGCAGCATGAACAGGAACAGGGTGGCCGCCGAGATCATGGTCGAGTCGCTCTTGCTCATCCCCACCGTATTCACCAGGTACTTCTGCATGTAGGTGGTGTAGGTGTAGAAGGCCAGGGTGCCGCCCATGGTCAGGCCGACCACGGTGAGCACTTCCTTGGGATGGCGCATCAGCGAGCGCATCAGGCTTTCCTTGGGCTCTTCCTTCTTGGTGGTGAAGGACTCGGTCTCTTCCATGCCGCGACGCAGGTACATGGCGGTTACCGCGCACAGCGCACCGATGAAGAAGGGCACGCGCCAGCCCCAGCTTTCCAGCTGCTCGACGCTCAGGGTCTGTTGCAGCACGATCAGCACCGCCAGGGCGATGAGCTGGCCGGAGATCAGCGTCACGTACTGGAAGCTGGAGAAGAAGCCGCGCTGCTCCTTGTTGGCCATCTCGCTCAGGTAGGTAGCGGACGTGCCGTATTCGCCGCCGACCGACAGGCCCTGCAGCAGGCGCGCGAGCACCAGCAGGATGGGCGCGCCGACGCCGATGGTTTCATAGCTGGGGGTCAGGGCGATGATCAGCGAGCCGAAGCACATCAGCAGGACCGAGGCCAGCAGCGCCGCCTTGCGGCCCTTGCGGTCGGCGTAGATGCCCATCAGCCAGCCGCCGATCGGGCGCATCAGGAAGCCCACGGCGAAGATCGCGGCGGTGTTCAGCAACTGGGCGGTCATGTCGCCCTGGGGGAAGAACGCCTTGGCGAAATACAGCGAGAAGGCGGCGTAGACGTACCAGTCGTACCACTCGACCAGGTTGCCTACCGAGCCGCTGAAGATCGACTTGATGCGCTGGGAAGTCGTACGGGGTGCGGCAGAAGCGGAGACGGCGCTTGCGCTATCCATGGGTATTCCTCTTGTCGTTGTTGTCGTCAGGCGTGCGGACTACGGGTTACGTCACGCCGGCGCGCCGCGAGGGCGGCGCAGTGTCGAGGGCGATAGCAGGCAGCGTGCCAAGGCGCGAAAGCCGCGTGGTAGAAGGGCTCCGGCGTTTCGAGAGGGTATTTGGGCAGGCGAAGGAATGCCGATGGGCGAGGGTGGTGAGCGGAAATCCGCCGACGCAGGGGCCTGTAGGAGCGAGGGGGACGCCTGGTTCTTGCTCGCGAACGCATTCTGCCGGTGGTTCCCGTGCTGTGCGATTCGCGAGCAAGCTCGCTCCTACAAAAGCGTTCAGCGCTGCCGGAACAGATCCCCGGGTGTAAACCCGAACAACCCCTTGAACGAGGCGATATAGGCCGAGGTCGAGTCATACCCGCAATCCAGCGCCGCGGTGGTGACGCTGTCCCCGGCCTCCAGAGAGCCGAGGGAGGCGAGCAGACGCTGGCGCTGGCGCCAGAGGCGGAAGGTCATCCCGGTTTCGCGCTGGAACAGCCGCGACAGGGTCTTCTCCGACGTGCCGATGCGCTGCGCCCAGTCGCCCAGGGTCTGGCTGTCGGTGGGGTGCTCGATCAGCGTCTGGCACAGTTGCAGCAGTCGGCCTTCCTGCGGCATCGGCAGGGAGAAGGCGACTTCCGGCAGGGTGCGCAACTGGTCCAGCAGCACCTCCACCAGCCGCGACTCGGCGCTGTCGCCCTGGGGATAGTCCACCGGCAGCTCGCAGAAACTCTTGATCAGCTCGCGGGCCAGCGGCGTCACCTCCAGCACCCGGCAGCGGTCCGGGGCCCAATCGCAGGCGTCGTCGCGGATGTACAGGCTGCGCATTTCGGCCTGGGTCGAGGTCACCACTTCATGGTCGAGGTAGGCGGGAATCCAGATCGCCCGCTGCGGCGGCGCGAAGAAGCTGCCCTCGGCGGTGTGCACGCCGAGCACGCCGGTAATGGCGTAGGACAGTTGCACCCAGGCGTGATGGTGCTTGCTGGTCCAGGAGCCCGCACGCAGCCGCTCGGCGCGGGCATAGACCGGCCGTGGCAGGCGTTCGAGCACCGGGATCAGGCGTTGCAGTTCGGGAGCTTGTCCTTTCATCGGTATATCTTGAGCGTATGTCGATAGCTGACAGAGTCTGGCAGGGCTACCCTGCCGCCTCAAGCCGTATCCGGAGGACGCCGATGCTCAGTTTTTCCGCCCAGGAATATCCCTATCCCTCGCAGCGCTCGCTGGTCTTTGGCCGCCGTGGGATGGTCGCCACCTCGCAGCCGCTGGCGGCGCAGGTCGGGCTGGACATGCTCAGGCGCGGCGGCAACGCCATCGATGCGGCCATCGCCACGGCAGCGGCCTTGACCGTGGTCGAGCCCACCGGCTGCGGCATCGGCGGTGACGCCTTCGCCCTGGTCTGGGTGAAGGACCGGCTCTACGGCCTGGATGCCAGCGGCCATGCGCCGCAGAAGCTGAGCATCGAGGCGGTGCGCGGCGCCGGGCATACGAAGATGCCGCTGTACGGTTGGACCCCGGTGACCGTGCCGGGTTGCCCGGCGGCCTGGGCGGAGCTGTCGCGGCGCTTCGGCCGCCTGCCGTTCGCCGAGCTGCTGGCGCCGGCCATCGAGCTCGCGCGCGATGGCTTCCCGGTGTCGCCGGTGATCGCCGGCCTGTGGCAGGGCGGCCTGGACAAGTTCCGCGCGGCGCGGTCGCAACATCC
Source organism: Pseudomonas sp. MT3 (assembly GCF_054720805.1). Lineage (NCBI taxonomy): Bacteria > Pseudomonadati > Pseudomonadota > Gammaproteobacteria > Pseudomonadales > Pseudomonadaceae > Pseudomonas > Pseudomonas sp. MT3. Next base: position 21,215 of record NZ_JBTVPY010000029.1, read on the forward strand.
CGAGTTGCAGACCTGGTTCGACGAATTCCTCCTCGACGGCCGCGCCCCCTTCGCCGGCGAAATCTTCGCCAATCCGGCCCAGGCCGATACCCTGCAAGCCCTCGCCGACAGCCAGTGCGAAAGCTTCTACCGGGGCGATCTCGCGCGCACCCTCGCCGCCCATGCCGAGCGCAGTGGCGGCTATCTGCGCGCCGATGACCTGGCGCTCTACCAGCCACACTGGGTCGAGCCGATCTCGCTGAACTACCGTGGCTACGACGTCTGGGAAATCCCGCCCGCCGGCCAGGGCCTGGTGGCGCTGATGGCGCTGAACATCCTCAAGGGCTTCGACTTCGGCGACCGCGACAGCCCGGAAACCTGGCACCGCCAACTGGAGGCGATGAAGCTCGCCTATGCCGACGGCCGCACCTACATCGGCCAGCCGGACTGCATGCGCGTCAGCGTGGCCGAACTGCTCAGCGACGACTATGCCGCCCGCCGCCGCGCGCTGATCGGCGCGCGGGCGCTGGAGCCGCATCCGGGCAAGCCGAAGTCCGGCGGCACCGTGTACCTCGCCACCGCCGACGAGGAGGGCAACATGGTCTCCTTCATCCAGAGCAACTACCACGGCTTCGGCTCCGGCGTGGTGGTGCCCGGTACCGGCATCGCGCTGCAGAACCGTGGCGCCGAGTTCAGCCTCGATGCGCAGCACGTGAATGGCCTGAAACCGGGCAAGAAGACCTTCCACACCATCATCCCCGGCTTCCTCAGCAAGAACGGCGTGCCGCTCGGCCCGTTCGGCGTGATGGGCGCCTACATGCAGCCGCAGGGGCACGTGCAGATGGTGATGAACCTGGTCGATTTCGGCCTCAACCCGCAGGCCGCGCTCGACGCGCCGCGCTGGCAGTGGCTGGGGGACAAGCGCGTGGGCATCGAATACCACGCGCCGCGCAGCCTGGCGGCGGTGCTGACGCGCCGTGGCCACCACGTCGAAGTGGCCCATGACCTGACCACCTATGGCCGTGGCCAGATCGTCCTGCGCGATCCGGTGAGCGGCGTACTCTGCGCTGGCACCGAGCCGCGCACCGACGCGCACATCGCCGTCTGGTAAGGCACCGCCCGGCGGCCTGGCGCAATCTTCAGGTGTGGCGCCGGGCCGCCTCTGGCATCATTCGCGCCCGGAAAAACGCGTGGCCTTTCCCGGTGGCAACTGTGTAGATTTCCCACAGAAGAGTTGTATACATATTTTGTTTTGATTCGTTTCAACACAAAATTGTCATGTATACGATTTCTCTTCCGGCGATCGCTCATGCCTGCGCTGAACGCGGTGATGTCGACTCGAAATCGGACAAAGTTGTCTTCCGGGTCAGGAAATGGCTGGCCCAGAGCCGGTCGAGAAGTGCCCGCCGTCCACGCGGGATCCACGCAGAAAGCACGGATCGATCGACGATCCGACATAAAAATGGAACGCCCGGTCAGGTTTGGCGCCAATCTTGCTTTCCCAGGCCGGACCTGACTTACGGGACAGGTTCCGCTGACAACTAAAAATGTAATTCGACTGCACTGATTAGGAGCAACGCATGACTCGCACTCTCGCATCCCTGCTGTTCGCCAGCGGGCTGCTGGCGGCCGGCCAAGCCACGGCTGGCGGTGAAGACCTGACTCCGGCTCCGGCCGTCAACGACGGCCCGCTGATCTGGCACAACGAAAGCCTGACCTACCTGTGGGGCAAGAACTTCAAGGTAGACCCGCCGATCCAGCAGACCTTCACCCTCGAGAGCGCGAGCGGCTGGACCTGGGGCGACATCTGGTTCTTCGTCGACCAGATCAACTACAACGGCAAGGAAAGCGCCGTCAACGGCAAGAATACCTACTACGGCGAGTTCAGCCCGCGCCTGTCCTTCGGCAAGCTCACCGGCACCGACCTGTCCCTCGGCCCGATCAAGGACGTGCTGCTGGCCAGCACCTACGAGTTCGGCGAAGGCGATGTCGAGTCCTACCTGCTTGGCCCGGGCTTCGACCTGGCCCTGCCCGGCTTCGACTACTTCCAACTGAACTTCTACTACCGCAAGCCCGACGGCAACCGCGTACCGTCCGGTGCCTGGCAGATCACCCCGGCGTGGGCCATCACCATCCCGGTGGGCAACTCCGACATCCTGTTCGACGGCTTCATGGACTGGGTCGTCAACAACAAGGACGCCAGCTCCAGCGAGCGGGGCCAGAGCGACTACCACGCCAACCTGCACTTCAACCCGCAGATCAAGTACGACCTGGGCAAGGCCATGGGCTACGAGGCCAAGCACCTGTACGTGGGTATCGAGTACGACTACTGGTCCGACAAGTACGGCATCAAGGATTCCCAGTACTTCACCACCGACCAGAACACCATGAGCGCACTGGTCAAGTACCACTTCTGACGGCTCGCCGGGCCCCGCCACGCGGCGGGGTCCGTGGTCCCGCATGGCGCATTGCCACTTATTTTCTCCGACGAGCGCTTGAATCGCCCGCCCCGCCTGGGTTATCCATGCTGCGCCCCCCGTAGACGTGGACCTGCCACATGACCCTCCAAGTGCCCGCCCATACCGCCCAGAACGGTGAGAAGCCCGCCGGCCGCATTCGCCAGAAGAACGAAGAAGCCATCCTCGCCGCCGCCGAGGAGGAATTTGCCCGTCACGGCTTCAAGGGCACCAGCATGAACACCATCGCCCAGCGCGTCGGCCTGCCCAAGGCCAACCTGCACTACTACTTCAGCAACAAGCTGGGGCTGTACGTGGCGGTGCTGAGCAACATCCTCGACCTGTGGGACAGCACCTTCAACCATCTCACCGTGGACGACGACCCGGCCATCGCACTGGCGACCTACATCCGCGCCAAGATGGAGTTCTCCCGCCGTTACCCGCAGGCCTCGCGGGTCTTCGCCATGGAAATCATCAGCGGCGGCGAATGCCTCTCCGAGCATTTCAGCCAGGACTACCGCGCCTGGTTCGCCGGCCGCGCCGCCGTGTTCCAGGCCTGGATCGCCGCCGGCAAGATGGATCCGGTCGACCCGGTGAACCTGATCTTCCTGATCTGGAGCAGCACCCAGCACTACGCCGACTTCGCCACCCAGATCGCCTTCGTCACCGGCCGCAAGCGCATGTCCAAGCAGGATTTCGGCGACGCCGGCGACAACCTCATCCGCATCATCCTCAAGGGCTGCGGGCTGACGCCGCCGGCGACGGCATGAGTTTCACCCTCGCCGCGCCCGCCCTCTACCAGGAAGAGATCCGCAAGAGCCGCTTCCACTGCGTCGCCGCGCCGATCGCCAGCGAGGCCGAGGCCCAGGCCTTCCTCGCCGCGCACCGCGACGCCAGCGCCGGGCACAACTGCTGGGCCTGGAAGCTGGGCAACCAGTACCGCTTCAGCGACGACGGCGAGCCCGGCGGCACCGCTGGACGACCGATGCTGGTGGCCATCGAGGGGCAGGACATGGACCGCGTGGTGGTCATGGTCAGCCGCTGGTTCGGCGGCATCAAGCTCGGCACCGGCGGTCTGGCCCGCGCCTACGGCGGCTGCGCGGCGAAATGCCTGCAGGACGCGCCGCGCGTGGAGCTGGTGCCCAGCAGCCGGCTGACCTTCGAGTGCAGTTTTGCCGAGCACGCGCTGTTCAAGGCACGGCTGCTGGCGCTCGGCGCGGTCATCGAAGACGAGGCCTACGGCGCCGCCGGCGTACGCCTGATGCTGAACCTGCCGACCGCCCAGGTCGCCGCCCTGCAACGGCTGCTCGGTGATCTCAGCCGGGGTCGTATCCAGGCCGGGTCGCTGGACGCCTGAGGCTTCTCCCCAGTCGCCGTGGAGCCGCCTGTGGATAACCTGTGGCTCGCCTCCGCTTGTGCCGATGAATCGTGGCTCCGGCTGGCCTGCTCAATTTTTGAGCAAAAGCGCCATCGAGAGCTGCGCATTATTTGAACAAGCTGTGGAAAAGCTGTTGGCAACTTTCGCCGGTTTTTCCTGTTCGGAGGCCGTCGGATTATTCAGTGGATTTATGCAGTCCCCGCAGCGCCTGGGCTCGGGTCTTGCAGGCGAGTATTGCGGGGCGGTGGAGAACTCGGTGTAAAAGCTCTGAACAATCTGTGAGTAGTCTGTGAGCTGTAAGGCCGCGATAGTCACCACGGCGGGGTGGTGATCGAACGCCGCAGCGCGTCGCCGGCGGCAAAGCGTGCGTCGCGATGTACCGCCAGGCTGTTGATAACTTTGGGGAAAAAGCGCCGGCGCGGAGGCCGGCGCCGGGGGCCTACAGGCGGAATTGCGCCATCTGCCGCGCCAGGTCGTCGGCCAGGGCGCGCAGCTCGCGGCATTGCTCGCTGCCGTGCTGCACCTCGCGGGTGGTGGCGTGGGCGAGGTCGGCGATGCCCTGCACGTTGCGGTTGATCTCCTCGGTCACCGCCGATTGCTCCTCGGTGGCCGTGGCGACCTGGTGGTTGATGTCGCTGATGCGCTCCACCTGGTCGGCGATGGCGCCCAGCGAGGCGCCGGCCTGTTCGCTGGCGGCCAGGCTCTGGCCGGTGACCTGCTGGCCGGACTGCATCGAGCGCACGGCGGTGTCGGCGCCGTCCTTGAGGCGCTGGATGATGGCGAGGATTTCATCGGTGGAACCCTGGGTACGGCTGGCCAGGGTGCGCACCTCGTCCGCCACCACGGCGAAGCCACGGCCCAGCTCGCCCGCGCGCGCCGCTTCGATGGCCGCGTTGAGGGCGAGCAGGTTGGTCTGCTCGGACACGCCGCGGATCACCGCCAGCACCTGGTCGATGCTCGCCACCTGGTCGGCCAGTTGGCCCACCGCGCCGGCGGCCTCGCCGATCTCGCCGGACATGCGCTGGCCGAGCTGCAGCGAGCCGTCGACCACCCGCCGCGCCTCGCCGGCTTCGTCCCGCGCCTGCTGCGAGGCGCTGGCCGCCTGTTCGGCGTTGCGCGCGATTTCCTGCACGGTGCTGCCCATCTCGTTCACCGCCGTGGCAACCATGTCGGTCATCTCCTGCTGGCGGCCGGCGCGCTCGGCGGTGTTGTCCACCACCTGCGCCACTTCGCCGACGGTGTGCAGCAATTGCTGGCTGGTGGCGAGCACGGCGCCGATCAGCGCGCGCTGGCCTTCGAGGAAGCGGTTGAAGCCGCGCGCCAGGTCGCCCAGTTCGTCGGTACGGCTGTCGTCCAGGCGGCGGGTGAGATCGCCGCCACCGCCGCCGATTTCCAGCAGGGCGCCGGTGACCTGGCGGATCGGCTTGACCAGGCTGCGTGCCATCAGCACCACCAGCGCCAGGCAGAGCAGCGCCACCACGGCACCGGCGAGGCCCGAGAGCGTCAGCGCCTCGCGGGCGTCGGCGTAGATTTCCGCTTCCGGCACTTCGCTGACCAGGGTCCAGCCCAGGTCGTGCAGCGGCAGGCTGGCGGCGAGGAAGGCCTCGCCGTCGCGCTCGAAGCGGGCGCTCTGGAAGTCGTGCCGACCCAGCAGCGCGGCCGCGACCTGCGGGCCGACCAGGTCGTCGAGGGTGCGGCCCTTGGGCAGCGTCGGATCGGGATGGATCTGCACCTGGCCGTCGTTCTTCACCAGGTACACCCGGCCGGACTGGCCGAAGCGGAAGTCGCGGATCAGTGCCGACAGCTCGCGCATCTCCAGGCCCAGCCCGGCGATGCCGAGCAGCTTGCCGTCGCGCTCCACGCGCTGGTCGATGAACAGCGCCAGCTCGCCGGTGCCGCCGTCGGTGTCGATGTTCCAGATGCGCGGCTTGCCGCTGTCGATGAACTGGAAGTACCAGCTGTCCTTCGGCTCGCTGCGGCTCAGGATGCGCTCCTTGCCCTTGTCGCTGTAGTAGGCGCCGCTGGCGTTGGCGGCGATCAGCGCGGAGAAGGCCTTCTGCGAGGCGCGGATGCCGCCCAGGTAGCGGGTGAACTCGGCCAGTTGCTCGGGGCTTTCGCCGCCGGCCAGCCAGTCCTGCACCAGGGTGTTCTCGGCAATGCCGGAGGCAGCTGTGATGGGGCCGGTGAGGCGCCGTTCGAAGTCGTTGGCGATTGCCTGGATGCTTGCCGGCAGCGCCTGTTCGAGCAGGTAGCGCTCGCTCAGGCGGTTGACCAGCACGGCATACAGGCCGAGGACGATGAGCAGGCTGATCAGCAGGGCGGCGCCCATGCTGAGGATGAGTTGGGTCTGGATACTTCGCAGGCGCATTTTCTTGTTCTCCTCCGAACGCACGGCGAATCGCCCGCTATGGGAGGCGGGCGAAGAGACGGGGTCAGGAGGTTATCGGCCGGGCCGCGGAAAACTGTTGTCCAGCTGGTCAGCTTTTTGTCGACTCGCTGCACAGCGCGGTCCAGGCGACGCCTTCGCGCGTCCGGCGCGGCGGTGCGTCCTGGTGATAGCGGGCGATGACCTGGGCGGCGATGGAGATGGCGACTTCCAGCGGACGTTTGCCGGGCACTTCGGCCAGGCCGATGGGGCAGTGCAGTTGCGCGATGGCTTCCGCTGGATAACCGTGCTGCTCCAGGCGCATCCGGAAGCGCTGGGCCTTGGTGCGCGAGCCGATCATGCCGAGGAAACCGGCGTCGCCGCGCTTGAGCACGGCTTCGGCGAGGGCGTAGTCGAGCGGGTGGTTGTGGGTCATGACCAGGAAGTAGCTGCCTGGCGGCGCTTCGCTCACCGCGTCTTCCGGCTCGTCGAGCAGGCGCATGCGTACGCCCTCGGGCACCGTTTGCGGAAACTGGGCCGCGCGGCTGTCGACCCACTCCAGGCGTAGCGGCAAGCCGGCCAGCAGCGGCGCCAGGGCGCGGCCCACGTGGCCGGCGCCGAACAGCAGCACCTGTGGCCCGCGCGCGGCGAAGCACTCGAACAGCAGGCTGGCGCGTCCGCCGCAGCACTGGCCCAGGCGGGGGCCGAGGGGGAAGTGCTCCAGCGCCTGGGCGTCCTTGCCGGCCAGCAGCAGCGTGCGGGCGTGCTCGATGGCGGCGAACTCCAGGTGGCCGCCGCCGATGGTGTCCACCGTGGTCTCGGTGGTGACCAGCATCTTGCTGCCGGACTCGCGCGGGGTGGAGCCCTGCACGCCGACCACGGTGACCAGCACGTAGGGCTCGGCGCTGTCGCGCAGGCGGGCGATGGCGTCCATCCAGGTTCGGGTCATGGCTAGGGTTCCTGGGTCGAGTTGGGTGTGGGCGGGTTTCCCCTCACCCCAGCCCTCTCCCCTAGGGAGAGGGGGCTTTCCGCTGCAGTGGTCACGGTCGGCGCGTCGTCCTCTGCCGCAGTTTCCGGCTGACTCTGTGGGGCCGCTTCACGCCGAACGGTCCCCTCTCCCTCTGGGAGAGGGTTAGGGTGAGGGCGCTCTTGCTCCGAACGGCGCAAAGCCTCGCAAGCCCACAGCACCCGCTCCGGCGTCGCCGGCGTATCCAGGTCCGGGCTCACCCGGTAATCCGCCAGGCTGGCGATGGCATCGCGCAGCGCCGACCACACCGAGATCGCCAGCATGAGCGGCGGTTCGCCCACGGCCTTGGACAGGTACACGCTGTCTTCCTCGTTGGGACGGTCGAACAGCGCCACGCGGAAGTCCTCGGGCAGGTCGCTCACCGCCGGAATCTTGTAGGTCGCGGGGCCCACCGTGAGCAGCCGACCCTGATCGTCCCAGCGCAGCTCCTCGGTGGTCAGCCAGCCCATGCCCTGGACGAAGCCGCCCTCGATCTGGCCGATGTCGATGGCCGGGTTCACGCTGCGGCCGACGTCGTGGAGGATGTCCACCCGCTGCACGCGGTATTCGCCGGTGAGCGTGTCCACCTCCACCTCGGACACCGCCGCACCATAGGCGAAGTAGAAGAACGGGTGACCCTGGCCCTTCTCGCGGTCGTAGAAGATTTTCGGTGTGCGGTAGAAGCCGGTGGCGGAGAGCTGGATGCGCGCGAAATAGGCATCCTGGATGACTTCGGTGAAGCCCAGGTGCCGCGCCCCGACGGTTACGCCGCCGTGCTCGAAGCGAATCTCCTGCGGTTTCACCCCATCGCGCTCGGCGAGGAACTCGACCAGCCGCTTCTTCAGCGTGCGCGCGGCGTCGCGGGCAGCCATGCCGTTCAGGTCGGTGCCGCTGGAGGCGGCGGTGGGCGAGGTGTTGGGTACCTTGTCGGTGCGTGTCGCGGTGATCACCACGTGCTCCAGCGGCACCTGGAATTCCTCGGCGACGATCTGCGCGACCTTGGTGTTCAGGCCCTGACCCATCTCGGTGCCGCCGTGGTTCAGCTGGATGCTGCCGTCGGTGTACAGGTGGACCAGTGCGCCGGCCTGGTTGAGGTGCTGCGCGGTGAAGGAAATGCCGAACTTCACCGGCGTCAGCGCCAGGCCCTTCTTCAGCACCGGACTGGCGGCGTTGAAGGTGCGGATCTGCGAGCGCCGCGCGGCGTAATCGCTGCTCTGTTCCAGCCGCGCGATCAGCTCGCCCAGCAGGTTGTGCTCGACCTTCTGGTGGTAGGGCGTCAGCTCACACCCGGCGCCGCCGTAGAGGTTCAGCTTGCGCACGTCCAGCGGGTCCTTGCCCACCGCGCGGGCGATGTCGTCCATCGCGCGCTCGATGATCATCATCCCCTGCGGTCCGCCGAAGCCACGGAAGGCGGTGTGCGAGACGCTGTTGGTGAAGCTGCGGTAGCCGGAGATGGCGACGTCGGGGATGAAGTAGGCGTTGTCGGCGTGGAACATCGCGCGGTCGACGATGGCGTCGGAGAGGTCCGGAGAATGGCCGCAGTCGCCCACCACTTCCAGTTGCGCGGCGAGCAGCCGGCCGGTGTCGTCGAAGCCGATCCGGTAGCGGTTGTGGAAGGGGTGGCGCTTGCCGGTCAGGCGCATGTCCTCGGCGCGCGGCAGGCGCAGCTTCACCGCGCGGCCGGTCTTGTGCGCGAGCAATGCGGCGAGGCAGGCGAAGGGCGCGGCCTGGGTTTCCTTGCCGCCGAAGCCGCCGCCCATGCGCCGCACTTCCACCGTGACCTTGGCCAGCGGAATCGCCAGCACTTCGGCCACCAGTTTCTGCACCTCGCTGGGGTGCTGGCTGGAGGTGTGCACCAGCATGCCGCCATCGTCGGTCGGCAGCGCCAGGGAGGCCTGGCCTTCGAGGTAGAAATGCTCCTGGCCGCCAACGAACTGGCGGGCCTCCAGCACATGCGGCGCGGCGGCCAGCGCGGCCTTGGCATCGCCCCGGCGCATGTGGTGCGGCGGGCGCACGAAGCACTCCTCGGCCTTGGCCCGCAGCGGATCGAGCAGCGGGGCCTCCCTGGCATATTCCACCTTCGCCAGGCGCGCCGCGCGGCGGGCCTGGACCAGGCTCCCGGCGGCGACGGCGAACAGCGCCTGGCCGTGGTACTTCACGCGCTCGCCGGCCAGCAGTGGGTCGCCGGGGAATACCGGGCCGATATCGGTGTGGCCGGGCACGTCAGCCAGCGTCAGCACGGCGACCACGCCCGGCGCGGCGCGCACGGCATCGAGGTCGAGGGCGAGCACCCGGCCGCAAGCGATCTCGGTCAGGCCGACGGCGGCGTGCAGCAGTTCGCGCGGCTCCTTGAGGTCGTCCACATAGCGCGCCGCGCCGCTGACGTGCAGCGTCGCGCTGTCGTGTTCGCGGGGCTGGCCCGCGCTGTGTACGGCGACCGTCACGCCGTTGCCGGCCAGCGGCGGCAGACTACGCATGGCGCACCTCCGCAGGGCTCTGAGTCCATTCCAGTAGTGCGCGCTGCAGGAGGTTCTGCGCCACCTTCAGGCGATAGGCGGCGCTGGCGCGCAGGTCGTCGATGGGCTGGAAATCCCGGGGGATCGCGGCTTGCGCGGCGGCCACGGCGGCGGCGTCGAAGGGTCTGCCGCGCAGCGCCGCTTCGGCCCGTGCACCGCGTAACGGCGTGGCCGCCATGCCGCCGCAGGCCAGGCGCGCATCGGTGACGATGCCGGCGGCGTCGAGGTCCAGGCGCAGGGCCATGCACAGGGCGGAAATGTCGTCGTCGCGGCGCTTGGAAATCTTGTCGACGCGGAACCGCTGGTGGGCGCGCAGGCGCGGGATCAGCACCGACTCGATGTACTCGCCGGGTTGCAGGAGGGTGCTGCGGTAACCGATGAAGAAGCCGTCGATGGGCACCTCGCGCACGGCCCCCGCCTTGCGCAGCCGTAGCCGCGCATCCAGCGCCAGCAGCACCGGCGGCATGTCGCCGATGGGCGAGGCGTTGGCGATATTGCCGCCGAGGGTGCCGCGCTGGCGGATCTGCAGGGAGCCCAGGCGCTCCAGCAGGGCGCCGACGCCGGGGAATTCCTCCAGTGCTTCGAGGCAGTCGGCATAGGGGCGCGCGGCACCGATCAGCAGGTGCGCGGGATGGGTTTCCAGGCGCTGGAGTTCGGCCACACGGTCGAGGTGAATCAGCGCCGGGAAGGGCTTCAGGTTCTGCGTGGCCTCCAATGCCAGGTCGGTGCCGCCGGCGATCAGCCGTGCCTGTGGATGGCGTTGCAGCAGGTCGTCCAGTTCATCCAGCGAGGTTGGCAGCCAGGCCTGTTGCGCGCCGTCCTGCAGCGTGCCGGCGGCAGGCAGTTCGCGCAGACGGGCGAGCGTCAGGCTGGCGTTCCGCGCGAAACGGTCGGCGCAGGGTTGCGCGGCGATCTGCGTGGCGGCATCGAGGATCGGCCGGTAGCCGGTGCAGCGGCACAGGTTGCCGGACAGCGCGGTCAGCGCCGTCTCGCGGTCGTGGGGCGGCGGCGAGTGGCGCCAGGCGAACAGCGACATGACGATCCCCGGCGTGCAGAACCCGCATTGCGAGCCGTGGCAGTCCACCATCGCCTGCTGCACCGGGTGCAGCGCGCCGCCCTCAGAGAGGTGTTCGACGGTCAGCACCTGGCGCCCGTGCACCGCGCCGAGCAGGGTGATGCAGGCGTTCACCGCGCGGTAGCGCAGCGACTCGCCGTCAGCCTCGACCAGCACCACCGTGCAGGCGCCGCAATCGCCGGAGGCGCAGCCCTCCTTGGTGCCGGTACGGGCCAGGTGGTTGCGCAGGTAGTCGAGCAGGCTGGTTTCCGGCGCCGCGCCGTCGGCCCGGATCAGCTCGTCGCCCAGCAGGAACTGGATCATGGGGAGTCCTCGTCGTTGGGCGCCGGCGCCCTCAAGGCAAGCATAGGCTCGCGGGGCTTTTTGACCAGATAGCCAGGAATGACCAGGACGCAGGGCGTACAACGCGCGTTGTGCGGTCGGCGCCGAGGCTGGGCCCGGAGTGCCCTGCGCCCCTGCTCCCGCGCAGGATGCGGAGGCCAGGATTGATAGGAAACTTCTTCCTTATATATATCTATTGATAGATACACTCAATCTAGATGATGCCCTAAATCAATGGGCCTTTCCTGTCATCAGGCGATAATCTTGCCCCTGTCGAATTTCAACTGATCGACCACTCGATTAAACGACAACTCTCTACGAGGAATTGCCTAATGAACCTGATCAACACCGCCGTTCAACCGTTCAAGGTCAACGCTTTCCACAATGGCAAGTTCATCGAAGTCACCGAAGAGTCCCTCAAGGGCCACTGGTCGGTTCTGATCTTCATGCCGGCAGCCTTCACCTTCAACTGCCCGACCGAGATCGAAGACGCCGCCAACAACTACTCCGCATTCCGTGACGCCGGTACCGAGGTCTACATCGTTACCACCGACACCCACTTCTCCCACAAGGTGTGGCACGAAACCTCCCCGGCCGTGGGCAAGGCTCAGTTCCCGCTGATCGGCGACCCGACCCACCAGCTGACCAACGCCTTCGGCGTACACATCCCGGAAGAAGGCCTGGCCCTGCGCGGTACCTTCGTGATCAACCCGGAAGGCGTGATCAAGACCGTCGAAATCCACTCCAACGAGATCGCTCGTGACGTCGGCGAAACCCTGCGCAAGCTGAAGGCTGCCCAGTACACCGCCGCTCACCCGGGCGAAGTCTGCCCGGCCAAGTGGAAAGAAGGCGAGAAGACCCTGGCTCCTTCCCTGGACCTGGTCGGCAAGATCTAAGAACGACCGGGAAGCGGTTGCGCGGCGGCTCCCGCCACGCAACCACCGGGCGCCCGCCCACGAAGCTTCCCGAGCCGTTTGGCAACACCCCGAGGATGCCTACCGGCATCCTCCCTACCTAAAGCCAAAAGCGTGCGTAGGGTGGGCTGAAAAGCTCGCCGGGGAACCCCTTTGCTCTGATTCCGAGGATCTGAATCATGTTGGACGCCACGCTTAAAACCCAGTTGAAGGCTTATCTGGAAAAGGTCCAGCAGCCTTTCGAAATCGTCGCGTCCCTCGATGACGGCGACAAATCCCGCGAGATGAGCGAGCTGCTGCACGAAATCGTCGGCCTGACCGACAAGATCACCCTGCGTGAAGATGGCAGCGACGAGCGCAAGCCGTCCTTCTCGCTGAACCGCCCGGGGGCGAACATCGGCCTGGCTTTCGCCGGCATCCCCATGGGCCACGAATTCACCTCCCTGGTGCTGGCGCTGCTGCAGGTCGGCGGCCACCCGTCCAAGCTCGAAGCCGACGTGATCGAGCAGATCAAGGGCATCCAGGGTTCGTTCGAGTTCGAAACCTATTTCTCGCTGTCCTGCCAGAACTGCCCGGACGTGGTCCAGGCGCTGAACCTGATGGCCGTGCTCAACCCGAACATCCGCCACGTCGCCATCGACGGCGCGCTGTTCCAGGAAGAAGTCGAGCGCCGCCAGGTGATGGCTGTGCCGAGCATCTACCTCAACGGTGAAGTGTTCGGCCAGGGCCGCATGGGCGTGGAAGAAATCCTCGCCAAGATCGACACCGGCGCCGCTGCCCGCGAAGCCGAGAAGCTGTCGGCCAAGGAAGAGTTCGACGTGCTGGTCGTCGGCGGTGGCCCGGCGGGCGCCGCGGCGGCGATCTACGCCGCCCGCAAGGGCATCCGCACCGGCGTTGCCGCCGAGCGTTTCGGCGGCCAGGTGCTGGACACCATGGCCATCGAGAACTTCATCTCGGTGACCGAGACCGAAGGTCCGAAACTGGCTCGCCAGCTGGAAGAGCACGTCAAGCACTACGACGTCGACATCATGAACCTGCAGCGTGCCAGCGCGCTGATCCCGGCGAAGACCGCTGGCGGCCTGCACGAAGTGCAGTTCGAGGGCGGCGGCAGCCTGAAGGCCAAGTCGGTGATCCTGGCTACCGGCGCCCGCTGGCGCGAAATGGGCGTGCCGGGCGAGAAGGAATACAAGGCCAAGGGCGTGTGCTTCTGCCCGCACTGCGACGGCCCGCTGTTCAAGGGCAAGCGCGTGGCGGTGATCGGCGGCGGCAACTCCGGTGTCGAGGCGGCCATCGACCTGGCCGGCATCGTGTCCCACGTGACCCTGCTGGAGTTCGACAGCAAGCTGCGCGCCGATGCCGTGCTGCAACGCAAGCTGTTCAGCCTGCCGAACGTGGAAGTGATCACCAGCGCGCTGACCAGCGAAGTGAAAGGCGATGGCCAGAAGGTCACCGGCCTGGTCTACAAGGACCGCAACTCGGAAGAGTTCAAGTCCATCGACCTGGAAGGCATCTTCGTGCAGATCGGCCTGCTGCCCAACAGCGAATGGCTCAAGGGCACCATCGAGCTGACCCCGCGTGGCGAGATCATCGTCGACGCTCGCGGCGAGACCTCGCTGCCGGGCATCTTCGCCGCCGGTGACGTGACCACCGTACCGTACAAGCAGATCGTGATCGCGGTCGGCGAAGGCGCCAAAGCGTCGCTCTCCGCCTTCGACCACCTGATCCGCTCCTCCGCGCCAGCCTGATGACCTCGCGCTAGAGAAAGAAACGCCCGGCTCACGCGAGTGAACCGGGCGTTTTCTTTTGTGCGTCAGAAGCGTTCGCGAGCAAGCTCGCTCCTACAGGGTGATGGCGCATTCGCTCTTCGTAAGCGAGCTTGCTCGCGAACATCCCTGCTGCGAACCTTCAGAGAATCGGCGACACCAGCCGCGCCACCCGCATGCCCAACTGCTGCAACCGGTGCAGGCGCTTGCGGTCGTCCAGGTTCATCTCCACCGACTGTTCGAAGTCCGCCTCCAGCATGCGCTCCACGTCCCGGGCGAAGCCTTCGTCGACGGTCACCACCATGATTTCGAAGTTCAGCCGGAACGAGCGGTTGTCCAGGTTGGCGCTGCCCACCGCCGCGCCGTCGCGGTCGATCAGCACCACCTTCTGGTGCAGGAATCCGGGCTGGTAGCGGAAGATACGGATGCCCGCGCGCACGGCTTCCAGCGCGTAGAGACTGGAGGCGGCGTACACCGTCCTGTGGTCGGGCCGCGACGGCAGCAGGATGCGCACGTCCACCCCGCGCAGCACCGCCAGGCGTAGCGCGGCGGCCACCGCCTCGTCCGGCACGAAGTACGGCGTGGTGATCCAGATGCGCTCCACTGCCACATTGATCGCCTCGACGAAGAACAGCGAGCAGGTTTCCTGCGGGTCCGCCGGACCGCTGGGTACCACCTGGCAGAGCATCCCCGACTCTTCGTAGGCCTTGGGCAGGATCAGCGTCGGCAGCGTGTGGCTGGCCCAGTACCAGTCTTCGGCGAAGCACTCCTGCAGGCACGCCACCGCCGGGCCGCGCAGTTCGATATGGGTGTCGCGCCAGGGCGACAGCGGCGGCTTTTCGCCCAGATATTCGACGCCGACGTTGTGCCCGCCGACGAACCCGCGCACACCGTCGACCACCACGATCTTGCGGTGGTTGCGGAAGTTCACCTGGAAGCGGTTGAGCATCCCGCTGCCGGTGCTGAAGGCATGCACCTGCACGCCGCGCTGGCGCAGGCGTTCGGCGTAGCGGCCGGGCAGGGCGTGGCTGCCGATGCCGTCGTAGAGCAGGAACACGTCCACGCCGTTGGCCGCGCGCTCCAGCAGCAGGTCGGCCAGGCGTTGGCCGAGGGCGTCGTCGCGGATGATGAAGAACTGCACCAGCACGACTTTCTTCGCCGCGGAGATGGCCTCGAACATGGCCTCGAACGACGCCTTGCCGTTCACCAGCAGGCGCACGTGGTTGTTCGCCAGGGTCGGCATGCGCGCCAGCCCGACCATCGCCTTGAGCGCCTTGTAGCCATCGTACTGGCGCGCCGCCAGGGCTCCCTCGACCCAGGGCCGCCAGTCCAGTTCGGCGGCG
Organism: Pseudomonas sp. MT3; assembly: GCF_054720805.1. NCBI lineage: Bacteria > Pseudomonadati > Pseudomonadota > Gammaproteobacteria > Pseudomonadales > Pseudomonadaceae > Pseudomonas > Pseudomonas sp. MT3. The sequence goes on from NZ_JBTVPY010000029.1 coordinate 36,331, forward strand.
GCCACGTGCATTTCCTCGTTGGCCTGCCGGCGCGCGCCGATGTAGGCGTCGAAGCGGCTGCGGCCGAACACCAGGTAGGGCACCAGGGTCAGCAGCGGCATGAATACCAGCGAAGTCGCCCAGGCGATGGCGCCCTGGGCCGTGCGCACGGTGAGTACGGCGTGCACCGCGGCGATGATGCCCAGGAGCTGGACCAGTACCAGGAGGTGGGCGATGTAGGCGGAATACTGCATGGGCGCGCGATCGAGTCCTTGTGCTCGGCGTGTGCTCAGAGCTTAGCCGGTACGCGGAGGCTGAGGCCAATGCGCGACGGGACCGCGCCAGCGCTCCCAGGTCTTGGCCAGGCGCAGCACCTCGAGGTCGGCGAAGCGCGGGCCGACGATCTGCAGGCCTATGGGCATGCCCTCGGTGGTGGAATCGCAGTGGATCGAGAGTGCCGGCTGCTCGGACATGTTCCACGGCACGGTGAAGCCGATGTGCTCGAAGGGCCGCGCCGGGTCGTTGGTGGGCGAGGCGAACTCGGCGGGGAAGGCGGCCACCTGATTGGTCGGCGAGAGCAGGAAGTCGATGTCCTGGAACTGCGCGGCGGCGCGCCTGCGTATCTCGAAGGTGCGGTTGAAGCCGCGCACCGCGTCGGCGCCGGAGACCGCCGCGCCGCCCTCCGCCCATTGGAAGATATAAGGCAGCACCCTGGCCTGGCGCTCGGCCGGCAGGTTTTCCAGTTCGGCCCAGAGACGGGCGCGCCAGAAGTGATCCAGCCCCTCCAGCAACTCGCGGTCGAGAATCGGCCGGACTTCGACGATCTCCGCGCCGGCGGCGGCGAAGCGCCGTGCGACGGCTTCCACGGCGGCGCACACCTCGGGCTCGGGTTGCAGGCCGCAGCCGGGGTCGAGCTGCAGGCCAAGGCGCAGGCCGCGCACGTCGGCAGGCTGGATGTGCCAGTCCAGCTCCGTCGGGGGCAGGGCGGTGGCGTCGCGCCAGTCGGGGCGGGACAGGTGCTGCATCATCAGCGCCGCATCGTCCAGGGTGCGCGTCATCGGCCCGGCGCAACGCCCGCTGTAGTACGGGTCGATGGGAATCCGCCCGAGGCTCGGCTTGAAGCCGACCAGTCCGCACCAGCCGGCGGGCAGGCGCACCGAGCCGCCGATGTCGGTGCCGATGTGCAGCGGCCCGTAGCCTGCCGCTGCGGCCGAGGCGGCGCCGGCGCTGGAGCCGCCCGGGTTCATGCGCAGGTCCCAGGGGTTGCGCGTCAGTGGGTGGAAGCTGGAAAGCCCGGAGGAGAGCATGCCGAAGTCCGGCACCGTGGTCTTGCCCAGCAGGATCGCGCCGGCCTCGAACATGCGCGCGGCGGGCGGCGCGTCGCAGGTCGCCGGTTGCAGCAGGGTGGCGGCGCTGCCCTGGGGAATCGGGTCGCCGGTGGTGGCGATCAGTTCCTTGATGGTCACCGGCACGCCATCCAGCTCGCCGCAGGGGGCACAGCGAATCCAGCGCGCCTCGGAGCGCCGCGCCTGTTCCAGCGCGCGCTGCGGGTCGAAGGTGTAGAGCGCGCAAAGGTGCGGCTCCCAGCGCTCGATATGGGCGATCAGGTGCTCGAAATACTCGACGGGTGAGAGCTGGTGCGAGCGGTACAGGGCCAGCAGTTCGACGGCGGACAGGTCGTGCAACGGTGGCATGGCGGTCTCCGACGGGGGGCTTTGCCTCACCCTAGTCGAATCCGCGTCGCGATGGGATAGGCGCGATGGTCACACCGCACCCGGAAGCGTGCTTCAGGCGCGCTGGCGCGACTGCTGGTCGATCAGATACTGCAGGCGATACAGATGACGATAGCCGGCTTCCCAGGCGCCGTGCCCGGATTTCACGTTGATGTGCCCGGCCGCCGGCAGGATCACCGTCTCGGCGCCCCAGGCGCGGCCGAGGATCAGCGCGCGCTGCGGGCTGCACGCGGTATCGTTGTCCGACCCCACCAGCACGCTGGGGAAGGGCAGCGATTGTGCGGCGATGGGGGCGAAGTTGCGCAGCGCCTCGTGGCAGGTTTCCCGCTCCACGTCCGCCGGCGCCACCAGCAGGGCGCCGGCGACCTGCGCCAATGCGCGGCGGTCGGCGCGGGTGGCCCAGGCGGCGACGGTCACGCAGCCCAGGCTGTGGGCGATCAGCACCACGCGGCCGGGCTCGCGGCGAATCTCGCGGTCCAGTTCGGCGATCCAGTCGGCGCGTTGCGGGCTGATCCAGTCATCCTGCCGCACCCGCGCGGCATTGGGCAGGGCGCGCTGCCAGTGGCTCTGCCAATGGGCGTCCTCGGAGCCGTGCCAGCCCGGCACGATCAGGTAGCGGATGCGTTCGTTGCGCATGGAGCGGCCCTCTCGAATCGTCATGAGAAGGTATTCTAGGGAGTGTTTTAATATTCGTTAAGGAATAAGAAATTCTTTGCTTATGCAATATTTTCATCTAACGAATGGAGATAAGACCGTCAGTCCTGCACCCGGCGCAGCGGGTAGCAGCGCGCCAGGATGCCTTCCAGGTTGAGGTCGGGCATGGCGTAGTCGCGCAGGGCGCGGGCGGTCTGCTCGACGTAGTCGCGGGTGGTGCCGAAGTGGCCCTGGGCACTGTCGAGCACGTGCTGGACGATGTTGTCGGGCAGGGAACCGGCGTAGCTGGGCAGGTGGCGTTCGAGGACGAAGCCCAGGGCGCGCACGCGACTGCCGTCGTCGAGGCGGCAGTTCAGCCATTCCGGGCGGTAGGAGGCGTAGGGCATCTCCCGTTCCCAGAGCGCGTAGAGGTTGGCGTCGAGGTTGTCGTCAGGCAGGCGGAAGGCGAAGCCGGCACAGGAACCGCCGCGATCCAGGCCCAGCACCAGCCCCGGTGCCTCCGGTGTGCCGCGGTGGGTGAGGGACCACAGGTAGAGGCCGCGATGGTAGCCATGCACCCGTGCGCGGCGTGCCTCGGCCACCGGGAACTCCGGGCGCCAGATCAGCGAGCCGTAGGCGAACAGCCACACCGGGCCGGCGCCGTGTTCGCTCATGGTGATGTCGAGCGAGGCGCGTAGCTGTGCGGGTGTGAAGCGTTCCGGCACCCCCAGTGTCGGCGGATAGAACGGGCCTTCCGAAGCGGGAGACGATGTCATGCGGTACCCCTCAGGTCTCCTGACTGTCATCAACTTAGTGTAAGCGCGGGAGGCGCGGAAGGCCCTGACGGGCAAAGGGATATCGCCGGAGCGGGGATGACGACGAACGGCGGCGGTGGCGGGTGGGGCAACCGCAGGGGATTCTATGTCTACCCCACCGTATCGGCCTTGGGCCGACTCCGTCCGCAGGGATCGGGACGGAGCGGTTCGCGAGCAAGCTCGCTCCTACAGTTTCAGGCCGAGCCCGCTCTTCGTAGGAGCGAGCTTGCTCGCGAACCCCGACGGATGTCGGGAATAAAAAAGGCCGCTCACCCCTGCCTGAGTAATGGGTGAGCGACCTTGAAGCTTGCCTTGTTGTGGAAGACCCGTTGTACACCCGCTCTATTTCAAGGGTTTTACAGCTTCCTCAACGCGCAGTAATTACCGCCAGCCTGGTGATCCCGGCCTTCTCGATGGAGGCCATGGCCTTGGCCACCTGGCCGTAGTTCACCCCTTCGTCCGCCTGCAACTGCACGCGCAGTTCGGCATCTTTCGCCTTGGCCGCCGCCAGATTGCTCTGCAGCAGCTCCGGCTGGATCTCGTCCTTGTTGATGAACCACTTGCCGGTACCGTCGATGCTCACCACCAGCGGGTCCTTCTGCTCCGGCGGGGCCACCGCCTCGGTCTTCGGCAGGTTGATCGGGATGGCGTTGGTCAGCAGCGGCGCGGTGACGATGAACACCACCAGCAGCACCAGCATCACGTCCACCAGCGGGGTCACGTTGATCTCGGAGAGAACCTCGTCGCTGTCCTGGGTCGAGAAGGCCATGTCAGCTCGCCTCCTTCACGCTGGCGCCGGCAGCCGGTTTGCGCGCGGCGGTGGGCAGGCTGACGACGCGGAAGGCGCTCTTCTGCGCGAGGCTGTAGAAGTCGTGGGCGAAGTCGTCGAGGTCGGCCGCGGTGAGCTTCAGGCGACGGAGGAAGTAGTTGTAGACCAGTACCGCCGGCACGGCGACGGCGATACCCACGCCGGTGGCGATCAACGCACTGCCAATGGGGCCGGCGACGGTTTCGAGGCTGGCGGAGCCGGCCGCGCTGATGCCCTTGAGCGCTTCCATGATGCCCCACACGGTGCCGAACAGGCCGATGAAGGGCGAGGTGGAGCCGATCGAGGCGAGCACCGCCAGGCCGGATTCCAGGGAGCGGCGCTCGCGCTGGATCTGCTGGCGCAGGGCGCGTTCGAGACGGTCCTGATGGTTGATCGACTGGGCCAGGTCCGGCTGGCCGTGGTCCTGCACCTGGATGGCGGCGAAACCAGCCTGGGCCACGCGGGCGCCGGCGCCGGGCTTGCCGGCGGCCTGGTCACCGGCCGACTCGAGGCTGGTGGCGCTCCAGAACTGCTTCTGGAAGCGCTTGTCCTGGGCCTTCTGGCGGGTGAACTGGACGCCTTTCACCAGGGCCAGGGCCCAGGTGACGACGGAGAAGCCGACCAGCAGCCAGATGACTGCGCCTTCGACGGATTCCAGTGGGTTCAGGGGCAGACTCATGGGTGTTCTCCTTCCGCGTTTCTCGTGCGGCTGATCTGGGCAAATGGAATCAATGCAATTTGAAGTCGATGGGTACGCTGACCCAGCCGTCCTGGGCCACGTCGCCGCGCTTGGCGGGGACGAAGCTCCAGCGTTTCACCGCGCGTACCGCGGCATCGTCCAGGGCGTCGCGGCCGCTGCTCTTCTGCACCTGGATCTCGCTCGGGCTACCGCTGGCGAGCACGCGCACGCGCAGCAGCACGGTGCCTTCCCAGCCACGGCGCTGGGCCAGGGGCGGGTATTCCGGCGCCGGGTTCTTCAGGTAACCGGCGCTGGCCGAGGGCGGCGTCAGCGGGGCCGGAGCCGGTGCCGCCGGGGCGGGCGGTGCCGGGGGCGGCGGGGTCTCTGCCTTGGGCGGTGCGGGCTGCTCGACCGGCTTGGGCACGGGTTTGGGCTTGGCCACCGGTTTCGGCTTGGGTTTGGGGACCGGCTTGGGCGGCGGCGGTTTCACCGCGTTCTCGTCCACCACGGGGGGCGGCGGCTCCTGCACCACCGGCTCGGGAATCGGCTCGGGCGGTGGCGGCTCGACCACCGGCGGCGTCGGTGCGGTGAACTCGATGGTCATCGGCGGGACCTGTGGCGGCACCTCCGGCAGTTGCGGGGTGGGCTGCCGGCTCAGCCAGTAGATCACCGCGCCGTGCAGCGTAAGCGCGAACAGACCGAGCAGGACGGCTTCGCGGCGGCTCAGTGCGCGGGCTTTCACCGGTACGTGGCGGCCCAGTTCCAGCGCGTGGAGCAGTGGACGGCCGAGATCGACCAGGTCGCCGCCGGGCACGTGGCGCAGGAAGGCATCCGGCGCGAGGGCATGCTGGGGTTGGGCCATGAACGATCTTCTTGCAGGTCTGCGCGGCTCTGCGTTGCGCTTGGAACGGACCTGCATGATTGGCGGAGCGTCTTAGGTCTTGAAGTGATTGTTTCTATTGTTTAAATAACTTTTAGTGCTATATTTTTTTGTCGGATCGCTGCAGGCCCCGCCAGCCGTGGCTTTGCGCGAATCGGTAAAAAATCGATTCCTTTGCAGCATGGAAAATATGCAAGGAAGGTTGGCGAAAAATCGTCCAAAGCGGTGGAATAGAGCCATCCGCGCCATGCGGCCGAGCAGGGTCTGTAGGAGCGAGCTTGCTCGCGAACAGCGTTTGCCGGTAGCGCTGACGGTGGGCGGGTTCGCGAGCAAGCTCGCTCCTACAAAAATGCCAAAAGCCCAAAAGCCCCAACGTCGGAAAGCGGAATGCCATAAACGAAAAAGCCCGGTCATTCGACCGGGCTTTCTTGAGTGTCAGCTTCGCGGCGATCAGAACGCCGGAACCACGGCGCCCTTGTACTTCTCGAGGATGAACTGCTTCACCTCGGGGCTGTGCAGGGCGGCGGCCAGTTTCTGCATGGCGGCGCTGTCCTTGTTGTCCGGGCGGGCAACCAGGATGTTCACGTAGGGCGAGTCGGCGCCTTCGATGGCCAGCGCGTCCTTGGTGGGGTTCAGCTTGGCTTCCAGGGCGTAGTTGGTGTTGATCAGGGCCAGGTCGACCTGGGTCAGCACGCGCGGCAGGGTGGCCGCTTCCAGTTCACGCACCTTGATGCTCTTCGGGTTCTCGACGATGTCTTTCGGGGTGGCGGTGATGGACGTGTTGTCCTTGAGCTTGATCACACCGGCCTTGTCCAGCAGCAGCAGGGCGCGGCCGCCGTTGGTGGCGTCGTTGGGGATGACCACGGTGGCGCCGGCCGGCAGCTCGTCGAGCTTCTTGATCTTGCTGGAGTAGACGCCCAGCGGCTCGATGTGCACGCCGGTCACGGCCACCAGGTGGGTGCCCTTGGACTTGTTGAACTCATCCAGGTACGGCTGGTGCTGGAAGAAGTTGGCGTCCAGGCGCTTCTCGGCCACCTGGGTGTTGGGCTGCACGTAGTCGGTGAACTCCTTGACCTTCAGTTCCACGCCTTCTTTGGCCAGCATGGGTTTGACGAAGTTGAGGATCTCGGCGTGCGGCACCGGGGTGGCGGCGACGGTCAGGCTGTCGGTGGCCTGGGCCAGCGGGGCGGAGATGGCTGCGACGGCGGCGAAAGCGGCGAGCAGTTTTTTCATTGTTGGCTCCTGAGAAAAGCCCGCGTCCGGCGGGCCGTGCGGTTACTTGCGGGAATAGTGGACCACCAGCTTGTCGCCGACGGTCTGCAGGATCTGTACGAGCACCAGCAGCATCACCACGGTGACCACCATGACGTCGGTCTGGAAACGCTGGTAGCCGAAGCGGATGGCCAGGTCGCCGAGGCCGCCGGCGCCGACCACGCCGGCCATCGCGGTGTAGGACACCAGGGTGATGGCGGTGACGGTGACGGCGGCGATGATGCCCGGACGGGCCTCGGGCAGCAGCGCGTTCCAGATGATCTGGCGGGTGCTGGCGCCCATCGCCTGGGTCGCTTCGATGATGCCCTTGTCCACCTCGCGCAGCGCGGTTTCCACCAGGCGCGCGAAGAACGGCGTGGCGCCCACCACCAGCGGCGGGATGGCCCCGGCGACGCCCAGCGAGGTGCCGGTGACCAGCACGGTGAACGGGATCATCACGATCAGCAGGATGATGAAGGGCAGCGAGCGCAGCACGTTCACCACGAAGGACAGCAGGGCGTACACCGCGCGGTTCTCGAACATCTGCCTGGGCCCGGTGAGGAACAGCAGCACGCCCAGCGGCAGGCCCAGGACGATGGTGAACAACAGCGAACCGCCGAGCATCCAGAAGGTGTCGATGCTGGCTTGGAGGATCTCGGACCAGTCGATATTCACAAAGCCCAGGTTTTCAAAGAAAGCATTCATGTGCGCAGCACCTCGACGTGGACTTCGGCGGCGTTCAGCTGCGCCACGGCAGCGTCGATATCACCGCCCACCAGCGACAGGGTGAGCTGGCCGTAGGGCTGGTCCTTGATGCGGTCGATACGCCCCGCGAGGATGCTGTAGTCGACGCCGGTCTGGCGCGCGACGGTGCCCAGCAGCGGCGCGTAGGTCGCCTCGCCGCGGAAGGTCAGGCGCAGGATGCGCCCCGGCACGTGGGCGAAGTCGTCGTGCTGCTCGTCCTCGTCGACGCGCTCGGCCTCGAAGACGAAGCGGCGGGTGGTTTCGTGCTGCGGATGGAGGAACACGTCGGCGACGTGGCCCTGCTCGACGATGGCGCCGGCGTCCATCACCGCCACCTGGTCGCAGACACGGCGGATCACGTCCATCTCGTGGGTGATCAGGACGATGGTCAGCTTCAGCTCGCGGTTGATCTGGGCCAGCAGTTGCAGGACCTGGCCGGTGGTCTGCGGGTCGAGCGCGCTGGTGGCCTCGTCGCAGAGCAGGATGGTCGGCCGGCAGGCCAGCGCGCGGGCGATGCCGACGCGCTGCTTCTGGCCGCCGGAAAGCTGGGCGGGGTACTTGCGGGCGTGGTCCTCGAGGCCGACGCGCGCGAGCAGTTCGTCCACCCGCGCGGTGATCTCGGCGGCGCTGAAGGTGCCGGCGAGCTTCATCGGCATGGCGATGTTGTCGGCGACGGTCTTGGAGGCCAGCAGGTTGAAGTGCTGGAAGATCATCCCGACGCGCTGGCGGAAACGGCGCAGGCCGTCGGCGTCCAGGGCGGTGATGTCTTCGCCGTCGATGACGATGCGCCCGCCGCTGGGTTCTTCCAGGCGGTTGATCAGGCGCAGCAGGGTGCTCTTGCCGGCGCCGGAATGGCCGATCAGGCCGAAGACCTGGCCGCCTTCGATGGTCAGGCGGGTCGGCTGCAGGGCCGGTATATCGCGTCCGGCGACGCGATAGGTCTTGTGGACGTGGTGGAATTCGATCACGTAGCGAACCTTGTGGGTACGAGGAGACGCTGCCCGCTGCCGGGCTGTTTTATGAACGAGCGCTGGCAACGAGCGTAGGCGGTCAGCCAAAACCGCGCATTTTAACCTGCTTTTATATGGCTGATTAATCTTTGTTCAGCTAAGCACGGAACGAAAGAGAATAACGGGCGCCACGGACGGGCGCCCGTGGGGCTTACGGCGTGCAGTTGGGCTGGGCCGGTGCAACGGCCGCGGGCTTCTGCAGGCCGCTGACATCGGCGGCAACGCCAGGCGCGCGCGGCATCAGCGAGCGGGCGCGGGTCAGGGCGGTGGTGGCGCCGTTGACGTCGCCGTCCTGCAACGCCTTGCGGCTGCGCTCGAGGTAAGCGTCGGCCAGGCGCTGGCGGCGCTCGGCGAGCTGGGTGGCGTCTTCCTGTTCGGAGCCGAGCTTGAGCTGCGCGGATTCCAGACGGCCGGCGGCCAGTTCGGTTTCGAAGCCACTGCTGGCGGCCGGGTTGCTCGCGGTGCTCTGGCAGGCGCTCAGGGCCAGTGCCAGGGCCATCAGCGAGAACAGGCGGATGACGAACGACTTCATGCGTCAGGGTCTCTTTTGATCAAAAAATCGCCAAATTCTACACCGTCCGGCGCGGCAGGACAAAACTCAGCAGGAACAGGGCCGCCGCGCTGACCACGATGGAGGGGCCGGCGGGGGTGTCCTTGAACCAGGACAGCGAGAGCCCGGCGCACACCGCCACCAGTCCGATCAGACTCGCGCCGAAGGCCATTTGCTCAGGGCTGCGCGCATGCCGCTGGGCGGCGGCGGCGGGGATGATCAGCAAGGATGTGATCAGCAGCACACCGACGATCTTCATGGCCACGGCGATGACGATGGCGATCAGCAGCATCAGCGCCAGGCGGATGGCGGTCACCGGCAGGCCTTCGACCCGCGCCAGTTCCTCGTGCACGGTGATCGCCAGCAGCGGCCGCCACAGCCAGCAGATCAGCCCCAGCACCAGGGCGCTGCCGGCGATGATCCACAAGAGGTCGGTCTGGCTGACGGCGAGCAGGTCGCCGAACAGGTAGGCCATCAGGTCGACGCGTACTTCCTTCATGAAGCTCAGGGTCACCAGGCCCAGCGACAGCGTACTGTGGGCGAGGATGCCCAGCAGGGTGTCGGCGGCCAGCGGCTGGCGCTGCTGCAGGGTGACCAGCAGCACGGCGAGCAGCACGCAGCCGACGGTCACTGCCAACGTCGGGCTGACGTCCAGCAGGAAGCCGAGGGCCACGCCCAGCAGGGCGGCGTGGGACAGGGTGTCGCCGAAATAGGCCATGCGCCGCCAGACGACGAACGAACCCAGGGGGCCGGCGACCAGCGCCAGGGCCAGCCCGGCGAGGAGGGCGTTGAGCAGGAAATCAGCCATGATTGCAGTCGGGGCCGTGCTGGTGGACCGGTGTGAAGCGCGTGCCGGCGGGGAAGGCGGGTTTCACCACCTCGCCGTGCAGGTCGTGGGAATGGTCGTGGTGGTGGTGATACACCGCCAGGCTGCGGGCGTCCTGGCCGAACAGCTCGACGAAGGCCGGGTCGCCGCTGACCTGTTCCGGATGCCCGGAGCAGCAGACGTGACGGTTCAGGCAGACCACCTTGTCGGTGGCGCTCATCACCAGGTGCAGGTCGTGGGAGACCATCAGCACGCCGCAGCCGAGGCGGTCGCGCAGGCGGCCGATCAGGCGGTACAGCTCGGCTTGCCCTGCGACGTCGACGCCCTGCACGGGTTCGTCGAGCACCAGCAGTTCCGGCTTGCGCAGCAGGGCGCGGGCCAGCAGCACGCGCTGCAGCTCGCCGCCGGAGACACTCTGCAGCGGCTTGTCGATGACGTGGGCGGCGCCGACTTCCTTCAGCGCGTCGAGCGCGTGGGAGCGCTGCACGCCGGGGACCAGTCGCAGGAAGCGCAGCACGGTCAGCGGCAGGGTCGGGTCGACGTGGAGCTTCTGCGGCATGTAGCCGATGGACAGCTTCGGCTGGCGCCAGACGCTGCCGGTGTCGGGCTTGAGCAGGCCGAGCACGCTGCGCACCAGGGTCGTCTTGCCGGCACCGTTGGGGCCGATCAGGGTGACGATCTCGCCGGGGGCGATGGTCAGGTCGACGTTCTGCAGCACCGCAAGGCCTGCGTAACTGACGCCGACGCCTTGCAGGCGGATCAGGGCGTCGCTCATCACGCCTCCCGCTGGCCGGGGGCGCAGGCGCCGCAGAGGCCGACGATCTCGACGGTCTGGCTTTCCACGGCGAAACCGACACCCTTGGCGCCGGCGACGATGGCCTCGCTGATGGCCGGCTGCTCCAGCTCGATGGCCGTGTGGCAGGCGCGGCAGATCAGGAACTGGCCTTCATGGGCGTGTTCGGGATGGGCGCAACCGATGAAGGCGTTGAGCGAGGCGATGCGGTGCACCAGACCGTTTTCCAGGAGGAAGTCCAGGGCGCGGTAGACCGTCGGCGGCGCCGCTTTGCGGCCGTCCTCCTCGCTCAGCACGGCGAGGATGTCGTAGGCGCCCAGCGGCTTGTGGCTCGCCCAGACCAGCTCCAGCACGCGCCGGCGCAGCTCGGTCAGGCGCACGCCCTGGCGCGCGCACAGCGCATCGGCGTCGGCCAGGGCGCTGGCCACGCAGTTGGCGTGGTCGTGCGGACGGCAGGCGAGGGGAGTCTTGGGGGCGATCTTGTACATGCGCGGCGACGCTCGGGTTCAGAGACGTTATTATATTACTCTTTCATGTCTCCCCTGTGTGAGTGCCGCCGTGTCCTTCCGTCCCGTCGCCCTGCTGACCGCCGCCTGCGCGCTGCTGCTCAGCCTCCCCGTACGTGCCGAGGTCAGCGTGCTGACCAGCATCAAGCCGCTGCAACTGATCGCCGCCGCCATCCAGGACGGCGAGGGCGCACCGGACGTGCTGCTGCCGCCGGGCGCCTCGCCGCACAGCTACTCGCTGCGCCCGTCCGACATCCGCCGCGTGCGCGATGCGCAGTTGTTCTACTGGGTCGGCCCGGACCTGGAGAACTTCCTGCCCAAGGTGCTGGACAGCCGCCAGGGCCCGAGCGTGGCTCTGCAGGACCAGGCCGGCATGCACCTGCGCAAGTTCGCCGACTTCAGCGAGTCCAACCACCCGGACCATGACGATGACCACGATGACCTGGGGCACGACCATGACCACCGCCCCGGCATGATCGACGCCCACCTCTGGTTGCTGCCGGCCAACGCCCAGGTGATCGCCGCGCGCATGGCCGAGGACCTGGCCATCGCCGACCCGGCCAACGCCAGCCGCTATCAGGCCAACCTGAAGGCCTTCGACGAGCGCATGGACCAGCTCAACACCCGTCTGCAGCAGCGCATCGACCCGCTCAAGGGCAAGCCGTTCTTCGTCTTCCACGAGGCCTTCGACTACTTCGAAGAGGCCTATGGCCTGCGCCATGCAGGCGTCTTCGCGGTGTCCGCCGATGTGCAGCCGGGTGCTCGCCACGTGGCGGCCATGCGCGCGCAACTGCAGAAGGCCGGCCCGTCCTGCATCTTCAGCGAACCGCCGATCCGCCCGCGCCTGGCCGACACCCTGAGCCAGGGCCTGCCGGTGCGCCTGGCCGAGCTGGATGACCTGGGCGTGGGCGTGAAGGTGGATGCCCGGGGCTACGAGAACCTGCTGGGCAACCTGGCGGACGAGTTCGCGGGGTGCCTGGAGAAGCTCTGACTGTCTCCATCCGCAGGAGGGACTCTGTCCGCGCTGCTTCTGCTCTTCATGGGGCGAGTAAGGCGTGGCGTTATCCGCCGTTTGGCCTTGGCCTCGGAGCGCTGCGAGCTCAGCCACAACGCTGCATCTTCAAGGCTTTCCGGACAGACCAGGGTGCTGGGATGGGCCGAGGTGTGCAACCGCGAACGGTTGTACGCCCTGTGGCACTTTTCGTAGGAGCGAGCCTGCTCGCGAACCGAGGCTTCCTGTAACTCCGCTGTCAAACGGGTTCGCGAGCAGGCTCGCCCCTCCAAGGGCAGACGCTCCTGCGTTTTGCCTTTGCACTCTGTTGCATCTGCCGCGCCCGATCGTCGCACCACCTCCCTCCAGAAACGCCTCCCCACACCGCCCAACCCTGCCGATCGTCTGGAATTCCGGACCTGTCGCGGCTCCCACCGTCCAACCGTCTATTGTGTGTCTTTGTGGGTAGCTGGCACTACATATTGATGCTGGTCAGTCTCAGGTGGCTATATATTGGGTCTACTCGCGCTCCATTGCGCCTGCCACCCAACCAACAGGAGGTTATTCCCCGGATGGCCAAGACCGATGCGCGCCCCCGTGGCGCCGACCAAGGAGTCCTCGCCCTGCAACCCGCCTCGCAGGATATCTGGGACAGCAAGTACCGCCTCAAGCACAAGAGCGGCAAACCCATCGATGGCAGCGTCGACGAGACCTGGCAGCGGGTCGCCCGCGCCCTGGCTGGCGTCGAGGCGGACAAGGCGCTGCGCGAGCACTGGTACGAACGTTTCCTCTGGGCCCTGCGCAACGGCGCCATCCCGGCCGGCCGGATCATTTCCAACGCCGGCGCCCAGGGGCACAAGCCGGCGACTTCGACCATCAACTGCACCGTCTCCGGGATCATCCACGACTCGATGGACGACATCCTGCAGAAGGTCCACGAGGCCGGGCTGACCCTCAAGGCCGGCTGCGGCATCGGCTATGAGTTCAGCACCCTGCGCCCGCGCGGCGCCTATGTCTCCGGCGCCGGCGCGCACACCAGCGGGCCGCTGTCGTTCATGGATATCTACGACAAGATGTGCTTCACCGTCAGTTCCGCCGGGGGGCGGCGCGGTGCGCAGATGGGCACGTTCGACGTCAGCCACCCGGACGTTCGCGAGTTCATCCGCGCCAAGCGCGAGGACGGTCGCCTGCGCCAGTTCAACCTCAGCCTGCTGATCACCGACGGCTTCATGGCGGCGGTGGAAGCCGATGACGAGTGGCCGCTGATCTTCCCGATCCACCAGAAGGAGCGCGACGAGGTCGACCTGGAGGACGCCGATCAGGTGGTCTGGCGCGACTGGCCGGTGCACGACGAGTACCTGGTGGGCGAGGACGGCCGCGTGGCCTGCCGGGTCTACGGTCGGGTCAAGGCACGGCACCTGTGGGACATGATCATGGTGTCCACCTACGACTACGCAGAACCCGGCTTCATCCTGATCGACCGGGTGAACGAGCTGAACAACAACTGGTGGTGCGAGGCGATCCGCGCCACCAACCCCTGCGGCGAGCAGCCACTGCCGCCCTACGGCTCTTGCCTGCTGGGCTCGGTGAACCTGACCTGCTTCGTCAGCGACCCCTTTGGCGAGAACGCGCGCTTCGACTGGGAGCGTTTCCGCGAGGTGGTCCGCGTGTTCACCCGCATGCTCGACAACGTGGTGGAGATCAACGGCCTGCCGCTGGAGCAGCAGCGTGCGGAAATCCTCGGCAAGCGCCGCCACGGCATGGGCTTCCTCGGCCTGGGTTCGGCGCTGACCCTGCTCAAGCTGCGCTACGGCAGCCCGGAAGCCTGCGTGTTCACCGAGGAAGTGGCGCGCGAGATGGCGCTGGTGGGCTGGGAAGTGGCGCTGGAACTGTCCCGCGAGAAAGGCCCGGCGCCGGCGCTGGCGCAGGACTACGAAGTGACCGCCGAGATGCTGCGCAAGCGGCCGGAAATGGCCGACGATGGCTACAAGGTCGGCGACAAGGTGGCGGGCCGCGTGCTCCACGCCAAGTACTCGCGCTACATGCAGCGGGTGGCCGAGCATGCGCCGCAACTGGTCGAGGAACTGGCCGAACAGGGTGCACGCTTCACCCACCACAGCTCCATCGCCCCCACCGGCACCATCAGCCTGAGCCTGGCCAACAACGCCTCCAACGGCATCGAGCCGAGCTTCGCCCACCACTACTCGCGCAACCTGATCCGCGCCGGGCGCAAGACCAAGGAGAAGATCTCGGTCTTCAGCTACGAGCTGCTGGCCTACCGCGCCCAGGTGGACAACCACGCGGTGCCGGATGCCGAGGAAGAGAAACATCGCCTGCCGGACTACTTCATCACCGCCGACGACATCACCCCGCAGCAGCACGTGGACATCCAGGCGGCCGCGCAGAAGTGGATCGACTCGTCGATCTCCAAGACCGCCAACGTCCCCACCGACTACCCATTCGAGGACTTCAAGGACATCTACCTCTATGCGTGGCGCCAGGGCCTGAAGGGCTGCACTACCTTCCGCTTCAACCCGGCGGCCTTCCAGGGCGTGCTGGTGAAGGAATCGGACCTGGAGAAGACGGTGTACCGCTTCGAACTGGAAGACGGCAGCGTGGTGGAACTCAAGGGCAACGAGGAAGTGGAATACGACGGCGAGATCCACACCGCCGCCAACCTCTTCGACGCCCTGAAAGAAGGCTATTACGGCAAGTACTGATACCCCTGGAGAGACACATGAGCGTCAAGATCAACCAGAAGATCAAAGGTTTCCAGGTGGTGGACGTGGCCGAGGAGAAGGCCCGCGCCGAAGCCGCCCAGGCGGCCGCCGTGGTGAAGATGGACGAGACCCTGCAGCGGCCGGAGATACTGGTGGGCGCTACCTACAAGATCAAGTCGCCGCTGTTCGAGCATGCGCTGTACGTGACCATCAATGACGTGGTGCTCAACCCGGACACCCCCTACGAGCAGCGCCGGCCCTTCGAGATCTTCATCAACTCGAAGAACATGGACCACTTCCAGTGGATCGTCGCGCTTACCCGGATCATGTCCGCGGTGTTCCGCAAGGGCGGTGACTGCACCTTCCTGGTGGAAGAAATGAAGGCGGTGTTCGACCCGCGCGGCGGCTACCTCAAGCGCGGCGGCATCTACATGCCGTCGATCGTCGCCGAGATCGGCGCTGTGGTGGAGCGCCACCTGGTCGCCATCGGCCTGATGGAAGGCCCGCAGCTGGACGAGGAACAGCGCCTGTACCTCGCCGAGAAGCGCGCCGCCTACGAAGCCGCCCAAGGCACCAACAAGGCCGAACCCGGCGAGGGCTTCCCCGCCGGCGCGCAGCTGTGCGGCAAGTGCAACACGATGGCGGTGGTGCAGATGGATGGCTGCGCCACCTGCCTGAACTGCGGGCATTCGAAATGTGGGTGAGCCCGCTCAAAACGCATGCGTTTTGAAGGGCGAACGACTGGCCAAGGATGGCCAGGCCGGGGTTGAACCTGGGCAGAGGAGTGGCGGCAGGGATGCCGGCTCCGAACTGGATCTTTACTCGCGCATGCGTCCCGCCGCTAACGACCGGTGACCGACCGCCGGGCCGGGTTCGATCTTCACACCGCACTGCTTTTTTGTAGGAGCGAGCTTGCTCGCGAACGAACTCCGCTGCGGGGCTGTTCGCGAGCAAGCTCGCTCCTACAGAAACCTCTCTTCATGGGAGCGGGCAAGGCGCGCTCCTACAAGGGGGCTCATCAGCTACCCGCGGACGCAGGGGCGCTCTCGCAGGAGCGGATTCATCCGCGATCAGCCGCAGCCCATCCCCGCACGCAGGCCTTACAGCGCAAACGGCAAATGAATCTCCACCTTCTGCCGCTTCTCCAGCCGCCGCTCGAACTCGCTCGGATCGTGGATCAGCACATCCTGCCCGACGAACGCTTCGGCCGCGATCAGCCGCGACAGCCAGAAGCGCACGCAGGCCACCCGCAGCATCTCCGGCCACAGCTCGGCTTCGAGCGCTGTGAACGGCCGCTTGGCCGCATAGGCCGCCAGCAGCGCGCGGGCGCGCGGGCCGTCGAGGGCGCCGTCGTCCGTCGAGCACCAGTCGTTCACGGTGATCGCCAGGTCGTAGAGCATCCAGCCCGAGCAGGCGTTGTAGAAGTCGATCAGCCCAGCCAGGTGCGGGCCGTCGAACAGCACGTTGTCGCGGAACAGGTCGGCGTGCAGGTTGGCGCGCGGCAGCGCCGGCTGTTCGGCGAGCAGGCGGGCGATCTCCTCAAGGGCATCGCCCAGCAGGGTCGCGGCGTGGCCGGACAGGTGTGACTGCATCGTCTCGCCTTCATGCAGCATCCAGCTCAGGCCACGGTCGCTGGGACGCTCGATGATCCGCCCGCGCGTCGCCAGGTGCAGGCGCGCCAGCAGATCGCCGACTTCCTGGCAGTGATGGTTGTTCGGGGCGCGCTCGTGGCGGCCCGGCAGGCGCGGCTGCAGCAGCGCCGGCTTGCCTTCGAGCTGGCGCAGCGCTTCGCCGTCCTTCGTGCGCAGGGCATAGGGCACCGGCAGGTCGGCTTCGTGCAGCACGTCGAGCAGCTCGATGAAGAACGGCATCTCCCGCACCGGACCGCGCTCGATCAGGGTCAGGACGAACTCGCCCTGTTCCAGGCTGACGAAGAAGTTGCTGTTCTCCGAGCCTTCCGCGATGCCACGGAAGTCCCGCAGCCGGCCGAGGCCGTAGGGGGCGAGGAAGTCTTCCAGGACCGGACGTTCCAGAGGCGTGAATACCGACATGCTCAATCCTCTGGAGCGTCGTGGAGGGGAGGGTTTACCAGCTGAAGATCTGCCACTGCGGAATCAGCTTGTCGGGCTGGTCCGAGCGGATGAAGTTGCCGTCGCTGCCATCCTGGCGCACCAGGAAATACGGCTTGCCGTGCTTGGGTACGACCTTGATGGCGTAGAGGAATCCGTTCACGCGGTATTCCTGGATGGTCCTGTCGCCCTCCTGGCGGATGGTCACATCCGGTTCCGGCGTCGGGGCATCGTCCGCCGCCAACACGGTGGTCGCGCCAAGACCCAGCAGAGCGGCGAGCAACAGGCGGTTCAACGTACGCATGATAACCTTGTCCCTTTGTCGAATTGGCTACGGACATTTTAGCCCGAGCCCTTCTGAAAAGGTTGATTCCCCTCATGAGCCAAGCACCCCTCGTCCTCGTGGACGGCTCGTCCTACCTGTATCGCGCCTTCCATGCCCTGCCGCCGCTGACGACCTCCACCGGCATGCCGACCGGCGCGGTGAAGGGCGTGCTGAACATGCTCAAGAGCCTGCGCAAGCAGTACCCGGACAGCCCCTTCGCGGTGGTCTTCGATGCCAAGGGCGGAACCTTCCGCGATGAGATGTTCGCCGAGTACAAGGCCAATCGCCCCTCGATGCCGGACGACCTGCGGGTGCAGGTGGAGCCGCTGCATGCCACCGTGCGCGCCCTCGGCCTGCCCCTGCTCTGCGTGGAAGGCGTGGAAGCGGACGACGTGATCGGCACCCTGGCCCGGCAGAGCGCGGCCGGAGGCCGGGCGGTGGTGATCTCCACCGGCGACAAGGACATGGCACAGCTGGTCGACGGGCACATTACGCTGGTCAACACCATGACCGGTAGCTCGCTCGACGTGGATGGCGTGAAAGAGAAATTCGGCGTCGGTCCTGAGCTGATCATCGACTACCTGGCGCTGATGGGCGACAAGGTCGACAACATCCCCGGCGTGCCCGGTGTCGGCGAAAAGACCGCCCTCGGCCTGCTCACCGGTGTGGGTGGAGGCCTGGATGTGCTGTACGCCAGCCTGAACAAGGTGCCCGAACTGCCGATCCGTGGCGCCAAGGGGCTGCCGGCCAAGCTCGAAGAGCACAAGGACATGGCCTACCTGTCCTACAAGCTCGCCACCATCAAGTGCGATGTCGAATTGAACATCGAGATCGATGCCCTGCACCCCGGCGAACCGGACCGCGAGGCCCTGACCGAGCTGTACCGCACCCTGGAATTCAAGACCGGGCTGGACGATCTGCAACGCCAGGCGGCCAAGGCCGGCAGCCCGCAGCTGGCGCTGGAAGAGGCCCCGGCGGCGGAGAAGAGCTATGACATCGTTCTGGAGCAACCTCAGTTCGATGCCTGGCTGAAGAAGCTGGAAGCCGCCGAGCTGATCGCCTTCGACACCGAGACCACCAGCCTCGACCCGCAGCAGGCGCAGGTGGTGGGTGTGTCCTTCGCGGTGAAGGAAGGCGAAGCCGCCTACGTGCCGCTGGCCCACAGTTATATGGGCGTACCGGCGCAGCTGGACCGCGACGCCGTGCTCAAGGCCCTCAAGCCGCTGCTGGAAGACCCGAAGAAGCGCAAGGTCGGCCAGCACGCCAAGTACGACATGAACGTCCTGGCCAACGCCTCGACGCCCATCGCCGTGCAGGGCATCGCCTACGACACCATGCTCGAATCCTATGTGCTGGACTCCACCGCGACCCGTCACGACATGGACAGCCTGGCGCTTAAGTACCTGGGCCATAGCACCATCCGTTTCGAGGACATCGCCGGCAAGGGCGCCAAGCAGCTGACCTTCGACCAGATCGCCCTGGAGCAGGCCGGCCCCTACGCCGCCGAAGACGCCGACGTGACCCTGCGCCTGCACCAGACCCTGTGGCAGAAGCTGGAGGCCATTCCGTCCCTGGCCAAGGTGCTCACCGAAATCGAGATGCCGCTGGTGCCGGTGCTGGCGCGCATCGAGCGCAACGGCGCGCTGGTCGACGCCCACCTGCTGGGCAAGCAGAGCGTCGAACTGGGCGAGAAGATGGTCGAGTTGCAGCGCCAGGCCTATGAGCTGGCGGGCGAGGAGTTCAACCTCGGCTCGCCCAAGCAGCTGGGCGCCATCCTTTATGAGAAGCTCGGCCTGCCGGTGCTGTCCAAGACCGCCACCGGCCAGCCGTCCACCGCCGAGGCCGTCCTTGCCGAGCTGGCCGAGCAGGATTACGAGCTGCCCAAGGTGATCATGCAGTACCGCTCCCTGAGCAAGCTCAAGAGTACCTACACCGACAAGCTGCCGGAGCAGATCAACCCGCGCACCGGGCGTATCCACACCAGCTACCACCAGGCGGTGGCGGCGACCGGCCGACTGTCCTCCAGCGACCCGAACCTGCAGAACATCCCGATCCGCACCGCCGAGGGCCGGCGCATCCGCCAGGCCTTCGTCGCGCCCAAGGGCTACAAGCTGCTGGCGGCGGACTACTCGCAGATCGAACTGCGCATCATGGCCCACCTGGCCAAGGACGAAGGCCTGCTGGACGCCTTCCGCCACGACCGCGACGTGCACCGCGCCACTGCCGCCGAGGTGTTCGGCGTGCCGCTGGATGAGGTGACTTCCGACCAGCGCCGCAGCGCCAAGGCGATCAACTTCGGCCTGATCTACGGCATGAGCGCCTTCGGCCTGGCCAAGCAGATCGGCGTCGAGCGCAAGGAGGCCCAGGCCTACATCGACCGCTATTTCGCCCGCTACCCGGGCGTGCTGGCCTACATGGAGCGCACTCGCGCCCAGGCCGCCGAGCAGGGCTTCGTCGAGACGCTGTTCGGCCGCCGCCTGTACCTGCCGGAAATCGCCTCGAAGAACGGCGCCATGCGCAAGGCCGCCGAGCGCACCGCGATCAACGCACCGATGCAGGGCACCGCCGCGGACATCATGAAACGCGCGATGGTGACTGTGGATAAGTGGCTGCAGGACAGCGGGATCGATGCCCGGGTGATTCTCCAGGTACACGACGAACTGGTGCTGGAGGTTCGCGAGGACCTGGTGGACCGGGTCAGCGACACCCTTCGGCCGCTGATGAGCGGCGCGGCGGAGCTGGATGTGCCGCTGGTGGTCGAGGCCGGCGTGGGGGCGAACTGGGACGAAGCACACTGACGAATGGTCGAAGGGCCCGTGTGGCGGGCCCTTCGGAGAATCCGCCAATGTTTGTCCGGGACACCGCGAAAAATTTTTTTGTGAACTGATGAACTTTCCCGCAAAGGCCTCTGTCAGAACACGTGAATGGCTGGTGAAGCCCTTCGATGCTCCTTTGCAGTGTTTAGTGTTGGCAGATTACTGGACCCCGCCCTAGCGGTCCGGACTTAAACCCCGAACTTCCCCCTCCCCATACGAAGCTCGGGGTTTTTTTTGCCTGCGATTCAGCCTTCGGCTTCCTCGCCAGCCTCTTCTTCCTCGTCATCCAGCAGTCCCAGCCAGCCGGCCAGGACCATCTGCGCCTCTTCCACGCCCTGGCGCTTGGGGGCGGAGAACAGCTGCAGGGTGGCGACATCGCCCCAGCCCTGCTGGATTTCCTTGCGCACTTTCAGCAGCGCGTTCTTCGCCGCGCCGAAGGCGAGCTTGTCGGCCTTGGTCAGCAGCACGTGGATCGGCAACTGGCTGGCCTGGGCCCAGTCCAGCATCAGGCGGTCGAAATCGGTCAGCGGATGGCGGATGTCCATCAGCAGCACCACGCCGGCGAGGCTGTTGCGGCTGCTCAGGTAGGCTTCCAGATGCTGCTGCCAGTGCAGTTTCAGCGGGATCGGCACCTTGGCGTAGCCGTAGCCGGGCAGGTCGACCAGGCGGCGTTCGTCATCCAGGCGGAAGAAGTTCAGCAACTGGGTGCGGCCCGGCGTCTTGGAGGTGCGCGCCAGGTTCGCATGGGTCAGTGCGTTCAGCGCGCTGGATTTGCCCGCGTTGGAGCGGCCGGCGAAGGCGACTTCCAGGCCGGCGTCCTCCGGGCACTGGTTCACCTTGGCGGCGCTGATGAGGAACGTGGCCTGTTGGCACAGGCCGAGAATCGGGTTTTTCGCAGGGTTCATGGGGGGCATGGGTTCTTTCGCAGAGGGGTGCGACTAGGTGTCGCGGGGAGCGGGCTCGTTTCCGTTTCGGTATTGGAAGTATATAATGCCGCGGATTTTGTGTGCGCTTTATCCCCCAGGGTCGGGCGCCACGGGAACCCCAAAGTCCGTACACCAGAACGCGGACGTTCCCTGACGATGAGGACAATCATGAAGAAACTGCTGTTCGCAGCCATCGTTGCCGCGCTGGCTTCCAGCGCCCAGGCGGCCCAGGATCCGGAAGCCGTGTTCAACCGAGCGTGTGGCGCCTGCCACAATGGTCAGTTGCCGATGGCGCCGAAGAAGGGCGACGCCGCCGCGTGGAAACCGCGCCTGGACAAGGGCATGGACACGCTGGTGCAACACGTGACCAACGGTTTCAACGCGATGCCGCCTCACGGCCTGTGCACCGACTGCAGCGCCGAGGATTACCAGGCCATTATCCAATGGATGTCCAGGTAATCCCGGAGCCTTACTCTTTCCCCCTTAGCCGTTATTGGATTAGCTGATGAACAAATTGATCGTGAGTCTGCTGTTGACCCTGGGCCTTACCGGCGTTGCGCACGCCGCTGGCGATGCCAAGGCCGGTCAGGCGAAAGCTGCTGTATGTGGTGCCTGCCACGGCGCCGATGGCAACAGCATGGCGCCGAACTTCCCGAAACTGGCCGGCCAGGGTGAACGTTACCTGCTCAAGCAGATGCACGACATCAAGGATGGCAAACGCACCGTTCTGGAAATGACCGGCCTGCTGACCAACCTGAGCGATGAGGATCTGGCTGACATCTCTGCCTACTTCGCCAGCCAGAACCCGAGCGTCGGCATGGCCGATCCCAAGCTGGTCGCCCAGGGCGAAGCCCTGTTCCGCGGCGGCAAGCTCACCGAAGGCATGCCGGCCTGCACCGGTTGCCACAACCCGGCTGGCCAGGGCAACGCCGAAGCCGGCTTCCCGCACCTGGGTGGCCAGCACGCGGCCTACACCGCCAAGCAGCTGACCGCCTTCCGCGAAGGCGAGCGCACCAACGACGGCGACGCCATGATCATGCGCAGCATCGCCGCCAAGCTGTCCAACAAGGACATCGCGGCGATCTCCAGCTATATCGAAGGCCTGCACTAAGCGGCACGCCTGGCGGAAATCGCTGGAATAAAAAAAGGGTGGCTTCGGCCGCCCTTTTTCGCATCCGCCGCCACTACAATGCTGGAACCGCGCCTGGAGCCTCCAGGTCAAACCGCTTTGTCCCGTCCCGCGCAGCAGGACGGATCCCGCTCAGCCAAGGAGTGAACCATGCGTAACCTGATTTTCACCGCCGCGCTGGCCTTCGCCGGCCTGTTCGCTGTCAACGCGAATGCCGCCGAGTTCGAAGCCGGCAAGAACTACACCGAGCTGAGCCAGGCCGTGCCGGTCTCCCAGCCGGGCAAGATCGAGGTGGTGGAGTTGTTCTGGTACGGCTGCCCGCACTGCTATGCCTTCGAGCCGACCATCAATCCCTGGGTCGAGAAGCTGCCCGAAGACGTGCATTTCGTGCGTGTCCCCGCCATGTTCGGCGGCCTGTGGAACATTCACGGCCAACTGTTCCTGACCCTGGAATCGATGGGCGTGGAGCAGAAGGTCCATCACGCGATCTTCGAAAAACTGCACAACAGCCCCAAGGGCCTGACCACTCCGGAAGAAATGGCTGATTTCGTCGCCGAGCAGGGCGTGGACAAGGACAAGTTCCTCAGCACCTACAACTCCTTCGCCATCAAGGGCCAGATCGAGAAGGCCAAGAAGCTGGCGATGGCCTACCAGATCAGCGGCGTACCGACGATGGTCGTCAACGGCAAGTACCGCTTCGACATCGGTTCGGCCGGCAGCCCGGACGCCGCCCTGGAGCTGGCCGACCAACTGATCGCCAAGGAGCGCGCCTCCGCCAAGGCCGCTCAGTAAGGGGCCTGCCGATGCTGCGCCGGCGGAGTCGCGAGCGCGTTGCGAGTGCCTGCACCGCACGCGTCAATCCCGATCACCAGTGCGTGTCGGGGCTGCCCGAGGATGGCCGTCTCCGCCTGCTCAGCTTCAACATTCAGGTTGGCATCAGTACCGAGCGTTACCGTCATTACCTGACGCGCGGCTGGCAGCACCTGTTGCCGGCCGCGGGCCGTGCCAGCAACCTGCAGCGCATTGGCGAACTGCTTGCCGACTATGACGTGGTCGCGTTGCAGGAGGCCGACGGCGGCAGCATCCGCTCCGGCAATATCAATCAGGTCGAGCACCTGGCCCATCTCGGGGACTTCCCCTACTGGTACCAGCAGCTCAACCGCAATCTCGGGCGCATCGCCCAGCACAGCAACGGCCTGCTCAGCCGTTTGCAACCCACCGCCCTGGAAGACCATCCGCTGCCCGGCCCGCCCGGACGCGGCGCGATCCTCATGCGCTTCGGCGACGGCGACGACGCCCTTGCCGTGGTGATGATGCACCTGGCCCTGGGCGCGCGCACCCGCACCCGCCAGCTCGCCTACATCCGCGAGCTGCTGCAGGGCTACCGCCACCAGGTGCTGATGGGCGACATGAACACCCATGCCACCGATTTGCTGGAAAGCTCGCCCCTGCGTGACCTGGGGCTGGTCGCGCCGCAGGTCGAGGCGACCTTCCCCAGTTGGCGCCCGCAGCGTTGCCTGGACCACATCCTGCTCAGTTCCGAGCTGGCGCTGGAGCGCGTCAGTGTCCTGCCGCAACCGATTTCCGACCACCTGCCCGTGGCCGTGGAAATCCGCCTGCCGGATGCCTTGCGCACGGCCTCGTCGCTCGTCTTGCGCGGCGAGGCTGTCGAATGAGTCGGGAAGGCGAACCGCGCTGGAAACAGAAGTACCTCGACAATCTCGAACAGCAGGAAAAACTCGAGCGGCGCTGGAGCGCCCGCGTCGACCTGCTGCGCCGTGGCCTGGTGCGCAGCAGCCTGGCCGCCGAAGGCAGCGACAAGGCGGTGGACGCCTGCATGAAGGAGCTGCGCGAGGTGCTACGCCGCGACGAGATGGATGCCGGTCTGTCGCGCCTGATCCCGCAGCTGGAAAGGGCGGTGCTCGATTCCGAGCAGCGTCGTCAGCAGCGCGTCGAGCAGAACGTCGCGGCATTGTCCCAGCTCGCCCAGCAACTGCTGGCGCTCGATCTGCCGGGAGACGTGCGCAAGCCGCTCAAGCAGTTCGCCAAGGACATCGCCGCACGGGCCAGCACCTCCCGCGAACTGCCGGCCCTGCTCGGCGAACTGAGCGGCCTGCAGCGGCGTGCGCTGGAGCATTTCGACACGGGCAATGAGCAGCGCCCCGGTTTCCTGCAGCGCCTGTTCGGCGGGCGTGAAGCGGCTGCCGATGCGCTGGAGCCGGCGTTGACTGTGACGACCGCCGTGGCCGGTGCGCCGTTGGCCGACACGGTGGCGCTGGACGAGGCCGTGGCCGTCCAGGCCGAATCCCTGGCACCCGCACCCGCACCCGCACCCGCACCCGCACCCGCACCCGCACCTGTAGCAGTCGAGCCCGTCATCGAGCCGGTGGCTGCGGCAGTCGAACCGCTGACGACCGAGTCGCCGGTCGTTTCTCCCGCCGGGGCGCCCGAGCCGGCCCTGCTCGACAGCCTGCCATTGCCCCCCGGCCTGTTCGGCGAACCGGCCGACGCCGCCGACCGCTACGCCTTGCCGCCGCGCCCGGAGCCGGGCTACAGCGCCGTCGCGCCACATATCGAAGCCAGCCTGCTGCACCTGCTGGACGAGATGCGCCTGCCGTCTACCCACCAGCCCCAGGCCGATGCCCTGCGCACGCGCATTCATGGCAGTCTGAACTGGTACGAGCTGGTCCCGGTGCTGGATGACCTGGCGGTACTGGTGCTGTCGCTCAACGACAGCGGCCAGCGCGAGTTCGAAGGCTACCTGTACCAGCTCAACGAGCGCCTGGGCGCCTTCCTCGACGGGCTGCAGGCGGTCCACGACAACCATGCCGGCGCAAGTTCCAGCGCCCGCGACCTGGACGACGCGCTGCGCGAGCAGGTCAGCGGCCTGAAGGAAAGCGTGCTGGAAGCCACCGACCTGGAAGGCCTCAAGCGTCATGTGGAAAGCCGCCTGCAAGGGCTGGTCGGCACGATGGACCGGTTCCGCGAGGAGCGCGAAGCCCGCGAGCGCGAGGTGGGCGAGCGCATCCAGTCGCTGATGACGCGGGTGGCGAGCATGGAAGAAGAGGCGCGGACCTTCAAAGCCAGCATCGAGGACCAGCGCCAGAAGGCCATGACCGACGCGCTCACCGGCCTGCCCAACCGCGCCGCCTTGACCGAGCGCCTGGAACTGGAAGTCTCGCGCTGGCAGCGCTACGGCGGCGACCTGCTGCTGGCGGTCCTGGACGTGGACCACTTCAAGCGCATCAACGACGACTTTGGCCATCTGGCCGGCGACAAGGTGCTGAAGATCATCGCCGCGGAGCTCTCCAAACGCCTGCGCAATACCGACTTCATCGCTCGCTATGGCGGCGAGGAGTTCGTCGTGCTGCTGCCCTCGACGCCCCTGGACGGCGGCGAGCGGTTGCTCGAAGCGCTGCGCGGCTCGGTGGAAGCCTGCCCGTTCCATTTCAAGGGCGAACGCCTGGTGATTACCTGTTCCGCGGGCCTGACCGCCTTCCGCGCCGATGAGCGCAGCGACGCGGTCTTCGAACGGGCCGACCAGGCGCTGTATCGCGCCAAGCGTGGCGGCCGCAATCGGCTGGAAGTGGACTGAGCCAGCCGCTGCCGGGCGTTTGTTTGTAGGAGCGAGCTTGCTCGCGAACAGCGCTCCCCGCCGACCTGTGCGTTGAATGGTTCGCGAGCAAGCTCGCTCCTACAGAAAAGAACGTCGCCGCTCGAGCAGAAATTCTTGACGAACGAAAGATCTTGGGTTTTGATTCGCGCTATTATCTTTCGAATCGAAACTTAACCGCCCATGTCGAAACGCAACACGCCGCAACGCCGCCACGACATCCTGGCGCTGCTCGCCGAACAGGGCGAGGTGAGCGTGGACGATCTCGCCCGGCGTTTCGCCACCTCCGAAGTGACCATCCGCAAGGACCTGGCAGCGCTGGAAGGCAACGGCCTGCTGCTGCGCCGCTACGGCGGTGCGGTGCCGATGCCCCACGAGCTGATCGCCGAGCCGAGCCAGCCGCTGTCGCGCTACAAGCAGGCCATCGCTCGCGCGGCGGCGACCTGCATCCGCGAACACGCGCGGATCATCATCGACAGCGGCAGCACCACCGCCGCGCTGATCCCCGAACTGGGCCGCAAGCCGGGCCTGGTGGTGATGACCAACTCGCTGAGCGTGGCCAACGCCCTGCGCGAACTGGAGCGTGAACCGGTACTGCTGATGACCGGCGGAACCTGGGATCCGCACTCCGAGTCCTTCCAGGGCCAGGTGGCCGAACAGGTGCTGCGCTCCTACGATTTCGATCAGTTGTTCATCGGCGCCACCGGCCTCGACCTGGAGCGCGGCACCACCACGTTCAACGAACTGCTGGGGCTGAGCCGGGTAATGGCCGAGGTCGCCCGCGAGGTGATCGTCATGGCCGAAGCCGACAAGCTGGGCCGACGCATTCCCAACCTGGAGCTGCCGTGGAGCAGCGTCCAGACCCTGATAACCGACGAGCGCTTGAGCGATGAAGCGTTCGAACTGATCCAGGCGCGTGGCGTGAAAGTGATCCGCGCACGCTGCGAAGACTGAAAGGAGAGCCCATTCATGTGTGGAATCGTAGGCGCCATCGCCGAACGTAACGTGACCCCGATCCTCGTCGAGGGCCTCAAGCGCCTCGAATACCGGGGCTATGACAGCGCCGGGGTGGCGGTGGTGGACGCCAGTGGCGCACTGGATCGCCGCCGCCGCGCCGGCAAGGTGTCCAGCCTGGAGCAAGCCATCGAGGAGCAGCCGCTGGCTGGCCGCCTGGGCATCGCCCATACCCGCTGGGCCACCCACGGCGCGCCCACCGAGGGCAATGCCCACCCGCACTTCTCCCACGGCGAACTGGCGGTGGTGCACAACGGCATCATCGAGAACCACGAGGCGCTGCGCGAAATGCTCAAGGCGCGCGGCTACGTGTTCACCTCGCAGACCGACACCGAGGTCATCGTCCATCTGCTGCACCTGCGGCTGACCGAGATGGGCGACCTCACGGTTGCGCTCAAGGCGACGGTCAAGGAGCTGCATGGCGCCTATGGCCTGGCGGTGATCAGCGCCAAGCAACCGGACCGCATCCTCGCCGCGCGCAGCGGCAGTCCGCTGGTGGTCGGCCTGGGCCACGGCGAGAACTTCCTCGCCTCCGACCAGTTGGCGCTGCGCCAGGTGACCGACCGCTTCATCTACCTGGAAGAAGGCGATATCGCCGAGATCCGCCGCGACAGCGTCCAGCTGTGGGATGTGAAGGGCAACCCGGTGCAGCGCGAGGCCGTGCGCTACCACGAAGGCGCCGAGGCCGCCGACAAGGGCGAGTATCGCCACTTCATGCTCAAGGAGATCCATGAGCAGCCGTCCGTGGTGCAGCGCACCCTGGAAGGCCGCCTGGGCACCGGGCAGGTGCTGGTGGATAACTTCGGCCCGCAGGCCCGCGAGCTGCTGGCCAAGGTGCGCACCGTGCAGATCGTTGCTTGCGGCACCAGCTACCACGCCGGCATGGTCGCCCGTTACTGGCTGGAAAGCCTGACCGGTATCCCCTGTCAGGTCGAAGTCGCCAGCGAGTTCCGCTACCGCAAGGTGGCGGTGCACCCGGACTCCCTGTTCGTCACCATCTCCCAGTCCGGCGAAACCGCCGACACCCTGGCCGCGCTGCGCTATGCCAAGGAGCTGGGCTTCCTCGCCAGCCTCTCGATCTGCAACGTCGCCACCAGTTCGCTGGTGCGCGAGTCGGACATGACCCTGCTGACCAACGCCGGCCCGGAAATCGGCGTGGCGTCCACCAAGGCCTTCACCACCCAGTTGGTCGCCCTGTTGCTGCTGACCCTCGGCATCGGCCAGGTACAGAAGCGCCTGAACGACGGCGTCGAAGCCGAACTGGTGAACGAGCTGCGTCGCCTGCCGACTCGCCTGGAAGAGGCGCTGGCGATGGACAAGGTGGTGGAGAAGGTCAGCGAGCTGTTCGCCGAGAAGCACCACACCCTGTTCCTCGGTCGTGGCGCGCAGTACCCGGTGGCGATGGAAGGCGCGCTGAAGCTCAAGGAGATCTCCTACATCCATGCCGAAGCCTACCCGGCCGGCGAGCTCAAGCACGGCCCGCTGGCCCTGGTGGACGCCGACATGCCGGTGGTCACCGTGGCGCCGAACAACGAACTGCTGGAAAAGCTCAAGTCCAACCTGCAGGAAGTCCGCGCCCGTGGCGGCGAGCTGGTGGTCTTCGCCGAGGGCGGCAGCGGTATCTCCAATGGCGAGGGCACCCACGTGGTGGGCATGCCGGCGATCCACGACTGCCTGGCGCCGATCCTCTACACCGTGCCGCTGCAGTTGCTGTCCTACTACGTCGCCGTGCTCAAGGGCACCGACGTCGACCAGCCGCGTAACCTGGCCAAGTCCGTGACCGTGGAATAACCCGGTCACCGCAGCTCCACCCGCTGTCTGCAGCAAATAAAGGTTGTCACAAGAAAATAAAAGTTGTCACAACGAAATAAAGGCTGTCACAGGAGGCCCCTACGTCGGGCAAGCCTCCACTTGTGCCGCAATGGTTCAAGATCCTCATGGGAATCTGAGTATTGCGACAGCCTATCTCCCCGGTGTCATACCTCCCTTCCTTGGCCACGCCTCACCAGCGTGGCCACTTGCTTGAGTAAGCCTGAAAATCCAAATGAGCCACGATCAACTGCAATCCAAGAAACCGGTGCGTACGAGGCTAGTAACGCAGGAAAAACTCGATAAAAGGATTGCTGCCGGCGATGGCCAGGGAGTCAGGGAAGAATACGTGCCGTGGATCAAAATTCGGGCGTTCCCTTCCTTGGGGACTTCTCACATCGTGCCTGGTGTGAAAGTTCATAGAGGCCATCATTTACTGTCGAATGCCGAATATCACTATCATGTAATTCTTGAGCAACAGCGCTCCATTGTTGATATTCGAGAACAATTCCCGTTGCTCCCTGCTGCAGAAACACATGCAATTGCATCGAGCTTAGGAGTTAGACCGCCCGTTTACCCAGGCACTAGCGTTCCTTTAGTCCTAACCACCGACTTTCTGATAACCGAAATCGATAAAACTGGCACGGAGCGGCTGGCCGCTCGGTCTATGAAGTATGCGAAAGAAATTGAGGAAGCCTCGCAAAGTGAGAAAAACAGATTAACTGAGAAGCTAGAGATAGAACGGCAATATTGGGCTAGGAGGGATGTTGAGTGGAAATTGGTTATATATGAACGTCTCTCTCAGGTGAAGATTCATAACCTTTTAGTTCTTAGAGGTTATGCACATATATCTGCTGGCTTGGCGACCGATAAGAATATTTCATGCATGATGGCGCTTGTGGCCTCAGCGACAACGGATGTAATACCGTTGAAAACTTTAATTAAAAAAATCGCTAAGGCTATGTATATGGAGTACGTGGCTGCGAAGAGACTGTTCTTTTATTTGGTGTGGGTGGGGCGATTGGTGATTAACATGAATGAAGACGTTATTGAACTCTCGAAGCCATTAAAAGTAATTGTCGAAGAGTCGATCGAGTCACCATTCACTGAGATACCTCGCCATGCGTAGTGTTGGCATAAATACTATTGTATCTCCTGTCGCTGACTCTGCCTTGCTGGATGGGCCTGTGAGGGTTCTCGGGTTCAGAGGTGAATGGGTGATAGTAATTGAATTAGTGAAGACTCCTCGCAAGCCGCTACTGCTAGATAAGTCATTTCTGCTTTCGGAAATTGAAGCAGGGATCGCTCAAATCGACTTGGAGTTTCCGCTGAAATTCATGGTTCGTCATGAGGATGATATCAGCCAGAAGGAGAAAGATAGTCGTGATAAAAATTGGAATTTGATCAGGGATATCGTTGAAGGTAAATCGGCCGTTGATATTCTTGTAGACAGCTTTGGCGCAAATGTGAAGGCCCACGCCGAAGCAAAAGGTGTCGATAGAAAGATAATATACCGTCTGCTATACAGATACTGGAGTTTGGGCCAGGTCAAAAATGCATTCCTATGGGATACAACTCGGTGTGGTGGCCCCGGAAAGCCAAAGAGTCGAGAGTCGGGAGTAATCCCAGGCCGGCCACCAAAGTATCGCGGCGCTGTTGTCGAGGATCGTGCGGTTATCTTAGATGAGCGTCACCTTGCAGCCATAAGAATGGCGTTCAGTTTATTCGCAAGTGGCAAGTGTGGCTCGATAGTCGAGTGCTACAACTGGATGCTGTCTAAGTTCTATACTGAAACCTTCGCTGATGGCTCAAAGGGAAATGTGATCAGAGGAGAACATCCGACACTTGGGCAGCTTCAGTACAACGGGAAGAAGTTCTTCGATAAGCTCTACATTTTGAAGAGTCGCCGTGGTTCGATTCGGTGGAATAAAGACTTTCGACCGCTGGTTGGCGAGGCGTCCCAAGGGCTTGTTGGACCATGTCATAGATATGAAGTTGACTCAACGATTGCAGATGTATATTTGGTCCATCGAATAAATAGAAATTGGCTAATTGGGCGTCCGGTTCTGTATGTTGTAGTAGATAGCTATAGCCGAATGATCGTCGGAATCCACGTGGGGCTTGAGGGGCCAAGTTGGAATGGTGCAAGGCACGCTTTATATAATGCCTACACGCCAAAGAAAGAGTTCTGCAGTCGATATGGTATCGACATCGACGAGTCTGAGTGGCCATGCTTTCATCTCCCACTTGAGCTGACTGCTGATCGAGCCGAGTTGCTAAGTGAGGCTGGGGAGACAATGTGTAATACTTTGGGAACTGTCCTAAATATTCCTCCGCCCTATCGCCCTGATTGGAAAGGGATCGTCGAGAGCCGATTCAGATTAATAAATGAGAAGCTAGATATTAAATTTATACCGGGTGGGGTGGATGCTCGTCGCTTGGAGCGAGGAGATCGAGATTACGAGTTGGATGCCATCCTTGATATAGATGAGTTCACTAAGATGGTAATTGCTGGTGTTCTAGTCCATAACTCCAATTTGCGACTCCCCCATCTTCAGACTCAAGAGATGATTGCTGAGGATATTGCGCCAACTCCAATTAATATCTGGAATTGGGCTATGAATCATAATTTGGTGAATGCAAAGGTGGTTAGTCCGGCTGAACTGAAAATCGCACTTCTACCATCTCTGGAGTGCCGAGTAGTCAGAGGGGGGATAAGGTTCCAAGGTGTACTCTATACTTGTGAGTTGGCGACGCGTGAGAACTGGATGGCGCAGTCCCATAACTTTAGAAGCAAATATGTCAGGGTTTGGTACGACCCCAACTCCATTGATAATTGCTGGGTTAAAGATGGCGCGGAATTTCAGTCGCTAACCATAGTGCCACAACAAGCCCAGAAGTACTCTGGATATCGTATGGAGGAAGTTGTTGATTTCTTAAGTGCTACGCGTCACGCCTCGCCAGATGAGAAGTATCAAGCACTGAATCGTTTGGCCAAGCTTAAAGCATTGCAAGAGGACACTGTCGTCATCGCTAAAGAGAAGAAATCTCTGGCAGGGAAGGTGCACTCGAAGGCAGAGTTCAAAAGAGATAAGAAAGTTAAACGAAGTACGGAGGCTCAGGCGGAGCGAGATTATCAAACAGCTGAACTCGATCAGCTGCGTGATGCTGTAGTAGAGATGCGCCCGAGTGAAACTCCCGTGCCGGTTGAACGCTCTAGTTCTAAAAGAAGTGCTGCATTTCTGAAGCTTGTGAAGAACTCTGCGCAGGAGTTCGATAAATGACTTATTCCGGTTTTGCCAAAGCCTGCTACTCGCCAACTGGTCTTCCTCAGTATGATGGAAATCCATTGATTGAATGCTTGCCGCCGATTTGCACTGAAGCCGATGTGGTAAAATTCATAGGTAACTATCCAGATAAACCGTCTGCTGAAGAGTTGGCACTGGCTCCGAAAGTTCGAGGCCATGGGATCAACAGGCTTAAGGACGTGGTAATTCCTTTAGATGTTCACCTTCAGTTAGAAGATGGATTTAGTCAGCTAATTAGGTATGGGTATATTGCCCGAGATCCATTCACGACTGAGAGTATTCGCCATAGGCAGCCTAAGTCGGTTTCTGCGGTGAGTTCAGGATTTAAGTCATCTGCAAATATTATGACTCTGATTGGCCTAAGTGGGATGGGAAAGACTACTGCGCTAAACTCGATAACCAAGCTATATCCTCAGGTTGTAAGTCACGGCAAGTACAAGCGGCGCTCTTTTATTCAGACTCAAATAGTCTGGCTGAAAATTGATTGCCCTCACGACGGATCTTTAAGGGGGTTTTGTGCTGCGTTCTTTGCGTCACTGGACAACGCGCTAGGTATAGAAAAGTATGCCAGTATGGCCCAGAAGAGAAATAGCGTTAGTGTCATGCTTCAGCAAATTAGCCAGTTGTGTAAGGCATTTTTTGTTGGCGTATTGATCATCGACGAAATGCAGCACCTGACGTCGTCACGCGGAGGACATGATAGAGAGACGTTGCTGAATTTCTTCGTGACGCTATCAAATGAAGCCGGTGTCCCCTTGGTCTATGTTGGGACAAATGCGATGCTCCCATTGTTCTCCGGGGTGCTACGCAATGCGCGCCGAGCTGCTGGTATGGGAGAAATCACCTTCGATAGGTTTGAGATTGATGATCCGTTCTGGGACTATCTGGTTAGCCGCCTTTGGGAGTATGACTGGACTGGAACTAATTCAGACCTCACAGCCAATCTCCGGAATAAGATCTACAACCTATCTCAAGGGAATACGGACTTTCTGGTTAAGTTACTGATGCTTGGTCAGCGTCATGTTATCGCCGAAGACCTAGATGGAATTACAGCGGAGGTTCTTCAGCATGTTTATGACAATCAGATGAGGATGCTGCATAAACCTATCGAAGCTTTGCGAAGTGGTGATCCTCTACAGATCGCAGACTATGAGGATATGATGCCAACAAAAGATCAGGTGGCCCTTATGATGAGCTATGATTTAGCTCGTCGTATTAAAAGAGCGGACTTGGCCCTTGTCATGAAAGTCGCACCTCCGATAGTTCAGAAAAGCAGAAAAAGGTCAGTGAGTAACACAGTGTCTGTGGTGTCGTCCGATAGCTTGGCTAGCGTTCATCTTGATCCTGACGGTGATATTCAAGAACAGCTAGTGAAGCGTGGATGGACGGATGACGATGCAGCGTGGTGATCACACGTAATGCGAGGCCCACCAGATGGAGCGGTTGCTTCTATTTCCTGAGCCACTTCCGGATGAGTCTCTTTACAGTCTGGTGGTGCGTTATCATCGAATGGTCGCTAACGTTTCCTATCGTAAGACCAGCCAGGAACTATTCGGCAGCTATTCTCGCACGTGCGCGTCGATATTGCCCTGCTGTTTGGGAGAGCTGTCGGCGCGGACAGAGGGCGTGATTACAGTTCCTAGGCTGCTGAACTCACTAACGCTGTTGCCCCTTTACCAACCTTTTCTGCCAGATTCGGCGTACGAGTTTGCTGCTCAGCAAATGAAAGGCTCTGATGGAACAGGGCTCCAAATGCGATTAGGCATAACCGCTTCGGGCTTTTTGAAATTTGCGTCCTTTCGATATTGCGAGTCCTGTATCGCGCATGATTCCGAAACTCATGGTATCGCCTACTGGCATCGTATCCATCAAGCGATAGGAGTATGCGTATGTCCGGTGCACGGTACGGCCTTGACCGTAGCTAGTTCACCGCAGCACTCAGAGTGGTCATCCTTGCTCTTACCTGGGGAGGCTGGCGGGACTCAGTTGTTGTCGCCGGAAGGGTGTGATGCGATGGAAGTCGTTGCCGAAATGCAGTCCTGGGGATTAGAGAATCCGGAAGCGGTATCGGAGCTTCTGCGAGGGGGATTTTTAAGAGGCAGATTGAGTGATATGGGTTTTCTCCTCAATGGCCGTCTAAAACTTGGCGCATTAAGTGAGTTCATAGTCAATCGAATTGATAGATGTGGTTCAAAATATGAGTATGGATTTGCTGCTAAAGGTCTTGGTTGGGTGTTTGATATCCTGCGCCATAGGAGACGTATAATTCAACCTTTTAGGTTCTATCTATTGTGTTGGGTTCTAGAGGCAACATCAGAAGAGTTGAGAAGATTCGAGGCAAGGGGGGCTGAAATTACTAAGATGGGCCAGGTGCCGCTTTCATCTATGCCTAAGAATATCTCCCCGGATAAGTTGGAACGTATACGAAAATCGTTTAGTGACGATTCATTCACTCGTTGCCATGATAGGGAAGGATATCATTGGCTATACGCGAATGACCGTGTTTGGCTCCACGATTACGTCGCAGCGAGACCCCGTCAGAAAAAAGCTTTTCAGCGAGTTGATTGGTATGCGCGGGACGAGATTTTATCACAAGAGTTAATCGCCGCGAAAACTGCATTGGATAGGGTTCTGGAGAAACCGATAAAGGTCACAAAGACGGAGCTGCTGCGTCGGGTGACGGATAGCTTCGGAATTGCGCGCAATCCAGGGAGGCTCCCGAGAAGCAATGAACTAATTCACGAGTTTGTAGAGAGTGACCATGATTTTCAACTAAGAAATTTGCATTGGGTGCTAGGAAAACGAAGCGATCTGATTGGCTGTGCTTTGAGCGTCATTTTGCGTGCTTGTGGAATTCGTGTGATTAAGGTTACTGAGTATGAAGTGGAGGCTATAATGAATGAATTATGGAAGGATGATTGGCATGCGTTGAAAAGTTGACTATTTTCTTAGTGGTGCGGGTGTTGCTGAAACTTGAGAGTTGCTTTTAAATATTCTTTTGCTGTTCCAAAGGCGGCGAAGCAGCACACAGCCGTCTGATTGAAATTCAGCTCCCAGGATGAACTAAGGGAAATGGTGATTCCAGTGCGTTTGGCGATCAGCTTTTCGAGTTTAAGTTTCAAGGAGTCTCCTGGTAGGAGTGATGGGGCATCGGTTATACGGCGACGAATATCATAGGAAACCGCATGTCGGTAATATGGTTTTCCTCTATAGCTCAATAGTTCATTAATGAATTTTGCGTATAGATGGGGGCCAGAATTTTGGTGACACTCTTCCAAGTGATAGAACTCTGAGCACTCCCTGAATTTGTATATTTTGTGTGAAGTGATTGATAATCCGCAGGCTGGGCATTTCTCATAGAGCTTCACTGAGTGATTGCTGCAAAAATTTACGCTTCGAAACTGATGTTTCAAGTGCAGAAATGCTGTGCCATTAGTTCTTATGTCCTCCACCACGCAATGGAGGCAGATTTTCCAATTTGTCGTTGGAGTATATTCACAGTTTGTACTTTTTTGCCCTAGGACGGCAGCTAGTGGATACAAAGTATTCTCATAGAGAACCTTCATTGATATATTTTTTTCTTTAAAGTTAGATGAGAAATTAGTTCCGATCTTGTTGGCATATCCATATATCGGTTTTCGAGAGTTGCTTTTTATTTTGTAGTCTGATCTTTTGATGCCATTTATTCCGAGTATCTCGTTTCCTCTGCGAATGGCAGAGGCGATATACTCTCCAGGTAGTGGTATGAAAATCAAAAATACTTCCTATTCAGTGTGCGCTGCTACGAGTGTGCTTCGAGTTGTAGTCTTATCTAGATAAATTGGCAGTAGTGAGGGTTTCAGCCTCTACTTCGACGGCTAGCTAGATCCGGCAAGGCTCAATATCCCAAACATTCACCCAAGCATATTCTTGTCTAAATCCACCGGGAGCAAGATTCGGAGCCGATTGAAAGTACGCTCGCTCCACAAACAATTTCAGGCGATCACCTGCAACTTGTTCCACAGTGGCCACGAACACAATGTTGGAATAGCCTAACGTCTCGGATGGTCGGATCTGGCAAACGCGGGCGCCGATGTAAGCGACTTGGTCGCGATTGCGAAGGCGCATCTGGATCAAGCGCTGTTGTGCCTCCTGCTGAGCGCGCTGCCTAGCTTCTAGGATTTGCTCGCGGGTTTGGTAGCCCATGACCGTCAGCATAGTGCTGAAGACGTTATTGTTATCCTTCGTGCGCTCTAAAACTCGAATGTCTTTCACCCCGACCGCCCCGCCTTCGCGCTTAGCCGCGAAGTGAATCCCGCCATTCTGGCGATCAACGCAATTGAACGCCTGGTTGTTACTGGGCCAATAATCGGGGCGCCCACCTGTTTTCATGCAATAGGACTGGGCCATCTGCCAAGTTTTGAGTTCAGCGTCTGTCGGGACTGAGATTATGGTGTAACCGCTGATCTCATCTGCTCGTGCGCGAGAGCTGTATTCCTTTGCAATTGAGGTGATGGCTTCAGCGGGTGGCGACGCGGCGTGCTTCGCGGCAATGTTGGCGCAGCTGCTCAATAGCAGCATTGAAGCAATGAATCCTAAAGACTTGCATACCTGCATGTGATGCTCCCATAGGGCAAGGATGTGCGTGCAGGCGAAATGATATCAAAGGTTCGTTGTGAATTTGACGCCAATAAATAGCGTTAACTGCTTTAAGAGAGCCTTGTGATGCCAGGGGTCCTTTGTCCTCTGCGCTCATGCAGGGTCTAGGGCCGGTATCGCTTGGCTTAGCAGGCGGTTAGTGGCTGGTGCATATGGCTCTGTATGCACAGCGGTTGCACGCGTCGCCTGGACGCGGTGGTCGTTCGCCTTTACGCATATTGGAGACCGCCTTCACCAGTCGGGTCATGGCTGGTTTGACTGAGGGAGTGCAGTCCAGCTGTGAGCCGGTGGTGAGTGAGTGCAGTGCGAGAGTTTCGTGTCTCTTTCCACCAAGATTGAGCATCAAGGGGCGGACATTACTCGCCAAGAAGTCGAGATTCATTCCTGTGCGCAGCCAGTGGAGAGTGCCATCGTGGCCCTGCAGCATCCATGGCATCTCAATCGCCAGTCCGTCCACTGTGGCTTTCTGGGGGCCTCATAGCGGAAGGCGCTGGCAAACGTTGTGTTGATAACGCCAGTCTTTTTTCTCTTGGGCGCAAGCTATAGCGCGGAGGGCGGACGCTACCTATTGGTTTGATTGTTCGTCTCTGGTCGATTGCTATCTCTGCGATGGGGCTGCTACCGCCCCATAGCAGCCGTAGCGCTCAATCGTATTATTAAGCCGTTGCGCTTGAATCTGGCGGCGAACAAAGCCGCCCCGCCGACGCAATCAGCAGAATTGCTGCCGCTGTGAACGTAGCCCGATAACCGTGAGGAGATATCTGAAGGGCGCGCCCACATCCCGTGCGCTTACTCTTGAGATCTGATCTGTTTTGAAAGATGGCGTAGTATCATCAAATGACGTTCCAAAATTTGTCATTTAAGGTGCTGGACATGAACCCTTCGATTGAGTTGACGGCTGCGCCGGGGAAGCGCGAGCGAGAGGGCTATGAAGCTTTCTACCGTTTGGCGCATAGCCTGAGCGAGAAGTCCGAAGCGGATCGCATAGAGGCCATGGCGGCGGGCTTCAAGACGCAATGGCTGTTTGCGGTGCAGCGTGCCTTCGACGTCAACAAGATTGGCTTAGCCAGGCTGTTTGAGGTTTCGCCCTCAACGATCGACCGTACCGTTAAGGGGGGGCGCACGCTTGGTGTCGTGGCGTCAGAGCGTCTGGACAGGTTAGCGGAGGTCTCGGTGCTGGCCGAGTCGGTGTTCGAGGACAAGGGCGTGGCTACGTGCTGGATGACGACACCTAACAGTGCCCTGGGGGGCTCAACACCGTTTCAGCGTTGCCTGACCGAGCTCGGCGCCCGCCAGGTTCGGCGAATTCTGCATGCCATCGAATGGGGCGGTGTGGCCTGATGCGGGCTTGGCGTATCTGCAAGACATCACGGGCAAATGATCTATCTGGCATAGGAGCGGGAATCGAAGGCGGACGTTGGAACGAGCAACAGGTGGATGCGATTTACATGGGGTTGTCCCCGGCTATCTGCGTCCTGGAGACCTTTGTTCATCAGAACGGGCCGCCCTTGATTCCGATGACGATTACGGAATGGGCTCTGCCGGATGATGAGGATCTGTATTGGGAGCCTAATCAGGCAGAGCTACCTGTAGGGTGGAATGCTCTTCCAGCTGATACGCCCAGTATGTCCTTTGGTACCCAATGGTTGCGCCGAGGGGGCCAGTTGGGTCTGATCGTGCCTTCGGCGGTGATGCCGCTTGAGCGGAACATTGTGCTCAACCCGAGGCATCCGGCGATCAAACAGGTGGTTGTCACCAGGCAGGACACATTCGTGTATGACGTCAGGATGTTTACGCTGAAGAAGTGATGGGTTGCGAGTTCGTAGTTTTTCGTGGTGAGTGGCCGGATGCCTGATGCCGGACTTCAAGAACATCGCCAACTTCCGCAAGGACAACGGCAAAGCCATTCGTGGTGTCTGCCGGCAGTTCGTGGTGCTGTGCCTGCAGCTCGGTTTGTTCTCCGAAGCGCTGGTGGTTATGGGATCGGGAGGACAGGCACCAGATGATCGTTGTTCTCCATAGTTTTTAACACGGGCATGGGGAGGGAGCTGTCTCCTATGAGAGGCAGCTATTGGCCGTTTGCTGACGCTCGTGAGAGGCAGCTTCGGGGATGCCGCGCCCCCCCTTTCGAATAGGCTCTGTGGTTAGACAGGCCTGTTCACATCAAGGCGCAAGGCTCTAATGACCACAGCCGAACGGCAGTGACGTCATCACTTTGTCTCGGGGGCTCAACCCAACCAGTGGCCGTGTTTCGCCCTGCTGCCGGAGGATCGCGTTGGCCACGCCGGCGATCATCGGGCCGAAGCGGAAGCTGTTGGTCAGGTACATGACGTCAGCACCAGCCTCGACCTGCTGATCCAATGCGTTCTCGGCGCCACGCCAGCGGTAGATCTGCTGCCATTGGTCCCCGACAAATATCTTCCTTGCTTGCTGCCCGGCGACAAGCGCCGCGGTCAACCAACGTGGCCACAATGATCAAACACGCCTGCTGGCGGCGCGTCAGCTTCCACAGACCCTCGCCCTGGTGCTTGAAACGAAGAATGGCCCAGCTGTGCCAGGCCTCGGTGCGGAGGAGCACAAGCAGGGAGTTTCTGCGCGGACTATGGGCAAAAGGGGGCATCGGCACGGCGTCTCCAGAGGAAGTATCTGGATATCGTCCCTGCCAATTGGGAAAGAAATTCTTTTTTCAGGCGAGATTCTGGCCAGAAAAATAGCCGTACCTCGTGGGGCAGGATCACAACCACCCCAGGCCCTGCCCGCGCGGCAGCGCGATTGAGTCCAGCCGGCTTTCAGGGTTGGGTGGTAATCCGATCCGTAGGGTACGACCGCAAGAGTTCCATGCATCCCTCCAGCGGAGCTGGCAGCCATTCCTTGAGAACACCCTGCGGCAGAGTCACTACCATGCGCTTCTCCTGCCCGGGACAGCGCAGTTAAGCCCCCGGCTTCGAAGACTCTGCATCGGTAAGTGACTCTTTGATTGGCTGGCGTTACGCGCGAAAAATATCCTTAAGACCTCGCTTTTTTGCGGGCCTTAACGCCTTAGTTCAAGGGGACAGCGCGCTGGAGAAATTCAATTTGGTCGCCGATCGTCCGTTCAAATGCGATACCCACGTAGATGTCGAAGTGTCCTTCGTTGTAGAGCTTGATCTCCCCTCGCGGCGCCCTGCGCGCATGGCGAAGGGTTGCCTTTGCAGGCGCCACCGTGTCGGTCTCACAAACGCAGAAAAGCACTGGGCAATTCAGGCTCGGGGTTTTACGACCAGGAAAGTAAGTCAGGATCTGAAGAGCAATCCGAGCCGCAACGTAGTTGGGGAATCGCTTGGCTTCTGACTCCGGTACCAGGTTGAGATATCCGCTCTCGCAGTCGGGCGCAGACATCATTGCGGTAGTGCCAGGCTTACCAGCAAGCGCAATGGTCACCGGTGCAGTGCCGAGCCAAGAGCCAATCTTGTCTCTGAGGGCACGTACGGTCACCTTCATAGACGTCAACGGCGGAACGGCCATGCTGGATGCCATGCCGTCGGTGAAGGGGCATTGAGAAATCACAGCAGAGATTTTCTGGTCGTCTGCTGCAGTCGCGATGACATGGCCACCGCTAAATGACGTGCCCCACAGAATGACCTTGTTTGTATTCACATCGCTGCGGGTTCTCGCAAACGCCACAGCTGCCTTCCAGTCCTGGAGTTGCTTGTTCACGTCCAGCAGTTGTCTGGGTTCTCCCTCGCTTCCACCGAAGTGCCGGTAGTCAAATACCAAGCAGGCGTAACCGAGCATGCAAAAGCGCTGCGCGTAGTTATCGAGCCCCATCGAGCGTGTGCTTCCAAGGCCGTGAGCCATGATGATGATCGGAGCGGGACGCTTCGATTCCGGCAGATACAGCCAGGCATCGCAGCGGCTACCGCCAGACAAAAACTGAACATCAAGACGTTGCATAGCCAAAGTCCTTTGAATACGTATTTGGTGTCATCAGCGCTGCGGCCACAAAGATGGTGGCCAGCAGCCGCTAGAGAGTGCTTGGGGAGGTCAAGCCGATTTCTGGTCCAGCTTACGCAGTCGTTTCTGCTCGTCGGCCAGGGCGCCTGCCAAGGTCTTGTCAGTCATCCAGCGCATTAAGCCGCTGGCTTTCCGGGCCATTCCACGCAGGAATCGGGCTCTGAATCCTGGGGTAATCATGAACTCGCGCTTACGGAGGCCTTGCAAAATCCCGGCTACCGCCTGCTCAACGGTGAGCACACCGGCAGTGGCATTGAGTGCCTCGGTTACCTTACTGCCGTGTTGGCGTTCGTGATCCAGCAGAGGCGTGGAGATCTCACCAGGGCAAATCACAGAAACATCGATGCCGCAGGGCTTCTGTTCCAGTCGCAGTACCTCGGCGAGACCAACGACACCAAATTTGGAAGCGCCGTATGCAGCCTGGGTGTAGCCACCGATGATGCCTGCCAGTGATGCAACCAGAGCCAAATGCCCACCTGGTTTCATGTAACGAAGGATCCCGGCGGCGAAGTTCCGGCTGCCTATCAAGTTGATGCGAATAACCAGCTCAAAGGTTTCTGCAGGCAGCTCTGTGAAGAGCGCGGTACGTAGGATGCCAGCGGAGTTGAACGCGAAGTCCGGAGCACCAAAGCTGGCGACAGCGGCATCGATTGCAGAGTCCACGGAAGCAGCCTGCGAGATATCGACGGTGAAGACTTCGACGCGTTGGCCTTGCGTGCAGCAGCTACGGCGCAGGGTTTCCAGAACGGCATCGTCAACCCGAAGATCGAACAGCGCCAGGCTCGCTCCATCATTCAGAAGTGCTTTCGCAATCTGCAGGCCGATGCCACTGCCGGCGCCAGAAATGAATGCGACCTTCGGAGCGCCTTTGATCCATGTAGTCATTAGTGACCTCTCAAGTATGTAGGCGGCGAGCAGACAGCGGCTGCCCGCCTGGTTGAGGCGATTGAGCTGCCGGGCTGTTACTCACCGACCACAATCAGTCGCTCACAGGTCTGGCCTTGAGCGGCACACAAGGCGCGATACCCAGTCAGCATCTTCTTGGCATCGAGGATGTTGATGACGTTGCCCTGGTCATCGATGTCGATGTTGCTACCGAAAATAGCGAACCAAACATCGGCGTCTTCTTTGGCGTCTTCAGCAACACACAAGGTGTGAAGCGAGTGAGCAGGCTCGAACAGGTAGGCACCCGCCTTGTTCACCTTGTCGGCGTACTCTTTGTAGAACCACTCCCCGCTCAGCGTGACGGCGAAAACAGGGCCGGTGTGATAGTGGGTGTTGACGCCAAAACCAGGCTTCATCCGATTTCTGGTGATCCACAGGTTCTGGTTCAGATCCACATGCAAGAGCTGGATCTTCGAGCCGTCCGGCAGGTTGATCCAGGGCAGATCAGACTCCAGAAGCAAAATCGCTTCACGGGCATGCTCACGAGGAACCAGAGGGGCTTCTGCCATGGCGGCAAAAATGCTCATGGCTGCGGCGGTAATCTCACTCATCGGATATCTCCTGCTTTTTGTTATTTGCTCGGTACGAGCGGAACCCAGGCGCAGCCTACGAAGGCGCTGCCCAGTGGAAACCGAGGGGGTGCTTGAGAAGAGGCGTCGACCAGCTCTGTGCTGGTCCGCGTATTGAGCTGAGAGAAGCTGCCAGGACGATGCATGTCGTGACCCAACGATATTTATTGGAATTGTTCTTTATTCCAATGTTGTAACCGACTCCACTGTTAGAGTAAATGCAAATTTTGTAGCGTTGGTGTAACCGGTGTGCCAGCTGACAGGCTATTGGCCAGCGAGATTCGGGGATATGAGAAGTCCAGACACAAGAACCCATCGTCCTAGAGCGTTTTTAGATGCTCGATGGCGGAAAAAGGATTCATGCTAGGAGGTGGCGGAGCCTGGGAGAGGATTGAGCCGCTTGTCGGCAACGCTGTCGCGTGAGTGGAAAGTCGAAGGTGTTAGGAAGAAAAGTAAGGCTCTACTCAGCGATGCATCGTAAAAAAGGCTGGGTGCCTCCCACCATCGAGGCTCCCAGCAAAGAAACTCATGTCACTTGGCTGCGGCTTCTTGCTTCGCTGCCATGATCATCGCGGCCACCTCATGGTCTTTGTACTCCAGGCTCTCGACGACTTTCCGGAAGAAACGTGGAGCATGGGCTACCAAGGAATTGCTCTTGGGCACAAAGACCATGTCAGAGCGATTTTCAAGGCCGCCGATGATGCCGCTGACAACATCTTCCAGCGCCACCATCTTGAAGATGCCTGACTTGTTGCCCTTCCAGATTTTGTTCCCAGCGCCACTGTTGAAGGCCTGGTCCATCATCGGGGTATGGAAGAAGGTCGGGTGCACGCTACCCACGCCTACGTCCATATGCCGAAGCTCCAAGCGGATGCTGTTACAGATGGCCCATACAGCGGCCTTGCTGCCGGTGTATGACGCTTGAAGTGGTGACTGGCTGAAGGCTGCCATCGATGAGATCGCCATCAGGTAGCCCTTGCGTTTGACTACGTGTTCCACGCCTGCTCGGAAGGTACGCCAGACCCCATTGACGTTGATGTCGATGACACGATCAAAAGTATTTGGATCACCACAAACGAGAGGCTCAAACGCGGTGATACCGGCACCGGCGATCACAATGTCGATGCCACCAAATAGCTTCGCGGCTTCGTCCATCGCGGTCTGAATGCTTTCCATGGAGCGGACGTTCACTTCCCAACCGTGGGCATTAGCACCCAGCTCCTTTGCCTGTTCCTGCACCGCGTTCAAATTCATATCGAACAGTGCAAGGTGAGCACCCTTAGCAATGAGCGCTCTGCAAACCGCAGATCCGAGCCCACCGGTAGATCCTGTGATAGCGACAACACGACCGTCGAGAGAGTAGCCAGACATTCAAAATTTCCTTAGTTCAACGGTACAACACGCTGGATGAATTCGATTTGGTCTTGGATGACCCGCTCGAAAGCAGAGCCCATGTAGATATCGAAGTGGCCTTCTGTGTAGATCTTGATCTCCCCGCGCGGAGCTTTTCGGGCGTGGTAGTAGCTGGCCTCATACGGGGCCACTGTGTCGGTCTC
The DNA here is from genome assembly GCF_054720805.1 of Pseudomonas sp. MT3. Lineage (NCBI taxonomy): Bacteria > Pseudomonadati > Pseudomonadota > Gammaproteobacteria > Pseudomonadales > Pseudomonadaceae > Pseudomonas > Pseudomonas sp. MT3. The sequence goes on from NZ_JBTVPY010000029.1 coordinate 79,959, forward strand.
ACAGAGGCAGAAAAGGACGGGGCACGTTATCTTTGGAGTCTTTCGCCCCGGGGCGTAGGCCATGATCTTCAGAGCAATGCGAGCCGCCACGTAGTTGGGAAAACCCTTCGCGCTGTCGGTGGGCACCAGCTGGAGATAGCCACTCTCACAATCGTGTGCAGTCATCATTGCGACGGAGCCAGGCGGGCCGGCGGTAGGGATCATCACTGGGGCCAAGCCGAACCAGGAGCCGACCAAGTCCTTGATCGCTTTGCCGGAGATTTTGAGTGACGTTATCGGATCAACGCCCTTGCTGGAGGCCACACCATCGGTGAATGGGCATTGCGAAACCACCGCCGCGACTTGCATATCTTCCGCAGCAGTTGAAAGCACGTGTCCGCCGCTAAAGGACGTACCCCACAGGATCACCCGCCTACCATTCACCTCTTTCTGAGTCCGAACGAAGGCCACAGCAGCCTTCCAGTCCTGAAGCTGTTTTTTCACATCCAGGAGCTGGCGGGGCATACCCTCGCTATCGCCGAAATGCCGATAGTCGAATACCAGGCAGGCGTACCCTAGCTCGGAAAAGCGCTCGGCATAGGCATCAAGTCGCATCCTTCGGACGCTTCCCAAGCCGTGAGCCATGACGATAATCGGAGGTGGGTTTTCGGATTCCGGGAGATACAGCCAGGCGCTGCATTTGGAGTCCTCAGAAGGAAACTCGACGTCGAGACGTAGCATAGGATGTACCTAAATTCGCTTTTGTTATTTGATATCTTTTAAGTGACTCCAACGTTGGACTTAACTCTAATCTCAGGGCGTGTTACAGTCAACAAATGACGACGATTACCCTTACCCGCACCCAACGCCGCGCCGCAGATATGCGTCGAAACCTTATTGAAATCGCTGAAGAGCTCCTGATTGAAGGTGGAGCGGCGGCGGTTTCAGCTGACGAAGTCGCCAAGAGAGCGGATGTCTCTCTGCAGACGGTTTACAACCGCGTGGGTGGAAAACCTGCGCTGCTGGTAGCTATTGCCGAACGGGCAATGGAGGAAAATCGTCGGTATGTCGATCGCGCATACGACGGTAAGGGCACGCCCATGGAGCGCGCTTCGCGTATCTGTGAAGCATATGTGGGCTTCGCCTTCGAGCGCCCTTACCAGTTCCGGATCCTTGCCAATCCACCAGAAGAGCCTGAAGCAATCGCTCGCATCGGGGCTATGGCTCACGAGCAGGTCGCTCATCTGACCGCAATCATTCGGGATGGCATCGAGGGTGGTTGGGCCAACCCCAATCTGGAGCCCGAAAGTGCGGCCTACGCTACGTGGTCAATGATGAATGGCGTGCTGAGCCTGGCTCTGCGAGATGACGCACTGAAGCCCGCCAGCATTAGTCGAGAGTCTTTGGTCAAAGCCGCCTTGGTGATCATGGGTTCAGGAACCAACATTTCAGTCGCCTCGCCGGTCGGCTAATTCAAAGCAGAAGCTACGCATACCCCCTGACTTGGCGTATCAGCACCTTGAGTGCGCCGACACGCCAGTTCAGAAGCCCTCGATGAACTAGAAATTCACCCCAACACTCAGCGCGACGAAGTCTCGATCGCTGTTTATGTTGTAGTCCCCGCCGAAGAAGTGTAAGCGTCCAGCCAAGTCACCTTCCGAACTCCAGCATTAAGGG